>JBGSOR010000053.1:0-5865 GCA_041738985.1 Chromatiaceae bacterium | reverse complement strand
CGGGACCGTGCGCAGGGACTAAGGGTGGGCGTCGAATCCAACCGCGCTGCCCGGGAGGCAACCCTGCGCAGCCAGACCCGGGCCCGCGACCAGCAGGCACAGCTCCAGGCCCGCCGGGACGAGCTAATTGACGACCTGGAGGAGTCCGTCGAGCCACTGGCCGAGCAACGGGAGCGCCTGGACGAGCAGCTCGTTCGGCGGGTGGAGGTGGAGGCCGAGCTGGCCGCGGCGCGCAATCGGCTGGAGTCCCTGGATGCGGAGGTCCGAGCCCTTGAGCAGGAGCGGCATCGGGTCGAGCAGGCGGCCCAGAGCGACCAGCGGGGACTCGATACCCTGCGCCTGGAGCGGCAGGAGCGACTGGTGCGCCGCCGGACTCTCGAAGAGCAGCTGACCGAGCTGGGCAGCTCCCCCGACGCGGCCTTGGAAGGTCTGGACCCGGCGGCAGACGAGATCGAATGGCAGGAACGGCTCGCCAAGGTCGGCGTCCGCATCCAACGCCTGGGCGCCATTAACCTCGCCGCCATCGACGAATACGAGGAGCAGAAGCGGCGCAAGACCTACCTGGACGAGCAGCACGCGGACATCTTCCGGGCGCTCGAAACCCTGGAGGCCGCTATCCGCAAGATCGACCGAGAGACCCGGGGGCGCTTCAAGGACACCTATGACCAGGTCAACCACGGATTCCAGCAGATCTTCCCCCGACTCTTCGGCGGCGGACACGCCTATCTGGACCTGACCGGCGAGGACCTTCTCGAGACCGGTGTCACTGTCATGGCCCGCCCGCCGGGCAAACGCAACTCCACCATTCACCTCCTCTCGGGCGGCGAGAAGGCGCTCACCGCCGTGGCCCTCGTCTTCGCCATCTTCCAATTGAACCCCGCCCCCTTCTGCATGCTGGACGAGGTGGACGCGCCCCTGGACGACGCCAACGTCGGCCGCTTCTGCGAGCTGGTCCGCTCCATGTCGGAGCAGGTCCAGTTCATCTTCATCAGCCACAACAAGGTCACCATGGAGATCGCCGACCAGCTGCTCGGCGTCACCATGCACGAGCCCGGGGTCTCCCGCTTGGTCTCGGTCGATGTGGAAGAGGCGGTGAGGCTGGCGGGGGTTTCCTGATGCCTTGCGGCAGCCGACGCTTATGGGCAATAGCTCGGCCTATGGCCCCTCGCAACCCGAAGGTCTTAAGCGAGCGAAACTGGGTTATGATGCCGGGGCCTGCGATCCCGCAGGAAACCTATACTCTTCATGTGGCAGGTTAACAAAAGATGGCAGAACAAAAACTCGGCAACCCGGCGGTGGTCGGACTGGCCGGCTTCGGTCTTACCACCATGGTCCTTCAATTCCACAACGTTGGCTGGATGCCTAGCATCGGGCCTGTGGTTTGGCTCGGGCTCATCTTTGGCGGCCTGGCGCAATTGATCGCCGGGATTCAGGAGCAGAAGACCGGAAACAACTTCGGCTACTGCGCCTTCACCTCGTATGGCGCATTCTGGATCGCGCTGGCACTGATGTTGATCGCGAACAATTACGACCTCTTCAAGGCAAGCACTCAAGATGTCGGCTGGTTTCTGGTGGCCTGGACCCTCTTCACTGCCATCCTCTGGGTCGGCTCCATGCGTATCCACGGCGCCATGGCCATCACCTTCACGCTGCTATTGGCGGGTTTCATCCTGCTCGACTTCGCGCACTTCGGTTATCCGGCCATGACCGCGGTCGCCGGCTATGTCCTGATCGCCTGTGCGCTCACCGCCTGGTACATGATGGCGCGCATTATCCTGAACGAGCTCTACGGTCGCGAGCTGCTGCCCGCAGGCCGGCCCTGGGTGGTCTGAGCGCACCGCCGATCGTTTCATCCGAATCGATAGAAACCACAAGAGAGGACTCGACGATGGGAAGATCCACAATCGCCCTGGCCGGTCTGGCCCTGACCCTGGGCGCCGCCCCCGCTACGATCTGGGCCGACGATTCGTCCGCCGCCACAGCCCAAGAGGTGGTGGCCAAGGTACGCGAGGCAGTCCAGTACCTGAACGAGAAGGGCCTGGCCGGCTTTTCGGACTTCAACAACAACAAAGACGCCCGCTGGGTATGGAAAGACAGCTATGTGTTCGTTTATAGCTGCCGCGACAACGTGATGATCGCCCACCCCCTGCGCCCTGACCTGGTGGGTAGGCCCATTCTCCAGATGCGCGACGACAAGGATCACCCGCTCTTCCAAGACCTCTGTAAGGCGGGCGCGAAACCGAATGGCGGCTGGGTGGAATACTGGTGGCCCAAGCCCGGGGAGGGGAAGGCGTCGCGTAAGATCTCCTATGCCCACAGCGCCCCCGTCTCCTTCAAATCCGACATCCAGGTCGGCGCGGGGATCTACGACGACACGCTTACCCCGGAAGAGCTGAGCAAGATGATCGAGGAGTCGGCAACGCCGCAGAAGGCCGTGCCTTGATCTTATTGGGCGAGTAGGGCGCGCGCGGGCGAGGGCTAGGAGACCGACCCGCGCCGCAGGCTCCGATCAGGCGTCCAATCCGAGCAGCGCGATGGGGTTATTGCCCAATAGCCCTGCCTGCAAGAGTGCATGGGCGCCTGTGTCGCGCCCGCCGAAGCCCCGGCGCCCCCCGGCGTCCGGATCACGACGGGCTACCCGGGCATCCAGCCGGGATCGAGAACCTCGGCCGAGGTCCAGGGGCAGACGGCGGGGAAACCATCGAACCCGATACCCGTTTCTCGCGCCGCGTCCATGCGGCCATCGCCCCAGGCGTCCGCCCACCAATCGGCGTCGGTCAGGCAGCTCTTCAGGCTTGGGGTCCGCTCCAGACGCCGTGCGATGCGCTCCCGTTGGTGGCGAATCGTGGCATCCCAGCTGCTCCCGCGCCGCTCCGGCTGGCGTTGCCACTTGAGCAAATGGGCCAGCAGCACCGCCATCCGGTTCGCCAGCTCACGCTGCTCGCTCTTGCCCACGTCCTCGATCTCCTCGGCGATGTGCTCGATGTCCAGCTCCGCGAGTCGGCCCGCGCGCAGCAGGCGCGCCTGCTCGTTGGCCCAGGCAACGACGTCGGTGTCGTACAGGGCGGGGCCTTCGGGGGCCTTGGGTTGCAGCCTGGCGGTCATGTCCGAGGGTCTCAGGTGGCCTTGCCTTGATGTCTCCGAGCTTGCCCAATCGCGCGCGGCTTGTCGACAGCAGAGCCCGGGCGCGGGGAGAAGCCGGGACCGGCTAGCCGGGGCATCGCCTGCGCCCTATCGCCCCGGTGGTTGCCCGGTCTGCGGCTCGTCCGCCGCCGGCGCGTCCAAAGGCGACACGAGTGCATCGAAATCGGCTGGATTGACGTATTGGATGACGATCTTGCCCTTGGGATCCCGGGCGATGTCCATGCCCCGGCCGGGATAGAGCCAGTGCACGATGCCGGTCTTGGGCTCGGTGCGGCGCTCCTCCGGTTTGCCGAAGCGGCGCTCCAGGATGGGCTCGGGCAGACGCGCCTGGGGCAGGTAGGCGATAGCGCGTACGGGGCGGGCGGCCAGGGTCTCCGCGTCCCTGGGGTCGAGCTTGACCTTTTTGGCCCCGCTCTCCAGCTGGCTGATCCGCAGGCCGCGGTCGTACATCTGGCCGAGGGTCGCCTGGTCCAGGTCCAGGGTGACGACGAAATCCGCCCGCAGACTCTGGAGATAGATCTGCGCGAAGTAGGCTTCCACCGCAAAGGGCTCGGGACGTCCCGGGTTGTGGAAGAGGCTCAAGGTCCCGTCCTCCTCGAAGACCCGGCGGACCTCCGCGAGTGGGGTCTCTCCCAGGGTGAAGCCGAAGACCTGGGTGCGCCCGGCGGGGTCGAGGGCGGCTCGCCAGGGGAGCCGGACGGTGCCGTCGTCGATGCTCGGCGGCATAAGGAGCATGACGCCGACAAACCCGATCAGGGCGGCAGCGACGATGCCGAGGATGTACTTGCGGTCCATGGCGAGGGAGCGGCCGTTACCAGGGGAACAGAGCCGCGACCACCCGCCGGCCCTCGGACACCAGGATGTTGTAGGTGCGGCAGGCGGCGCCCGTGTCCATGACCTCGCAGCCGATCCCGCGGGCAAGCGCTTCGGCATAGACGGTCGGGTCGGGGAAGACCTGCGAGCGACCGGTGCCGAGCACGATCACCTCAGGGTGGAGGTCGATCAGGGGCTGGAGGTGGCCGGCGTCCAAGAGCTCCAGTCTGACCGGTCCCCAGTCCTCGACGATCCGCTGGGGTGCGAGGACCAGGCCCCGGGCGTAGAGCCGGGCACCGACACGGATGCCCTCCGGCCCGTAGGCCTGGACCAGGTACCCGCTGCTGTCGTCGGACTCCGCAAATCGCATCGGATGAACATACCGGATGGCCCCCAGCCGGTCCAGGGCCGCGTCCGAAGCGCGTGGCCGGCCTGCCCCGGCCTGTTAGAATTCGCCCTCCCCCTGCCAGCCAGGACCCTGCCAGACCCGAGCGACCATGACAGTCCGTACCCGCTTCGCCCCGTCCCCGACCGGCTATCTGCACGTGGGGGGCGCCCGCACTGCGCTCTTCTGCTATCTGCATGCCCGCAAGCATGGGGGGCAGTTCGTCCTGCGCATCGAGGACACGGACCTGGAGCGCTCGACCGCGGAGTCCGTCAATGCGATTCTGGAGGGCATGACCTGGCTGGGCCTCGACTACGACGAGGGTCCCTTCTATCAGACCGAGCGCTTCGACCGCTACAGCGCCGTCATCGAGGACCTCCTGGCCCGCGGTCTCGCCTATCGCTGTGACTGTCCCAAGGAGCGCCTGGATCGCATCCGCGACCTCCAGATGGCGGCAAAGGCCAAGCCCCGCTACGACGGACACTGCCGCCACCGCCAGATCGACCCGGATCAGCCCCACGTGATCCGCTTCCGCAATCCGGACGAGGGGGCGGTGCTGGTGGAGGATCTGATCCGTGGGCGCATAGCCTTCAATAACGCGGAGCTGGACGACCTCATCATCCGCCGCACGGACGGCTCGCCGACCTATAACCTGGCGGTGGTGGTGGACGACGCGGACATGGCCATCACCCATGTCATCCGCGGCGACGACCACATCAACAATACCCCACGCCAGATCAATATCCTGCGCGCCTTGGGCGCGAAGCCCCCGCGCTATGCCCACGTGCCTATGATCCTGGGGGACGACGGGGCGCGGCTCTCCAAGCGCCACGGGGCGGTGAGCGTCGTATCGTATCGCGATGCGGGCTATCTGCCGGAGGCCCTCCTCAACTATCTAGTGCGCCTGGGCTGGTCCCATGGGGACCGGGAGATCTTCTCCCTGGACGAGATGATCTCGCTCTTCGACATCGCGGACGTGAACAAGGCGGCCTCCACGTTCAATACAGACAAGCTGGACTGGCTGAACCAGGAGTACTTGAAGTCCGCGGACCCGGCCCATGTGGCGCGGCTCTTGAGCCCCCACCTGGGGCGCCTGGGGATCGACCCCTCCGAAGGGCCGGACCTGGGCCTGGTGGTCCAGCACCAGGCCCCTCGGGCCAAGACCCTGGTGGAGCTGGCGGAGATCTCCGCTTTTTGCTTCAAGGACTTCGACGACTACGACCCGGATGCCGCCAAGAAGCACCTGCGGCCGGCCGCCCGGGAGCCACTGACCCGGTTGCGTGCCGCCTTCGATCTGCTGGCCTTGGAGGATTGGACCCCGGAGACCCTGCACCATGTGGTGGAGCGGGTAACGGAGGAGCTGGGAGAGAAGATGGGCAAGGTGGCGCAGCCCTTGCGGGTCGCCATCGTGGGGCGCGCCGCCTCCCCCGGCATCGACGCCACCCTCCAGCTCGTGGGCAAGGAGGCGACGCTGCGCCGGATCGACCGGGCACTGGCCTATATCGATGCCCGGGGCGCGGCGG
>JBGSOR010000025.1:0-22771 GCA_041738985.1 Chromatiaceae bacterium | reverse complement strand
TGAACGCGGCTTTGCCTTCGGCGCCGCGTCCGCGCTTGCCTCCGACCACGGCATCGTCGGCCACGACCACGCCGGTGAGCAGCCGGCCGGACTCGCGCTCGGCCATGGCTTCGAGGAGTTCGTGCTTGAGCCGCCAGGCGGTGCGATAACACACGCCGAGATGCCGTTTGAGCGACAGTGCCGAGAGGTTGTTCTTGTTCTGCGTCACCAGGTACATGGCTTGAAACCATTTGGTCAGCGGCAGCTTGGAGCTCTCGAACAGGGTCCCGCACGTCAGCGAGGTCTGGACCCGGCACTGTGCACACTGCCGGTACTCCCGCCCGTCGGCGTGGAACCGGCTGTGCGCCGTCGCTCCGCAGTGCGGACAGACGAACCCCTGCGGCCAACGCGACGCCTCCAGGGCCGCCGCGCACTGGGCTTCGGTGCCGTAGCGTGCGAAGAAATCGTCCAGGGACATGCCCGGCTGGAATTGAATCGGGTTCTGCGGCATCGCCGTCGGCCTCGCTGCGGGTGGAGATGCCCGACAGTGTGCGCCCGGGGGTGGCTCATTCCGTGAGCCTGCCGGCTCGAAAATCGCTGGCTGAGGCACGACGCTAATCACCTAAAAGAATAGAGGTGTCAGAGCCCTTTCTCGGACCCACGAGCCCGAGCGCTGCAGGCGCCCTCGGAACGTGTGGGACGAGTTTTAAACTTCGAACCTGGGGCATCGATCAGTTCGGTCTTTTGGTCAGAAGCCGCTCGATGGCTTGCAGGTAGGCCGCCATCTCCTCTCGCTTGCCGACCGAGAGTACCAGCACGACCAGCACATCGTCCTCAACGGCGTAGACGAGCCGGTGCCCCATCTTGCGCAGTTTGATCTTGTAGCAGTGGCGTAGCTCGGCGTGAAGTTCAGACCCCGGAACGCGTGGTTGCTCTAGCCGTTTCTTGAGGGCCTTGCGCAGCAATGCCTTGACGCTTCCATCCAGCGCCTGCCATTCCTCAAGCGCCTCGGGCAAGAACTGAAGTCGGTACGTCACAACGTCGTCAGATCTGGTCGACCTCGACATCGATGGCCGTGTGTCTGCGAGTCAGACGCTCCCGGGCAATCTCCACCAGGTCGTGATCGGCCAGTTCTTCAACGAGTAACTGGAACAACTTGGGTGTCACCATGTAGAAGGCGGGGCGGTTGTGGTTGAGTACCGCCACCGGCTTATCGCCGGCTGTGCGCAGCACTTGCGCCGGGTTTTTCTTGAACTCGGACATACTGATGGTTTGGTCAGCGTAAATCGTATCCATCGTTGCCACTCGAATAAGCTATAAATTAGGCTCTGATTTTAGTGTCGGCAGGATTTGAGGGCAAGGGAGCTGAAAAAGGAGCGCGGTCACGGGGCTTCGTTTGTCGCTTTGGCCATGGTGGCACTTGGCGCGGAGCGCCGGGGGCATGCGTGACACCGCGGAGCGCTGTTACGAGTTCCTGAACGCTTCGGCGACGCCCTCGGTTTTTGAGAAGTGACCCCTCGACGACAAGCTGACCGTCGTCGACGTGAAGGCGCGCGACGCGGCGCGGCGGATCTTTCAGATCGAGATCCAACTCGTCGTCTTCGCCAACTTCGCCCCGCGCATCCTCTATACTTGGGCGGACCTGTTCAGCCAACAGCTGCAAAGCGGCGGAGACTACCGTGAGCTGCAGCGGGTTTATGCCATCTGGATCCTCGACGCGACCCTGTTCCGGGATCGGCCCGAGTACGCCCATCGCTATCGGCTGCGCGACGACCGGGACCGGTCGCTCGTCGATCACGGGACCATCCGCCTTTTCGAATTGAGTAAATTCGACGTTGAGCCGGTCGAAACCGACGCCGAACGCTGGCTGAAATTCCTCAAGGACGGAGAGACCGTGGATCCGACCCGGCTGCCCGCCTGGATGCAGCCCCCCATCATGAGGTCCGCCATGAGCACCTTGAACGCCTTTTCCGAGAAGGAGCGCGATTACCACCGGTATCAGTCGCGCCAAGAGGCCCTACGTGTGCAGCGTGCCGTCGCATACGAGCTCGAAGAGCGGCGCGCCGCCGAGCAGGCCGCACTTGAAGCTGCGGACGCCGAGCGACAGGCCAAGGAGGCCGCACTCCGGGACAAGGAGGCCGCGCTCCAAGACAAGGAAGCTGCCCTCGCCGAGATCGCCCGCCTCAAGGCGCTTCTGAACCAGCGTACGAAGCGCTGACGCACTGAAGACCGCGACCCCTTATCGCGCACCCTCCGGCTGAACGGTCATGAGACCGACGCCGAAATGCTCCGCGAGCAGCGAGCGATGCGGGCTGGCGCTACGCCGCTCCCGGCAGATACAGCGAGACGAAACGGTCGATCATCGCGTTGACCTGCTCCGGGACTTCGAGGGCCAGGAAATGCCCGGAGCCGACCGCTTTGGCCGTCACCAGGTGTGGGCACAGCTCCGAAAAGGCATCCAGGTCGGCAAGGAGATGCGCCGCTTGGATATAGAGAACCGGGACTCGGCAGGCCTTGATGCAGTCACGCGCCCGATGCGCGTTCCACGGGAAGATCCCCTCGAACGTGGAGACCATCACATGTTGCGGTGTGGCGAGAAAGGTCTGCTCCACATGGGCGCGGCAGTGATCCGTCGGCAGACAGGAGTCCGCAACGATCTTCCGGGTCGCGTCCGAGAAGCTCGGCCCCTTGAGTCCCTCGAGATAGGCTTCAAACACGGCACCCGCCGAGTCCGGAAAGAGCACGCCCGAGTCGAGACAGACGACACCGGCAACCAGATCCGGATGATGGGCCGCGACCTCCAACGCGATATTCCCGCCCAAGCTCTGACCCGCGATGATGGGTTTCTCCAGACCGAGCTGCGCGCAGAGCCAGGCGATATCCTCCGCGAGGCGTTCGATCGAGTACCCCTCCTCCGGCTTGTCGCTGTCGCCATGTCCACGAAGCTCCGGGATCAAGACCCGACCCCTGCGGGAGAAATACGCCCTCTGCGGGGCGAAATGGGTCCGATCTCCGCCGAGGCCATGAACAAGGACATACTCGGGCGGTCCGACACCCGTGATGTCGAAGGACAACTGGATACCTTCACGGGCCAATTTCATGATGCATATCCCCCGGTTGATAGAGCCGGCCATGAGTGGCCAAGGTCAGACAATCCGCATCGGCTTCGCGGCCGTCGACTTCGCCTTCATCCTTCCGGACGCGATACAACACCTCGGCCTCGCGAATTAGGCGGACCACCCGAAACCTCGGAGGCACTGGCCACCCGCTCCACGGGGCACTCTGGCCGGAGTACCGGACATGATCCCGGCGTTGCTGCATCGCGTTGGCGATCGAGCTGAACGCGTCGGTGTTGACGGCCGGTCGGATTCGGATGAGGAAATAGTTGGGATTGTAGGTGGACATCCCGCTGAGGCGGTACAGCTCGCACCGAGACACACCTCATGCTCCTTCGCTACCTTAGCGGCTACACCCTGATGAGCACCACCTCTCGGGGCATGAGGATGCCGTGTGAGCAAGCAGTCCAAGCCAAGGACTACATCAAGACGTTCGTCTGTGTTCTGATCCAAAAATGCAGGATAACAAGACCTGTCCCTGTGCTCCCCGGGACCAACCCATGACACGCGTCGTTGTCTCGGTACCTGCCATGGGCTATGTTTGCCACCTCCTACGGTTTCCCGGAGCCTCTCGTGAACGCCAAGCACGCCTTTCATCCCGAGTACATCACGGACGCCAACGGACATCGCAAGGCCGTCGTGCTGCCGATCGAAGAATACGAGTCGATGATCGAGGACCTCGCGGACTTGGCCATCGTCGCCGAGCGCCGCGGTGAGCCAACCCTTTCCCACGAGGCAGTCATGGATGAGCTAGAACGCGATGGCTTCCTATCGGATTGAGTGGAAGGAGTCCGCGCGCAAGGACATCTAGCACATCGAGCGCGGCACCCTTCGGCGCATTCTCGACGCCGTCATGTCCCTCGGCGTCAACCCAAGACCGGATGGTTGCCGCAAACCAGCCGGCGCCTCAATGACCTATCGCATACGAGTAGGACAGTATCGCGTGGTATACACAATCGCAGACGACCGCCTGATCGTTGAAATCGTCCGCGTCGGCCACCGGAGCTCCGTCTATCGAGCCTGATTCCCTCGCGGTGAGGGATTACGAAACCTTACAGGTCCCGCGCAAGCGCGATTCGGAGTGGTCTGGCCATGGCGACAACCCAACCCAGAGACGCAGGATTACAAGACCTGACCATGCCGTCTCAGTAACGACTGCGCGCATCTCGCCGGTTGGAGGTGGGAATGAACAAAATCGAGATCAGTGTATCGAGTCCGCAGGCAGCCCTAGGCGCGTTCGCCGACACCTGGCATGCGATTCAGGCCGGTGGAGAGACGACGCCGAAGCTCGCATTTGGAAGCCTGCGGGAGCTGTTTTCCGCCATTACGGTGAAAAGGTTGGAGCTTCTGCGCCATGTCGCCTCGCACGAGGGACTCAATGTCCGGCAGCTCGCTCGATCCCTCGGCCGCGACGAGAAGAACGTGCACGCGGATGTCACCGATCTAGTCGAGCTTGGGCTCCTTGAGCGCGCCGACGACGGCGCCCTGTTCGCGCCCTGCGACGAGATCCTGATCCATGCCGGCATTCGCGATGCGGCCTGATGTCACCGGCCTGCAATGCGGAGGAAAGGGGCCGAGGAAAGGCGCCAGGCTCAATTCCTGCTGTTTCGGCAACGATGAGTGCATGTTCCGCCGCGCACGATTTACATTGACAGTCAGCCGCTGACATCGTGTACCGCGGTCATCACCGCGCCTTGCGTCTTCGACCCCCACGACCGGCTCGTCCAGTGCGTTAAGCTGCGAGAGGCGCGGGCGCGGGTGCGTGTGCGCTGCCGGCTGCAGGAATACGCGCGATAACCAATTACTTGCACCTGTTGGTAGCACCTTCGACAACAAGCCCTTCGACGACCTGCGGATGGCTATCAGTCAAGACCAGCTCATCGGCGACAAGTACTTCGATCACGAGATCGCAGCCATGACCGGCCAGCGCCGGGAAGTGTGCAAGCGGGACGAACGAACATCAGGCGGCGATGAAGGCAGGGCGAGTTGCCGCAGTGAGTTATCGAGCCTGAAGATCATCTAGCCGACCCCGCCCGCGGGCCTACAGTTAAGGTAGGAAAAGACCTGAGCCGGAGACCCGGCGGGAGGAGTCGACGATGAAACTGTACGGCGGAATCGACCTGCATTCCAACAACAGCGTCTTGGCCCTGTTGGACGAAGAGGATCATGTCGTCTACCGCAAGCCTCTGAGCAACGAGGCGGCGGCCGTCCTGGAAGCTGTGGCGCCTTACCGCGAGGCTATCGAGGGCCTGGTGGTGGAATCCACGTACAACTGGTACTGGTTGGTTGATGCGCTCATGGAGGCGGGTTACCGGGTGCACCTGGCCAACACGGCGGCGATCGTGCAATGCAGCGGGCTCAAGTACAGCGACGACGACTCGGATGCCCGTTGGCTGGCCAAGCTGCTGCGCCTGGGTCTGCTGCCCGAGGGCGACATCTACCCCAAAGCGGAACGTGCGGTGCGCGACCTGTTGCGGCGGCGCCTGCGTTTGGTCCAGCAGCACACGGCCAACCTGGTGGCGGTGCAAAACCTGCTTGCGCGCAACCGCGGGCGCTCCTTGAGCGCCAACGCGGTCAGGCGCCTCACACCCGAGGCAGTCGAGCATCTGCTCCCGGACGCGAACGTGGCGCTGGCGGTGCAGAGCACCCTGTTGGCCATGCGCGGGCAGGAGGCGGCCATCGATCTCCTGGAGCGGCAGGCCCTGGCCCAGGTCCGACTGCGTCCGGGCTACCGCCACCTGCTGACGGTCAGCGGGATCGGCCAAGTCCTGGGCCTGACCATCGTGCTGGAGACCGGGCCGGTCGAGCGCTTCGCCGAGGTGGGCCGCTACGCCTCGTACTGCCGTTGCGTCGGCAGCGAGCGGCTCTCCAACGGCAAGCGCAAGGGGCACGGCAACGTCAAGAACGGCAATAAGTATTTGGCCTGGGCATTCATCGAGGCGGCCAACTTCGCGGTGCGCTGGAACCCGACGATCAAGCGCTATTACCAGCGCAAACGGGCCAAGAGCAACGGGATCGTGGCCATCAAGACGGTTGCCCACAAGCTGGCGCGGGCTTGCTACTACATTCTGCGCGACGGCACCGACTTCGAGGTGGGTCGGGCCTTCGCCTGAGCGGTTTGGGGATGTGCCAGCGACCCGGGAAAAGGGGTTGGCCCAACGCCGTCGAGCCTGGATCGGGCACCGGCGCATCCCCGCCTAAACGCCACGGAGGACTGCCTGTGACCGAGACGCCCCTGCCAGCGAGCCACCAAGGGGTTGGACGGCGCCCGCCGGGCGTCGCGCCAGCGATCTGTGAACCCGCGGCCCCGGCCCACTTGGACCTTGGCAGGGCACCGACGATTTTCTGGGGTTCGTACGAACCGGGGACCGGGTGTCTATTCCCCATGGGAACAGCCCCATGGTCTGGATCCACAAAGGTGGCTGGTGCGGATCGGAGTCGATCCGTCGCCTTCCCAACGAGAAACGACGGCGCGTTTGCGGTGACGGGGCGGGGCTTCGCGGCATGAACGAACGCGTGTCCGGGCACGAGAGAAGAGGTCGTGCCATTGCGCGGGGTCAGCTAAATGGTGGCCCCTTTTCTTCTCTTTTCTTCTTAACGCGGACCCCTGTGCCGACTGAGCCCCCGATCTTTGGAGCAAGTGGGGCAGGTTATTCCCTCAGCGTCCGCGATAGACCTCCCGGCGATTCCCCACCTTGACGACCTCGACTACCACTTGGGCATCGGAGACGGTGTAGAGGATGCGGTAGTCGCCTTGTCGCACCCGGTAGCGCTCCTGTCCGGAGAGCTTCTCGCAGCCGGGCGGGCGCGGGTCGTTGCGCAGAGCCTCCATGCGCTCGAGGATGCGCAGGACCTGGGGCCGGGGAATGGGCCGCAGGTCTTTCGCCACCGAGCGCTTGACCCTCAGCTCATAGGGTTCCATCGGCCTTGAGCTGCGCCAGGAACGACTCGTAGCTGACCGCCGGCTCCGCCACGCGCTCGGCGAACGCCGCCAGATCCTCCTCGTCCTCGCGCAGGGCGGCGCGCACTGCGTCGTTGACGATCTCGGACATGCTGCGGCGGGTGGCGGCAGACTTGAGCCGCAATGCCTGATGTAGGCCGGGCTCCAGATAGATAGTGGATCGGACGGTTTCGGTCGCCATGGTAGCCCCTGTGACGTTAAGACGCTGCGACGTTATGATGTTGTAGCATCTCCCGCGTCTTGCTGCCAAGGCTTCCGCCGCAGTGTCTGCGGCGCATAGCGTCGGCGACTAAACTCCATTGGCCGGCCAAGGAGCAAGAACAATCGTTTGCCGGTGGTGCTCCTAACCTGGATATCTCGGCTCGCAGCAACTTGCTTAAAAAGGAATTTTTCGAGCGGATGTCCAGGTCTGAACCACCACCCGGGCTTGATCCTTCAGTTGCTGAAGGGCATCGAAGTCCGCGGCCAGGAACAGCAGCCGATTTGCCGATCTCGGACACCTCAGGCCGTACCGGCGCCCGCCCGGCAAATCGGGGAGGGATCTCGATCATGGCCTTGTTGATGAGCACAGCCACCGGATTCAAGTCCGAGGCGTGGGCTTTCAGCCCCAAGCGCTGGGCCTCCAGCGGGATGGAGCCGCCGCCGCGAAGGAGTCTTGGAAGGCGGGAAGCTTTTCCGGGTCAAAGCCAGGCTTGACCTTATCCAGTTCGCAAGTCCCCCGCCAAGAGGCGCGGATAGCCTCCCGAGCGCGCTCCAGCACCGTCTCGTTGTTGGTGTTTTCCCATTTCACCAGGTCGCGGATGATGTCGAACAGGCGCTCCTCATCCGCCTGCGCCTTGGTCTTGCCCGCATACCAGCCCGCTCGCCACCCGGGTCATTGACCAGTTGGGCGAACAGCACCGCCCGCGCCGCGGCCAGGGGCCGGCGGGCCCACCACAGGTGCAGGGTGCTGGGGTGTCCGTGGCGGATGGACTTCTCCCGCGCCGAGGCGACGTTGATGTCGTCCAGTGGTAGGGCGACTTCGATGAGCTTCTTGGGGGCCTTGATGCCGGCGGACATGGCGTTTCCTCAGTGGCTTGGGTTTGCGTCAGGCGGCATGAAACCGGGCCAGAGGCGGTTATCGGTGTCCAGGGTCACCAAACCCTGTTCCCGCAGTCCTTGCAGGTCGCGTTGCTTCGTCTTGTCGGTGCGTTGGGCGTAGAGGCCCAGGTACCAGGGGGCGCGGCGCAGGTCCGCCAAGGCGACCGGTCCCCCGGGGGCGAGCAACTGGGTGACGATGGCGTATTGGCGCGCGTTGATGCGCTTTTCGTCGTGGCGGCGCTTCAGATCGCGCTCGAACAACAGCCCATGCACCAGGCGGTTGACCCGGTCGTGCAGGTCGTTGAGGCTGATCCGCAGGCCCTCGAGGAAGAAATGTGCGAATTCGGTGTTGGGGTAGGCCGCACCCCGATCGCGGGCCTTGCGGCAGAGGTTGAATAGGGTGAAATAGCGGTCGATCTGGTCGAGGTACCAGCGGGCCTGGGCGAAGGGGGCGTAGCGGAACCCCTCGCGCAGCAGCAGGCTGGCCTCCAGCACCCGGCCGACGCGCCCGTTACCGTCCCAGAAGGGGTGGATCAGCTCGTAGTAATAGTGGACCAGCGGGGCGCGAATCAGGACGGGCACCTGGCGGTCGGCCAGTTCCTGGTGCCAGCGCAGCAGGGAGTCCAGGAGCAGCCGCACGTCGCCGCCGTACTGGGGCGGTTTGTAGCGTCCGCCGTGGGCTTGGTCACCGACCCGGGTGACGATCGTGTTGGGATTGTCCCGCAGCAGACCGGGCCTGTTGTGCTCGTGGGGCAGGCGATCGGTGACGGCAGCGTGCACGGAGCGGACGAAGGGCAGATCCAGGCGCCAGTCGGGGGCCGCGACCGCAAGGCTCGCAAGGTCGTAGGCGGCCTTGATGTTGAGCACGCGCCGCCGCTCGATGTCCTGGACCTGCGACGGGTCCAGGTCGAGGGCCAGTTGTGTCTCCGCCTCGGAGAGGGTACCGCCCTCGATGCTGTTGGTGCCGAAGACGCTGGTGACTACTACCTCCCGCTCCAACTGGCCGGCGACCTGGGACAAAGGCGACCCTTTGAAACGCAGGTGGGCGTCGCTGACGCGCAGGATGGCGGTCTCCACCGCCGCGGGATCGACACCCACCTGGAAGACGAAGGGGCCGAAACGGGCAGTCTCGATGGTCAGCCGGTGTTCTTCAAGCCCTGGCATCGGCGCTCTTGTCCGGGAAAATGTCCGGTGGGAATGGATCGCATATTACTGATCGTAATATGAAAATTAAAGGTCGATCAGCTGTTCTGTCCGAGAAAATGTCCAGTCCTAAAGCGTTGTGCCGGACGGCTGGGCCGCGGCGCGCAGTTCCGCGAGGCTGTAGTTGACACTGGCGACCTCGAAGTCCGGCTCGCGCTGGAAGGGATTGCGGATGTAGTGGGGCCCCTCGCAGTTGCCCCATCCACGATCACGATGGCGAGGATGAACTTGTCCGCCTGGTTGAGCCCGTAGAGGATCTCGTTGCGGCTGATGGTCACCGGAACTCCAACTCCGCTCCGAGTCCCCGGAACTCCCGGAACTCGCAACTCGCGTCCCCGGAACTCGCTATGCTCTCTTCATCCGCTCGTGCCGGACGGCGGAGCAAGGTCGATGGTCGACAATACCTCTGCCGGAATCGTCCGGAAATGCCCGTCGCGGTGCACGAGACAAGCGCCTCTTAACTGTGCCGAAGCGGCAATCAAGGAATCTGCCGTAGGTAGGCGTGTCGCGACCTTGTCGACGAGATGCAACGAGGTGCGGGCAACCGTTCCGTCTACCGGCACTACCTCGGAGAAAAGGGGTAGATAGGCATCCAGCGTCTCAGCCACCTGCTTTGGGCTCAGGCCGATGCTTCGCAGAACCCGACCGAATTCGGCTACGGAGACAGCAGACAGCAAGATGACGTTGGCCGTGTCCTCAAACAGGGCGAGGACCCGATCGAATCCGGATCCCATCCGGTAGTGAATCAGAACCGCGGACGTATCGAACAGATAGATCATCGCGCCAACAACTGGAAGCGCTCCCGATCCTCGCGTTCCCGTTCGGCGTCGAGCTCGGCCACCAGATCCCTCTCGGGCGCCAGGTTGGCACCCGAACCGCACAGGCGCCGCGCCAGCTCTCCTCGGTCCGTCACCCGGCGCACCAAGACCGTATTGGTCCCTTCGACCGGCTCCCACTCCAGACGATCGCCTGGCTTGATCCCGAGTCGGCGGCCGATCTCCGGTGGGATAGCTACCGTGTTTTCGGCTGAAACGTTGGCAATCATCTTGTCGGTCCCCCGTCGATCTTCAGCACAATTATAGGGTTCGCCGCGACCATGTTCGCGGCTGATGCTGTGGTGTCTGCTGTCTCCCCGGTACACTCCGCACCCGGGCGTGGAAACGGACATAACCATGACGACCAGTGTGGACACCGGCGGCGGATCCCAGATCGGCGGCAACGTGTCGGCAGGACGCGATTTCGTCGGCCGCGACCAGCTGAATCTCACCCTGTCCAAAGAGGCGGCGGAGGCCCTGCTGCCGGCCGCCGCCCGGCGCGGCGACCCGGATGCCTATCTCGGTGCCCTACTGGTCCATCCCAGTTATGCCGGTTGGGCGCGTCGCTATGTGCCGCTGGCCGGGGCGCTGACGCCGTGGGATACACCCCATGGCTGGGGCGATATCGAGCCCGAGCTGACGGCCCTGGTGACCTCCGGCGAGGGTGCCGCGCGTCAGGTGAAGCGCGTGCCGCTCGCCGACATCAGGGAAGCGGTGGCGCGCCACAACGCCAGGGTCCTGCTCGGCGAGCCTGGCTCCGGCAAGACCACCACGCTGTATCGGCTGCTGATCGATCTCGCCCGCGAGCGCTTGCAGACAGGCGCGGGGCCCCTGCCGCTCCTGCTGTCGTTGGCCGACTATCGGAATTATTCCGACCCGCACGCCTTAATAACTAATAACTCGAGCCTGGCCCCTTATCCCCTTATCCGGGCCAGGCGGTCCTTGGCGCCCTTGCCCTGCTCGATGCGCACGAGCTTGCGCTCGCTGTCGATGTCCTTCACGCGCAACGCCAGCACCTCGCTCAGGCGCAGCCCGCAGCCGTAGCAGACCGTGAGCATGGCCCGGTAACGCGGATCCGCGCAGGCGGCGAGGATGGCCGCGACCTCGGCGCGGGTCAGCAGCCCCGGGATGCGCTGGGGGCGCTTGGGCAGGACCACGTCCAGGTCCACCTCCGGCCAGGCAAGGACCTCCCGATACAGGAAGCGGATGCCGTGGTAGGCCAGGCGCACGCTCGCCGGGGAGAGCTTGCGCTGGACGACGAGGTACTCGAAGTAACCGCGCAAGTCCGTCGGTACGAGCGTATCGGGCGAGCGACGGGTGTATTTCGCCAAGCCCCGCACTGCCAGCAGATAGCTCTCGTGCGTACGCGGGGAGTAGCCATGCATCTGCGTGGCCTCGATCATGCGTTGACGCAAGGGTGTCATCGTCCGATCCTCAGCTAACGACCCGGATTGGGCCGCCTTCGAGTGTGGACGATGGGGAAATGGGGGCGAGGAACGGGGCCGCCATGCGCGCCCGCTGATCGCGGCGTCATTCGGTCTTCAATTGCCGCCGAGAACGGACTCCAATAAGCCCCGCGGAGCGGATTAGTTCAACGAGATTTCGCCGGACGAACCGCCTGATAAACAGGTCCTCAGATAAGGAGTCGATCAAAAGTCCCTCAACTTGTCAATGGGTTTGCGGGCAGTGGTGCTCGCTCCATTAGCGAGTTATCCGGCCAGTTGCCCAGATAACGCACGAATGTCGCAGCATCTGCCACATATCTCCGCTTCGCAGGACGGCTCGCCGGTCGCAAAACCCGCGGGATACAGGCACCTGAAGATCGATGCTCGAGTGGGCTGTCAGGCGTTATGCGGCCGTTCCTGGGCAAATGACCCGGAGCCGGGGCGTCGGTTCGTATCGCATGGAGCACGGCTCGCACGTTCGAGTGCTTGTGTCCGGGCGCCGAACTGTCTATGTGTACAATCGAACAGCCCGTATATCGGGAGGAAGACATGTCGCCGATCAAGTCTCGCCGTGCGGAAGCCCCGACGCCTGCTGGATCGGGTGCGCGACAAGCTTCTGACCTTGCACTAAGCTCGCGGACGGACGGCGCCTGCGTCGCTTGAACCAAGCGCTTCGTTTGGTTTAATCGGACGGCGTTGCAGCCGATGGAGTAGGTTCAGTTGCGGATCCAGGATCTCGACTTCGGCTATCGGCAGATCTCGGTGGGCGAGGGTCCCGGGGATCGTTTCGTGGCCACGACACAGATCGACACGTATGTCCTGCAGCGCGGTGGGTCGCCGGTGCGCAGCCCGGTCGATGCCTCGTTGGGGGCCGGGACCTCACCCAGCATCGGCCGGACTGACTGCGGCGTCCCGCGCTTCGCAGCGACTTCTAGGGCGTTCGGTTTGGGATGACCGGAACCGCGAGCGACCCCGCCCTGGTCCTGGAGGATCTGGCCAAGACGTTCCATCCGGGCGGGCGAACTATCGAGGCACTCGCGGGCCTGACCCTGTCCGTCCCGGGCGGCCAGGTGACGGGACTGATCGGGCCGGACGGGGCGGGCAAGACCACGCTGATGCGGCTCGCTGCCGGGCTCCTGAAGCCGGACCGGGGACGCCTGCTGGTGCTCGGGATGGACGTGGCGGAGCGCCCCCTCGAGGTCCAGTCCGCCATCGGCTACATGCCCCAGCGCTTCGGGCTCTACGAGGACCTGAGCGTCCAGGAGAACCTGGATCTGTATGCGGACCTTCAGGGGGTCCCGGTGATCGAGCGCGCCGGGCGCTTCGCGGAGCTGCTCCAGATGGTGGGCCTTGCGCCATTCACCGACCGGTTGGCGGGCAAACTCTCTGGGGGCATGAAGCAGAAGCTGGGTCTGGCCTGCACCCTGGTCCGCCCGCCCCGGCTCCTGCTGCTCGACGAGCCCACCGTGGGGGTGGACCCGGTGTCCCGCCGGGAGCTGTGGGCCATCGTCTACCGTCTGGTGCGGGTGGAGGGGATGGGGGTGCTGCTCAGCACCGCCTATCTCGACGAGGCGGAGCGCTGCGACGAGGTGATCCTGATCCATCAGGGTCGGCTCCTCGGCCAGGGTCCGCCCGCCTCCTTCAGCGATCCGCTCGCCGGCCATGCCTTCCTGGTCAATATCCCCGGGGTGCCCAAGCGCCGTCTCCAGACGCGGCTCTCTGAGCTTCCAGGCGTGGTGGACGCCATCATTCAGGGGGAGCGGGTGCGGGTCGTAACCCGGGAGGCGGGACTGCCGGACCTGTCGCCCCTGGACGGAGACGCGGCGGCCGATGTGAGCCCCGTGGCCCCCAGCTTCGAGGATGCCTTCATCAGCCGGCTGCGCGCCGAGTCCTCCGACGGGGCCCACGAGCCCCCGGTCATGCCCGCGGTGGCCGAGTCTGCGGGTTCGGGTCCGGCCATCCGGGTGGACGGGGTGCAGCGCCTGTTCGGGGACTTCGTGGCGGTCAAGGGGGTGAGCTTCGAGGTGCACCGGGGGGAGGTCTTCGGGCTCCTGGGGGCCAACGGGGCGGGCAAGACCACGACCTTTCGCATGCTCTGCGGGCTCCTGCCTGCTTCCCAGGGCCATCTGGAGGTGGCGGGTCACGACCTGCGCCGTGCCGCCGCCCAGGCGCGCGGGCGCATCGGCTACATGGCCCAGCGCTTCTCGCTCTATGTGAACCTGACGGTGCAGCAGAACCTGAGCTTCTTCGCCGCCGCATACGGCTTGAGAGGGGCCGCGCGGCAGGGCCGTATCCGCTGGGCGCTCGACGGGTTCGACCTGGCCGGCTATGCGGACATGGCGAGCGGGGACCTACCCCTGGGCTACAAGCAGCGTCTGGCCATGGCCGCCGCGTTGATGCACGAGCCCGCTATCCTGTTCCTGGACGAGCCCACGTCCGGGGTCGACCCCCTGGCGCGCAGGGAGTTCTGGCACCGCATCAATCTGCTTGCGGAGCAGGGCGTGACGGTGCTGGTCACCACCCATTTCATGGACGAGGCCAACTATTGCGACCGACTCCTGATCATGGCCGACGGCGAGACCCTGGCCCAGGGCACGCCAGCGGAGATGAAGGCACGCTTCAAGAGCCCCGAGCACCCGGACCCTACCATGGAGGATGCGTTCATTGGACTCATGGAGCAGCATCGATGAACAGCCCACGGGGTGGTGTTGGGATGCGGCTGCGCGGCATGGTCCGCAAGGAGAGCCTGCAGATCCTGCGGGACCCTTCCAGCATCGCCATCGCCTTTGTCATGCCCGTCGTGCTGCTGCTGCTCTTCGGCTACGGGGTGTCCCTGGATGCCAAGCACATCCCGCTGGCCCTGGTCATCGATTCCCCGGACACCCAGACCGCCAGCTTCGTCTCGGGCTTTTATCGCTCGGAGTACTTCAACCCGCAGCGCTTCGGCAGCATCCAGGAGGCGGAGCGCGCGCTGGCCGAGCGGCGGGTGGACGGGATCGTCTGGCTGCGGGAGGACTTCAGCCGCCGCCTGCTCTCCGGGGGCGAGGCCCCGGTGGGGGTCTATCTCAACGGCGTGGACGCCAATACGGCGCGCATCGCGTCCGGCTATATCCAGGGTGTCTGGCAGACCTGGCTTGCCGCCTGGTATGCCGACCGGGGGATCGAGCTCAGGCTCCCGGTGGTGGCGGAGCAGCGGGTCTGGTTCAATCCGGCCCTGCGCAGCACGGACTTCCTGGTGCCCGGCCTGGTGGCGGTGATCATGACCCTGATCGGGGCCCTGCTGACGGCCCTGGTGGTGGCCAGGGAGTGGGAGCGGGGGACCATGGAGGCCCTGATGGTCACGCCCATCCGCATCTGGGAGCTCCTGCTCGGCAAGCTCCTCCCCTATTTCGTGCTGGGCATGGGGGGCATGCTCTTGAGCGTCGCCATGGCGCTCTGGCTCTTCGAGGTGCCGCTGCGGGGTTCCTTCTGGCTCCTACTTGCTGCTTCCGCGTTGTTCATGCTGGTCGTGCTGGGGATGGGGCTCCTGATCTCCACCGTGGCGCGCAACCAATTCGTGGCGGGTCAGATCGCTATCCTGGCGACCTTTCTGCCGGCCTTCCTGCTCTCCGGATTCATCTTCGACATCGGCTCCATGCCTGCCGTCATTCAGGTCATCACAGACGTGGTGCCCGGGCGGTATTTCGTGGCCATCCTTCAAACCCTGTTCCTGGCCGGCGATGTCTGGCCCGTGGTCCTGGGCAATGCGGGCGCCCTGTTGCTGATGATGCTGTTCTTCTTTGCCGTGCTGCGGCGCAAGGCGCGCAAGGACCTGGAGTAGACCGTGATCGCCCACATCCTGGCCCTGGCATGGAAGGAGCTGCTGGCGTTGTGGCGGGACAAGCGTAGCCGCTTCGTGCTGATCGGCCCACCGATCGCCCAGCTTCTGGTGTTCGGGTTTGCGGCGAGCTTCGATCTCAATCAGGCCCCCATGGCCATCTACGACGAGGACGGGGGGGCGCCGGCCAGGGAGCTGATCGCGCGTTTTGCCGGGTCCCGCAACTTCCAGATCGTCGCGCACATCGGGCGCGACTCGGAGATCCCACCCCTGATCGACAACCGGGAGGTCCTGCTGGTCCTGCACATCGGTCAGGGGTTCAGTGCGGATCTGCTGGCCGGCCGGAGCGGGGATCTCCAGGTCATCCTGGACGGACGCAACTCCAACACCGCCCTGACCGCGGTGAACTATGTCCGCAGCATCCTGATCGAATTCAACAGCGCGTGGGCGGCGGCGCACGGCCGGCCGGGCGCACCGGCTCGGCTTTCCATCCGGCCCTGGTATAACCCGAATCTCGAATCCCGCTGGTTCATCGTCCCGGGGATCGTCGGCCTGCTGACCCTGGTGGTGACCCTGATCGTCACCTCGCTCTCCGTGGCCCGGGAACGGGAGGCGGGTACCTTCGACCAGCTCCTGGTCACGCCCCTGCGCCCGGTGGAGATCCTGATCGGCAAGTCCATCCCAGGGTTGCTGGTGGGCTCGCTTCAGGGCAGCCTGATCGTCTTCCTGGTGGTCTTTGCCTTCGGGGTGCCGCTGCGCGGCTCCCTGGGGGCACTGTATTTGGGGATGGCGCTCTTTCTGCTTTCGGCGGTCGGGGTCGGGCTTATGATCTCGTCCCTGTCCGTGACCCAGCAGCAGGGGCTCCTGGGGGCCTTTCTGTTCCTGGTTCCCTCCGTGATCCTGTCGGGCTTTGCCACGCCCATCGCCAATATGCCGGAGGCGGTCCGGGTCATCACCTACATCGATCCGCTGCGTTATTTCCTCATCGTTCTGCGCGGCGTGTTCCTGCAGGGCGACAGCTACGGGAACTTGATCGGACAGTACTGGCCGATGGGGCTCATCGGCGCGGTTAGCCTGACCGTTGCCGCCTGGTTATTCAGGCATCGGATGTATTGAGCGGCCGCTTTCGGGCGTAGCTTCCGGAAGCGGCATGACGAGCGGTGGACGGTCCTGCCCCCGGGGTCCCAAGAGACCGGCGGGATAGTTACCCCGGACAGCCGGACCGTTTCGCAAACGCAGAGTTTTTCGGTGGTGCGCATGGACCGCAGCCTTGGGGCCGTTTACAGGTCCATGCAGGATTCCTTATGGGTCCAATCCAGAACCGCCCCGGGGGGGCCGCCGATTCCCGGGAGTCCGATGATGTACACAGGCGCAGCCGTGCTTGCGCTCAGGCGGCCTTTGGTGTCCGCTTACGTTTGGCGGCCGGCAGCGACTCCGCCAGCTCCTTGATCTGGGCGCGGCCGGCATCGTCGGTGGCGCGGTAACGGGCAAGCAGATCGCTCTCTTCCGGGGTTAAGGGCGGTGTGTCGTCCAGGCAAAGCAGATAGGTCGCGGTCACGTGGCCCAGGGCCGCGGAAAGCACCAGGGCCTCCTCGAGCCCCATGCGGCGAAGTCCCTGCTCGTAGTTGCTGATGCGTGACTTCGAATAGCAGCCGGTGCGCTCGGCCAGCTCGCTGAGGGACAACCCCTGGTCGTGGCGGGCTTGACGAAGTCGTTCGCCGATGCGGCGGGTGCGCTCTGATTCGGTTTCGGTCATGGGGACGGTCTCCGTGCTGTACTCGATTCGGTTGGTTGCCGGCTCAAGCGCAAGCGTAGCCCAGTTCGCACCCGAAATGACACCGTTTTGGTCGGGTGACACACGGGATGCTGGAGCGGCGGGCAAGGCTGGCTCGGCGATTCTTCTCTCGGTGCGGGGACTTAAATTGTGACGCCCGAAGGGGCGTCGCGTTCCCGTGTTTAGACGAACGGTATGTGTCGCCGTGCGAGAGCACGGGGTGTCCCGTCGCAGGATGTCTCGCCGAAGCGGTCCCAGTTCCCATTCTTCTCCGCACCCTTGGATTACCCTGAAAGGCGGGCTCCCCTGTTTCCAGCATGACCCGCGCGGTTCTGAAAGGTCCCCGAAAGCCAGAGCGGCGAGCGGGCGTACGGACTCTTCGCCTAAGGAAGCGATTTTTTTTTGGGCCGGAGACTGCGGCACGCCTTTGACCCAGTCGGGCGGAATCTTGTGCAATTGAAACATAATGCTGCTAATTTTCAGTTGACGTGCCGTGAAATCCGGATGCGATATCGTCGGCACTGGCTCTGAGGACCCTTGGAGCCGCGTCATGGGCTTGCCCCCTGGCTTCCAGGAAGGTGCTCAGGCCGCTGCGCCGCGCCGCTCCACCTGGCCTTAGGCCTCGGGGCTCGCGGCGGCGTGCGCCAAACACATGTTTTTCCAGATGACCCAGACCGCCTCCACCGCCTCGCTTTCCGCCGACGGATGCCGCGTCCGGGATTGGGCCGTCGGTTCCCCGCGATCGGACTCCGATCCCCGTGCCGTGCACTGCATGGACGAGCCGGTTCGGATCCTCGTGGTCGACGACGACCCCCAGGCGACCGATCGCATGCGCACCGTGCTGGACGGCGAGGCGGTCCAAGTCCTCGGCGCCCGAAGCGGAGCCGAGGCCCTGACCCTGCTGCACGGCCGTTTCCCGCATGTGGTACTGCTCGGCGATGGACTGCCGGATATGGACAGCTGGGAGCTATGCGGTCTGATCAAGACCGCCCCGGAGATGGCCGATGGCTTGGTGTTCATGGTTTATCCGGGCCAACCCATCGGGGAGGAGCAGGCGCCCGGGCTGGAGTCCGCAGCGGATGGCTATCTGGTGGGGCCGATCGGGGACCTGGACCTGGTGGTCCGGCTCCGGCCCTTGCTGAGAACCCTAAGGCTCAAGCTGGCGCTGCGCGCTCAGGTGGAGAGGGGGCGCGCGCTGGAGGAGTCGCTGCGCGAGCAGAAAGAGAGACATCGCCTCCTGCTCGAGCGCATCGGCGCTGTGGTCTGGACCCTGAATCCACGGACGCACCGGTTCCTCGATGTCAGTCCGAGCGTGAAGCGGTTGAGGGGCTATTCGGCCGAAGAGGTCATGGCGCGACCGATCCAGTCCCTGCTGACCCCGGACACCTGGCTCCCGCTGAAGCGCCTGATCCGCCGAGAGACCGCCGCATTCCGCTCGGGCGAGACTCCGCCGGAGCGCTGTTACACCGCTGAGATCGAGCTGTCCCGCAAGGGCGGCGGCACCGTTTGGACCGAGACCGTCGCGCACTTCGCTTGGGACCCCCGGACCGGGCAGCCGGTCGTCCATGGGGTCACCCGGGATATCGGCGCGCGCAAGGGGGCCGAGGCGGCGCTCGCGGAAAGCCAACGGCGTTACAACCTGTTGGTCGATAACCTGCCCGGCTTCGCCTACCGTCGCCGCAACGATTCGGACCGGACCAGCGATCTCGTGAGTCCGGGCTGCAGCGCGCTGACGGGCTATTCGGCGGAGGACCTGATGGCGCTCGGGGGTCCTTGGCACGCCCGTATCGTCCACCTCGGAGACCGGGATCGGGCATGGGGCGAGGTGCAGGCGGCCCTGAAGACGCACGGCAGCTACGAGCTGGAATATCGCATCGTGACAGCCTTTGGCGAGGAGCGGTGGGTGTGGGAACGCGGTCGGGGCATCTACGGCGTGCTCGGGGAGCTCGTGGGGTTGGAGGGACTGGTGCTTGACATGGACCCGGGCCGCCGCGCCGAGTCGGCGGTTCGGGAGCTCAATGCGGAGCTGGAGCGGAGGGTACACGAGCGCACCGTCGCCTTAGAGGCGGCCAATGCGGAGCTCGAGTCCTTCGCCTTTTCGGTCTCCCATGACCTGCGCGCGCCCCTGCGGGCCATTTGCGGCTTCGCCGAGATTCTGAGACGGCGCTACAGGGACCTGCTCGACGGAGACGGGCAACGCTATCTCGACAACGTCGCCGCTGCAGGGGCGCGCATGGGCGCCTTGATCGAGGACCTGCTGCTCTACGCGCGCACCGGACGCGGCTCGGTGCGGGCGGTGCCCGTGCCCTTGGGTCCCTTGGTCGCGGAGCTTGGCGCAGGCTACGCCGAGCGCATTGCCGCGTGTGGGGCCGAGCTGGCCGTGCGGGAGCCTCTGGCCACCCCGCGCGGAGATCCCACCCTCATCCGCCAGATCCTGAGCAACCTGGTGGATAACGCCCTGACCTATCGATGTCTCCAAGGCACCCCGCGGATCGAGCTGTCCGCCGTCGCCGAAGAAGGGGAGGTCGTTATTCGCGTCATCGACAACGGTATCGGGATCGCCCCGGAGGACCATCGGCGGGTTTTCGAGGTCTTTCAACGCCTGCATTCCCAAGACGCCTACCCAGGCACCGGTATCGGGCTCGCCATCGTCTCCAAGGCGATCCATACGATGGGCGGTCAGGTGGACCTGAGCTCCGCGCTCGGGTCGGGGAGCACCTTCAGCGTGCGTCTGCCGGTTGCCTGAGCTTGGGGATGCAGACCGAAATGCGACGGCGGTCGATCGACCCATTGGCGAGCCCGTTGCCGGAACGGCCCAGGAGGCCGGTGCGGAGCGCCGGCTCCGGGCTCGCCTGCGCGGGACAGAGCTACGAGTGGGTCCTGCCGTGAGCGACGGGAATCCGCCCAACGCTCTGCAGGGTCTGATCGTCGAGGACTTGGCCGACGACGCGGAGCTTATCGCCCTGCGCCTGGAGGATGAGGGGTTCGCCGTCCGCTGGACCCGGGTGGAGACCGAGTCCGATTATCTGGATGCCCTGGCGGCGGGGCCGGACCTGATCCTGGCGGACTGGCATCTGCCCCGATTCGGCGGGCTGCGCGCGCTGCAGCTCCTGCGCGAGCGGGACGCTATTACCCCGTTTATTATCGTCTCCGGAGGGATTGGCGAGGAGTCGGCCGTCGATGCCTTGCGTCATGGGGCGAACGACTATGTGCTCAAGGACCGTCCGGCCCGGCTCGGACTTGCCGTGCAGCGCGCCTTGGACGAGGCCCGCCAGGGCGCGGAGCGGCGGCGCACGGAGGAGAAGCTGCGACAGGCCGCCTGCGTGTTCGAGAGTACCTCGGAGGGCATCGTGCTGACGGACGCCGAGGCGCGCATCCTCGCGGTGAACCGCGCCTTTACGGAGATCACGGGCTATAGCGAATGCGAGGTGCTCGGAATGAACCCGCGAATCCTCCAGTCCGGACGTCACGATCCCAGTTTCTACGGCGCGCTCTGGTCGGAGCTGCTCGCAACCGGTCACTGGCGCGGGGAGATTTGGAACCGGCGCAAGGACGGGGACGTGTATCCCGAATGGCTGAATCTGAGCGCGGTACGAGACGCCGCCGGCCGCACGACCCACTACGTCGCGGTCTTCACCGATGTGAGCCATATCAAACGCGCCCAGCAAGCGCTGGACTTCCTGGTCCATCATGACGCGCTCACCAATTTGCCCAATCGCGTACTCTTCCGCGACCGGCTTGAGCACGGGCTGCAGCGGGCGCGCCGATCCGGGAGTCAGCTCGCCCTGTTGCTCCTGGACCTGGACCGCTTCAAGGTCGTCAACGACACCCTTGGTCACCCGCTGGGCGACGCGCTCCTGCGCTGCGCCGCCGAGCGCTTGCGCGCCGCCACCAGAGAGAGCGACACCCTCGCCCGGTTGGGGGGGGACGAGCTGGCGATCCTCCTCGAAGACGACGCAAGCGCGCATCGCGCGGCCCTCGTGGCACGCCGTCTCCAGGCGCTCTTCGGCGAGCCGCTGACGCTCGGCGAGCATGAGCTGGTGGTCACGGCGAGTATTGGAATCACCCTCTTCCCCGCCGACGGGGACGACGCGGATACCCTCATTCGGCATGCGGAGCGGGCAATGTATGACGCTAAGTCGTTGGGTCGTAATACCTACCGGTTCTTCGAGCCGGGGCTTGCGTCCGGCGTGGTCGATGCGCTCGTCATGGAGAGCGCACTCCGTGTGGCGGTGAGCCGGGATCAGCTTGCCCTGCACTTCCAGCCCCAGGTGGATATGGCCAGCGGGGCGCTTGCCGGGGTCGAGGCCCTGGTGCGCTGGCGCCACCCCGATCTGGGCCTGGTTCCGCCCGGGCGATTCATCCCGCTCGCCGAGGAGATCGGCGTCATCGGGGAGATCGGCGCCTGGGTACTCACGGAGGCGTGCCGTCAGATGGCGGGCTGGGAGGCTCGGGGGCTCGCGGTGCCGCGGGTCGCCGTGAACCTGTCGGTTCAACAGATCGAGCGGGGCGATCTGGTGCAGGCGGTCTCCGAGGCCCTCGCTGAAGCCGGGCTGGCCCCGGAGCGTCTGGAGCTGGAGGTCACCGAGTCGCTGATCATGCGCGAGCCCGAGCGCGCCCAGGCCGTGCTGCGCGATCTGATGGAGATGGGGGTGCAGCTTGCCGTGGACGACTTCGGCACCGGTTATTCGAGTCTGGCCTACCTCAAACGTCTGTCGTTGGACCGGCTCAAGATCGATCGCTCCTTCGTGGGGGACATCGGGGTGGACGCCGGCAGCGAGGCCATCGTCCGTGCCGTGATCGCGCTCGCCCGCAGCCTGGGACTCGAGACGGTTGCCGAGGGTGTGGAGCGCCAGGATCAGGCCGTCCTGCTGCGCCGCGAGGGGTGCGACATCGCGCAAGGCTACTTCTACGGCTACCCCGTGCCGGCGCCCGAGCTATTGGCAACCTGGAGAGACCGCCCGGTCGCGGCTGCGGGCCCCCGGAAGCGGTAGCTTTGTGCGGCGTCGGCCGCATGGCCCGTTGGAGCCGATCGAGCTCGATCCGACGGTCCGTTCTCTCAGGGCGTATGGTCCAAGCTCTTCGGTGCTTTCGACCGATCGTCCACTGTCGCAGGATTGCTAGAGGTTGCGACGCGCCCCCGGCATGCTCGCATCGGCGGCTTGGTCTCCCTTCGGGTTCGATGCCTGCCCGTCTGGGTCGAGGGGGGGCGACTCGGTTTGCGGGCCCCTGATATGGCCTTGTGCCTGCTCCGGTCCCGCCAACCGTTCGGTCGGCTGGCGCTGCTCGTCGATCCACTCCCGCCACACGGCCATTAGTACGGCGATGACGATGGGCCCCAGAAAGAGTCCGACCAGCCCGAAGGCCGAGATACCCCCGAGCACCCCGAACAGGACCAGGATGTAGGGGATGCGGGTGGCGCTGCTGATCAACAGTGGGCGCACGAGGTTGTCGATCTGGCTCACCACCAGGCCACCCCAGGCCGCCAGGCCCGCCGCCGCGAGGGTCTCTCCGCTCGCGAGCAGCCACAGGCTGACGGCGCCCCACACCAATGGCGTGCCGAAGGGGATCAGGGCGAAGA
>JBGSOR010000011.1:0-4640 GCA_041738985.1 Chromatiaceae bacterium | reverse complement strand
GCCGCCATCGGGTCGGCGGCGACCGCCTGGTCGCAGCCGGTGGCCTATTCCGGACCGGCGATCGGCAGCGAGGTGCTAGCCCTGCCCGGGGGCTGCGGCAGCGTCTTCGCTGGCGGAACCCGCTCTTACAGCTGCGGCGGCGCCTACTATCAGCCGCATTTCGGCAGCAACGGGGTCTATTACACCGTTGTCCCCGCACCCTGATCGACCCTGTCGAGGTCGAGCAGCCAGTCCGGGCCCTCCCGCCGTTCGGGAGGGCCCGTACGCCTGTTGCCAAAACCAGGAGCGCCCGATGGACGCATCCAGCATCCTCAGCACCTTCGCCGCGACCTCCTTTGCCCTGCTCAAGCGCCGGACGTGCTGAAGCTCCAGCACGCTTGGGACGGTCGGCGTCAGTTCTGGGATTGCTTATCCGGCCGATCGGGCGTCGTCCCGATCAGCCCTGTTGGCGACGCCATGGGGGACATGTCCCGTGGCCACGTGCAGCCGCGCCGCATCGCAGTGGACCTCCTGATCGTCGAAGAAGATATCGGCGTCGAACGCGGCAAGGAAGCTGGACTTGGGAAGCCCGCCCAGGAACAGGGCCTCGTCGATGCGGATATCCCAGGCGCGCAACGTTCTCACCACGCGCTCGTGGGAGGGAACCCCACGGGAGGTGACGAGCGCGGTGCGGATGGGAGACGACTCAACCGGAAACAGTGCCTGGAGCTGGTGGATGGCCACCAGGAGTCCCTTAAACGGACCGCCGGGCAGGGGCTCGTGGGCGGCGGCGGACTCCGAGGCGTTGAAGACCGCCAGCCCCTCTTCGCGGAACAGGCGCTCGGCGTCGTCCGAAAACAGAACTGCATCGCCGTCGAAGGCGATTCGCACCTGTCCGTCGTCCGCCCCCTGATCTGCGGACGCCCCGGGCAGGACGGTGGCCGCCGCGCACCCGGCGCTCAGGGCAAGTCGCACGTCGTTGGGGTCCGCAGAGAGGAAGAGGTGTGCCCCGAACGCCGCCACATAGCGATAGGGGCTGGCACCGCCGGTGAATGCGGCGCGGCTGATGTCGAGTCCATGACGATGGGCCGAGGTCAGCACCCGCAGCCCGGTGTCGGAGCTGTTGCGGGAGAGCAGGATCACCTCGACCCGGCCCCGCTCGCCGAGAGCCGCATTGAGACTCATCAGCTTGCGCACCAGCGGAAAGGCAACCCCGGGCTCCAGGGTATCGTTCTCGTGCGCGACCTGATAGGCCCGGTAGGCATCGACCCCCTCCGTCTCGAAGACCCGATGGGACTCGCTGAGATCGAACAGGGCGCGGGAGGAGATGGCGACGATGAGGCGCACCGCCTGGTGCTTGTCCGGCTTCATCGCGGGTCCGACGAGCGGTCCGCTACCAGGGCATGAACGAGTTCATGAAGCGCATGGGTCGGCCGATGTTGCGGTTCATGCCGGACATGTCGTCGCGCATGACGGTGGTATTGAGCGTCATATTCTGCATGGACCGATCCATGGTCTGAATGCTGGTCAACATGGGCTCCAGGGTGCTCACGTCCCGGGCCATGGAGTCCACGCCCACCGCCATGCTGCGGACGTTGGCACTCATCTGGCCCACGTTATCGGAGATGGACTGCATGTTGCTGGCGAGCACGGTCATGTTGGAGTCCACGCTGATCGCCAGGTAGTGCACGTCTTTGGCCAGGCTGAAGACGAGGTAGAAGCCGTAAGCGGCGAGGATGATAAAGGCAAAGAGGGACGGGTAGACGATCAGCTCCCAGCGCTTGGCGCTGGTCTCGAAGGCTTGGGAGAGCCGGTCGATAGCGAAGGCGTTGAGCTGGGAGTCGGTCACGTCGGACTGGACACCTATCCCGTTGGGGAATAATCCCCGTGCGTCGTGCGACACGTCGGGCCGGCCGTTCGGTGGGGTTGGATGTCCCTGGGGGATCGGGGTTTCCGCCATGATCGCTTCAGTGGCCTGCCGATAGTCTGTATTGCCGATTTCGGGAGCTTATCAGAAAACCGCCCCCCCACAAGACGCAATGGAGGGACGGCTACCGACAGGCAGCAACGAGCCATCCGCGTCCAGACATCTGACGACCAGGCGACGATCCTGGCCCCGTGGATCAGCTCACCAAGTTGGCGTAGAGCGCCGCGGCGAGCGCAAAAAACTCGCGCGCTGCCTTGCCCTTGGACTCCAGCTCGAAGACCGCGAGGCCCTCGCTGAAGGAGCGCCGAAACACCGTTCGCTGAGAAAGCCGGGGCTTGATGAAGCGAATACCGGGGAGGGAGACCAGGGCGGCGGCCGCCTCGTTGGTCTCCCGCACCGCGTGGTGGGTGTCCCCGCGATTGATGAAGCCCAACAAATCCGGGGGCGACTCCCGCTCCACGGAAGTCACCAAGTGGATATAGCGCTGGACCGACCAGATGTCCGCCTGGGAGGGTTGCACCGGCACCAGCACTCGGTCGCAGAGGGCGATGGCCTGGCGCATCCCCTCCATGTCCGCTGTACCCACGTCGATCAGCGTCTCGTCCGCTGCGCGAAGCTGCTCGCGGTTAAGTGCCCGCCGGTCCACCGCCCGCAGGGGCGGGGTGAAGCCCTCCTCCTGACGCACGTCCACGACGTCCGTGAGCGTCGCCTGGGGGTCCAGATCCACGAGCTGGACGCTGACCTCCGCCATCGCCAGCCAGACCCCCAGATTGAACGCGACCGTGCTCTTGCCAGAGCCGCCCTTGAGGCTGCCGATGACAGTGATCATGCGGACGCGCCCGGGATTAAGGTGCCGGCTTGGGAGGCTGGCCTCCGCCCGGGGGTGCCGTCATCCGGGTGTAGCCGTCCGGGACCGCGAACAGGCTATCTGGCTGGGGACCGATGCGGATATTCTTCAGCTCGCTCACAAAGCCTCCGGCGAGCTCGTCGCGCACCGCGAGCTTGAGCTCCGGGTCGTACCACTGGAAGGTGACCGTGGGTTGCTGGCCGGGGACTGTGGTCGTCGTCTCCCATTTCTCCACCACCCGGCCCTCGAAGGTCTCCGTGCCGAGCATCTTGAGCTCCATGGTCTGGCCATCGGGCATCTGATGCCTCAGAGGGATGCCGCGCTCCTGGTCCAGCCACTGGACCCCGGTCAGGGTCTTGCCCTCATGGGTCATGGACATCTCCCACTTCACGGCCGGGCGACCGCTCACATCTTCCACGCCCAGTCGGCGACAGGTGAGCCCCGCCATGCCGGCGCAGGGATCCGTCTCGGCAGAGGGCGGGGCGTTCGGCGCGGGGGCGCCCTCGGCCGCGGGAGGCGCTCCACGCTCGAGGTAGCCCTTCTCCGCGGGAAAAAGGATCCATTCCATCCGCCGGCCGCGGTCGCTGATGCGCACCACCTCGCGCCCCGGCTGCGACATCTCCATACGGGTGCGCCCGTCTCCCACATACATCCGGCCGTTGACCGTCTTGCCATCCGGACCGTGCCTGACCATCTCTGCGGAGAACTGGACTTGGCCGCTATCGGCCTGGGCGCCCAGAGCCAGGAGCCCGGCCAGGATCGCCGCCGCCGTCACGCCTATCTGCAATCTCATGACGAACCCTCCTCATCGTTTACGTGCTTCACTCTTCTGCCCGGGGATCCGCGGGCGCGCTGGCCGGGCGAGCCGACGGCCCGCCTCTGGGCTCAACGGACCTGCCAGGGATTCGGCTCGAATCCATAGGCCGGTCCGGGCACCGAGTCCTGATCGGCCCCAGGTCCGCTCGGGTCTTGTTGCCAGGGTGTGGTCGTCGCTTCGTCGGGTCGCCAGACGGAGCCGCGCCCTCGACGGTCGAGCTCGCCCTCGTTCAGGGGCCGAAACCGATAATTGGCCCCGTCCGACCGGTTCGACCGGTTCGACCGGTTCGACCAAGGCGACCCGACAGGGTCCGGATCGCCCCGAAACCTGTAGCCGGGATGGGCCCCTGCGGAGTACCCCCCGGCACCGCCATCGGGCATCCGACCGGGGGCCCAGGGGTCGGGCTGTCCCTGATCGGCACGGAAGCCATAGCCGGGATCCGGGACCTGGCCCCAGTCCGCTGGTTGCCGGGGGGGATGGGCGTCGGCAGCAACCGGACCTGGATAGCCTCCATCGCCGTCCCGCGGGCCAGGCGACTGCCACCGCGGACCGAGGCTGTCGCTGCGTCGAGGCTCCGGCTCCCAATCCCGCCCGGTCCATTGATTGGGGGGTGTCTGCCAGAGGCCGGAGTCGGTCCAAGGGGCTGGCACATCGGCGTTCCTGGAGGCGTCCGGTGGGCGCTCGGCCCCGCTCCAGACCGGGGTCTGGGAATAGCCCTGGATCTCCCAGGGCGCAGGCGGCTCCCCAGACGCGGCTCCGGCAGCGAGCAGCGACAGCGCCACACTTGCCCCGATCCGGTCACGCCAGCCGCCCCGCATCCACCCCCACCGCCCTGTGCTTGAGTCCGTCATGGAATACTCCGGGGTCAACGGTCGCTATCGCCGGAATCGTCGTCGATCTTGAGACGGATGCCCCGGCGGGGGGCCTTCTTTTGGACGGATTGCATGGTCGGCTTCGGGCTCTCCGGTGTCGACCCCTTGGCGGGCACGGCCGTCGACCGGGCAGCGATCCCCTTACCGGCGCCGTTCCCGCTGGCGCTCGGACGGGTAGCCCGCTTCGCCGGGGCTGCG
>JBGSOR010000591.1:0-3935 GCA_041738985.1 Chromatiaceae bacterium | reverse complement strand
GACCCCCAGCGCGATGGCCCGCGCCCGGCACCGCACAGGGCTCTGGGACCGCCATCTCGCGGGGGCCCGGGAGTGTCGGGTGGGCCTCGACAGGCTCATCCTGGTGGGCACGCCACCGCGCAAGGCCCCGGATGCCTGGCTCGGCAAGCAGGTCGCCTTCCTGGAGGAGGGACGCACCCGAGGTCTGGGCGAGGTGGCGGGGTCGGATGGGACCTGGCTGCACGTGCTCCTGCCCCCAGGCCAATCGCCCACCGACACCTTGCTGGTCCGGGACGCCTGCCGCGGCAGTGATGGTCGGCTCGCGACCGGCAAGCCGTTCGCCGACGGTGTCGTTCGCTTCTGCCCGCCACCGGATGTGCTCCCGGACGAGCTGGCCGCCCCGCCCACGGGTCCCCGCCCCCTGGTTCAGGCCGGGGTCGCGGTCGCCTGCCTGATCAACGGGGTCTTCGGCGATCCCCTCCTGCACCTGCGTCTGCGCCACCAGCGTCGAAGTCTGCTCTTCGACCTTGGGGAAGGCTCCCGACTGCCCGCCCGTATCGCCCATCAGGTCACCGACTGCTTCGTTACCCATGCCCACGCGGACCACATCGGCGGGCTGCTGTGGCTGATCCGTTCGCGCATCGGCGAGGACGGGGCGTGCCGGCTCTATGGTCCCCCAGGGCTCGCCGGGCATGCGCAGGGGTTCCTGAACGGCATCCTGTGGGACCGGATCGGCGACCGGGGACCGGTGCTCGAGGTCTCGGAGCTCCACGGCGGGGTGTTGCGCCGGTACCGGCTCCAGGCTGGTATGGCCGGTCCAACGGCGCTTCCCGACCGGGAAGCGGCGGATTCGGTGCTGCTGGACGAGCCGGGGTTTCGGGTGCGTGCCGTGCAGCTCGATCACGGAACCCCGGTCCTGGCTTACGCCTTCGAGCCCGCGGTCCAGATCAACGTGCGCAAGGAGCGGCTCGCCGAGCGCGGGCTCCAGCCCGGCCCCTGGCTCACAGGGCTAAAGCAGCAGATCCTCATCGGGTCATTCGCCTCCGAGATCGCACTCCCGGACGGCACCCGCCGGACAGTCGCGGAGCTGGCGGCAGACCTGACCCTGGAGACTCCTGGAGGTAAGCTTTGCTATGCCACGGACTTTGCCGACACCCCCGAGAACCGTCGACGCTTAGTGGCCCTGGCTGTCGGGGCCCACACCCTCTTTTGCGAGTCGAGCTTCCTCGCGAGGGACCGCGCCCAGGCCGAGCGGACCGGCCACCTCACCGCCAGTGCCTGCGGGGAGATCGCCAGCGCCGCCGGGGTGCGCTACTTGGTCCCCTTCCACTTCTCCCGCCGTTACGAGGACGACCCCTGGAAGGTCTACGACGAGATCGCGACGGCCTGCCCTCAGACGGTGATCCCCAAGCGGACCCTGGAGCGCCGACATCCTGTCGGCGAGTCGGTCAGTAACCGACCCGGATGACGCCGGCCAGGACAGCGCCCGGGTTTGACCGCGGGCTGCCGACGGCGCTACGCGCCGTGGCCGACAGGATGTCGGCGCTCCCTCTCGCCCCAGTCCATCCCGACGCGCAAGCATCGCAATCATTCCAGGTCCGAAGGGAGAGCCGCCGAGGCATCCGCAGGCGAGCGGCGCAGTGTCCGGCTAATCGGGCATCCAATCCGGATTCAGGATCTCGGTGACCGGCCACGGGCAACACTCTGGAAAGGCGTCGAGCCCGGTCTCGGCGGCCGCTGCGCTGACCGCATCCTCCCAGATCTCTTCCAGCCAGTCTGGATCGCGTAGCATCCCTTGAAGGCTTGGCGTGCGCTTGAGCCGCAGGGCAACGGAGCGCCTCTGGGCACGGACGGTACGTCGCCAACTGTTGCCGCGCCGCTCTGGCTGGTGTTGCCACTTGAGCAAATGAGCGAGCAATACGACCATCCGGCTCGCCAGCTCCCGCTGCTCGCTCTTGCCCACGTCCTCGATCTCCTCGGCAATGTGCTCGATATCAAGCTCCGCGAGGCGGCCGGCACGCAGCAGTCGCGCCTGTTCCTGGGCCCAGGCGACGATGTCGCGGTCGTACAACCCGGGGTGTTGGGGCATTTGTGGCTGCGGCCTGGCGGTCATATCGAAAAGCCTCCGGCGGCCTTGGGTCTATCTGTTCGAGGCTGCCAAATCCCGGGGAGCTTGTCCAGGGCGGCGCGTCCGCGACGGACGCGACTCAGGTCCCCAGCCGCACCCGCACTCGCGTGCCGCCGAGAGGGCTCGCGCCGATGTCGAGCCCTCCCCCGTAGGCCGAGCAGATCTCCCGCACCACCGCGAGCCCGATCCCGTGGCCGGGGGTAGAAAGGTCCGCCCGGGCGCCGCGCTCGCCGATCTCGCGTACCCGCTCCGGCGGGATGCCGGGGCCATCGTCCTCCACCCACAGGACAAGGAAACCATCCTCCCGCCGGCCGCCAACGGCGATGCGGGTGTGGCACCACTTGTAGGCGTTATCGAGCGGATTGCCCAGGACCTCCAAGAGGTCGCCCTCGATGCCGCGGAACACGAGATTGGGCTCCAGGTCTTGGGTCACGGAGACCTGGCGGTCGGCGTGGAGCTTGGCGAGGGTGGCGAGCAGGCGCTCCAGGACCTGGTCCACCGGGAGCGGCGGGGCTAGGGTAGCCACCGGGCGCGGACGGGCACGCTCCAGCTGGTAGGCAACGATCTCCTCCATCCGCGTCAACTGCTCGGCCAATCGGTCGGCAAGCGGATCCCGGGCCTGCGCCGCGACAGGATCTCCCGTACCCGCGTTGGCCAAGGTCCGGGTCTGGTGGCGCGCCTCCCCAAGCGCACCCCGCATGACCGCCAGCGGCGTCTTGAGGCTGTGCGCAAGGTCGGCCAGTGCGTTGCCGAGGCGGATCTGGCGGGCGGATTCGTGGGCGAGCAGGGCGTTGAGATTCCCCGTCAGCGAGCGCAGCTCCCGAGGATAGCGCCCGTGCAGCCGGTCCTGGGTACCCGCCTCGACCGCGGCGACCTCGTCCGCGACCCGCCTGAGGGGGGCGAGTCCCCACCTTAGCGTGCCGAGCAGGGCGACGAGCAGGATCAACGAGAGCGCCCCCAGCCAGCCTGCCAGGCTGGTGCGAAACCGAGAGAGCTCCCGACGATAGTCGGCAAGGTCCTCCGCCACGCTAAAGGTGTAACGACCCGGGCTGGGTCCGATGGTCCAGGTCACCCCGAAGCCTTTCACGAAATAGGGTCGGCCGGACTTGTCGAGCGACACCTCGAAGCGGCGCTCCCCGGGCGCAAGCCCAGTGGCAAACGGGACCCCTTGGCCCAGGGCGGAGATGGAGCGCCACACGGGGCGTCCCTCGGCGTCGCTCACCTGGCCGTAGAGTCCGGAGCCGGGCAGGCTGAAACGCGACTCCGCCAGGTCCAGGGGGAGGACCATGGCCCCGCTCTGGGTATCCGCCGCGGCCATCAGGACGTAGATCTGGCCGAGCAGTCGCTCCTCCCGGGCGGCGCGAGCGCTGGCCTCGAATGCCTGCTCCAGGGCGAGGCTCGCCAGCGCCACGAAGACCACCAGCACCAGGGCCGCGGACGCGGTGACCCGGGTCTGAAGAGACCGGGATCTCAAACGCGCGGGTCCCCGAGGACGAACCGGTAGCCGCGCCCGCGTAGGGTTTCGATCGGGGCGAGCGTGCCGTCAGGATCCAGCTTGCGGCGCAAGCGCCCAAGCAGGACCTCCAGCACATTGCTGTCCCTGTCCTCGTCATGCGGGTAGAGATAGTCCGCCAGCTCCCGCTTGGAGAGTACGCGCCCGCGCTCGGTCATGAGCCGCTCCAAGAGCCGCAGCTCGTAGCCGGTCAGCTCGACCGGGGCGCCGTTGACCCAAACCTGCTGTCCGGTCCGGTCGAGTCGCACGGGACCGATCTCCAGCACCTGGCTTGCCGCCCCCGCCGCCCGGCGCAGCAGGGCCCGCAGCCGCGCC
>JBGSOR010000544.1:0-2961 GCA_041738985.1 Chromatiaceae bacterium | reverse complement strand
GCACGCCGCCCGGGTCGTGGTCTGCGCGGGGGCCTGGACCGCCCGGCTCTTGGGGCAGCTCGGCCCGCCCCCGGACATCGCCCCCGTGCGGGGCCAGATGATCCTGTTCCAGGCCCGCCCCGGCCAGATCCGCCAGATCGTCCTCTTCCGCGACCGCTACGCCATCCCCCGACGGGACGGACTTGTCCTCTTGGGCAGCACCATCGAGCACGTGGGATTCAACAAGGCCACCACCGCCGAGGCCAAGGAGGACCTCCACCGCAGCGCCTTGGCGCTCTTCCCCTTCCTTGAGCACGCGCCCATCCAGGATCACTGGTCAGGGATCAGGCCCAGCTCCCCGAACGGCATCCCCTACATCGGCCCGTTCCCAGGTACCGAGGGTCTCTACGTCAACGCTGGCCACTTCCGTAACGGACTCGTCACCGCCCCCGCCTCCGCCCGCCTGGCTGCGGACCTCGTCCTCGGTCGCACGCCGATCATCGACCCCGCCCCTTATGCTTTGGACGCCGAGCGCTGAGGCTTGATCGGCGTGATCGGCGCGGCCTGGTTGAGACGCCCGGCCGCCTAGCCTATACTCCGCCGTCCTCACGTGCCGATGTAGCTCAGTTGGTAGAGCAACTGATTCGTAATCAGTAGGTCGGCGGTTCGAATCCGCCCATCGGCTTCATAAAATCAGCGGCCTAGGCGATTCGACGATGAACCGTCCGATGGCGAGTCACCACTGAGTCACCAGGCGAGCCCCAACCTCCCGCGGCGCACCCGGGGGCCGCTCCGGGCGCCACGGAGGCAAAAAATGCCCGGCACGAGGCGGGGTCTGGATGCACGAGTCTGTTGACGGGCCTCGGCCGAGAGGCGGAATCGTAGCGAGGTTGTGCCGGCCGTTCCCAGAGAGTCGCGCCCTTCCATTTCTACGCGAAGGCGTCGGGGTCATCGCGGACCCCTGTTACGTGGCGCGGTTACGGAATATAACCGCGACTACTCGCCCTTTGCGTCGTCTGTCTCTTGAAGCTGCAAAGACATCTGCGGATCTAGCGGGGGCAGTGGGAGATCGCGTATCCCAATCACGTCGATTCCTTCGGTTCGGGCGAGTCGCCGGACGTCGTTGTCGTCCGAGTAGATCGTCTTGGCACCGGCAATCTTGGCAATGGCGACGATCTGTCGATCAAACTTGAGCTTGGCCCAGGGGCTCGAAGATCCACCCCTCTTGTCGCCGCCTTCGATGGCCTTCCAGGTCGTGGCCGCGACCTCAATTGCCGCGCGTTGGTCAAAATCGGCTATTTTGAAGCGTGCACTTCCATTCAGGACATTGAGGTATTCAGGCCCCGCTTTTCCCGCGCGGACCAAAAGCTCACTCAAGACCGGGGTCGGAACGATGACCTTCCGCCGATCTTTATCCAGGGTATCGATCAAATTTCGAACCCGTGCCCCGACCTCGGGCACAGCTTTTCCCGTGTCGGGGTCCGTGGGCGCCTTGGCTTCGGGGTCAAGTAAATAAAGCAAGGTGGTCGCATCCAGCACGACCATCAGTGGACCCCATCCGTTCCTTTGCGCAGACGTTGCAGCTCGGCATAGGGGTCGGCGAGGGTCTTCCAGCCATTGCCCGGTATGCGGCGCAAACGCTCGATCACGTCGCCGAGCGGGGCCTCGTCCAAGGTCTCAAAGTTCTCGATGTCGAAACGATCAAGGATCCAGGCGCCCTCGGCATCGCGCCGCCAACGGCCTGTGCCCTGGACCCGAAGCGTCGGTCCGAAGAGATGGGGCGACAGTTGCCGGGCCACGTTCCGAGTGGCGTTGCAGATGTGGACAGTCCCCTCTTCCTCAAGATGAACGGGGACAGTGTCGTCGCGACCGCCAAGCTTGATCAGAACTCCATCCAAGTTTCCGGCTTGGCGGAAAGGGCCAAAGGTGAGCGGCGCGGGCTTCTCTCGTCCCGGAAAACGGATGATCTCGGCCCCGCCCGGTCCGCACAGGAACCCTACCGCGTTGTCCTCGGCCAACCGCCGGTCAAGCGACTTGTAGGCCCGCAGGGCCTTTGCATCGCCTTCATCCTTTGTCGGCTTGATTGCGCACATACGTTCTTGGACCCTGGCGGCGGATTCTTTATCGACCCGCTGGACAAGCACGGTGCTGCCTTCTTCGAGGCGCACGAAGTGAACATGCTCCCGCTCGCCCAGCAAATCGGCGAGATCCCGCATGTATTCCGCTAAACGCCACATCGGAAAGGTGTCCGGCGTGAAGGCGTCGATGTTGAGCCGATACTCGTTTGTCTGTTCCACAACGGCGATGCTCGATTGCCCGTTAAGAGTAGCTATTCAGGTCTTTTTCGGCGGGGAGAACGTCGATTCAACGAAACGTTGCAAGCTCTAAGCAGTTTTAAGGTTGGTGTCGGTAGACAGTCGCACCGTTCCAGTTGCCACCGGGGCTGATGTCAAGATTATCCCAGAACGTGCCGCCGTGCTTGACGAGCGCAGCCCGGTCAGGGCACGGCGCTGGCGTTTCTGCGACAGCCTGGTCCAGGGGCTCGCCGGACAGCGTTCCGACCCCGTTGCCCGCGGACCCCGATCAACCCTAGGTCGCTGCGCGATACACAGCGCGGTTGGTCGGTCGATTGATCGGCCGGTACTATCGGGCACGGGTTTTGCCTACTCGTGGAATCAGCTGGATGTGGGATTTAAGCAGGCGCCATGCCGAGAGGCGGGGGCTATCGGACCACGGACGGGGCTCGGCGCTGGAGCGCCCTGTACAACGTGGTGCGGTCGATCCCGAGCTTGCGGGCGGCCGCCTGGGCCGAGCCGTAATGCTGCACCGCGGCAGCGGCATCAGAAACCGGGGGTCGCGGTAGGGACGGAGGTTACCCTCCGCCCCCCGCACAGATCCGTACGAGCGGAACTACCGCATACGGCTCCTGCCTCGGGTCATGACGCGAAGCGCACCGTCGGGTAAGGATGAAGCTGCTTAACC
>JBGSOR010000518.1:0-9602 GCA_041738985.1 Chromatiaceae bacterium | reverse complement strand
GCATGCCTGCAAGCCCCGCGGTGAGTTGGGGGCTGCGCTCGAGGGAGTCGCGCAGGACGGCCAGGTCCCGCGGCCGCGCGGTCCGCAGCGCGATGCGAGCGAGGATACGCTCCAGGTCACCGATGCCTGCCAGGACCTCCCGCAGGACGGACCCGGCACCGCTGTTGATGAGTGTGGCGATGGCCGCATGACGGGCGCGGATCTCCGACTGCGCCCGCAGCGGCCTCGCCAGCCAGCGGCGCAGGAGCCGGCTGCCCATGGCGGTGGCGGTGCGGTCCAATACTCCGGCCAGGGTGTGCTCCGGCCGTCCAGTGAGACTGTCCAGGATCTCCAGGTTGCGGCGGGTGGCCGCGTCCAGGATCACCGCGTCCTCCCGGCTCTCGGTAACAAGACCGCGCAGATGGGGGAGAGCGGCCCTCTGGGTGTCGCGGACATATTGGAGCAGGCAGCCCGCGGCCCCGATGGCGAGCGCCATCCCGGCGCAGCCGAAGCCAGTCAGGTCCCGAGTGCCGAACTGGTCGCACAGCAGCCGCGCGCCGCTCTCCGCGTCGAAGTGCCAGGCCGGGCGGCGGGCCACGCCGCGATCCAGGCTCAAGACATCCGGGAGCCGGCTGTCCTCGTCGAGCAGCACCTCCGCGGGCTTTAGCCGCTCCAGCTCGCTTGCCAGACCATCCCGCGTGTCCACTTCCAGGACCGAGAAGCGTCCACTGGAGAGCTCCAGAACCGCCAGTCCATAGCCACCGGCTCCGTCGTTGGCCCCTGTGGCGACAGCCCCCTCCGCGACGGCGACCAGCAGGTTCTCCCGACGCTCCTCCAACAGCGATTCGTCCGTGAGGGTCCCCGGCGTGACCACGCGGACCACCCTCCGCTCGACCGGCCCTTTGGACTTGGCGGGATCGCCGATCTGCTCGCAGATGGCGACCGAGACCCCCTTGCGCACCAGCTTGGCCAGGTAGCCCTCGGCGGCGTGGTAGGGCACGCCGGCCATGGGGATGGGTTGTCCGGCGGAGGCCCCGCGCTTGGTGAGCGTGATGTCCAGGAGTGCGGCGGCGCGCTCCGCGTCCTCGTAGAAGAGCTCGTAGAAGTCCCCCATTCGGTAGAAGAGCAGCATCCCAGGGTGCTCCGCCTTGAGGCGGAGATACTGCTGCATCACCGGGGTGTGCTGGGGTTGGTCCGTCGACATGGGGGGCGCCTGGTGCCAAAACGCGCAGTCTAGGGGGCGGGCAGGGGGCTGGCAAAGAAACGGGATGCTCAATCCTGGGGCCGGGGCAGCCCAAGGGTGAACCAACTGCCCTCGTCGGGCTTTGCGAGCCGGCTACAGGCTGCTAGCCTCTCGGGTCCCGCAACCGAATACCCGATCACATTAGATGGTTAGCGCCCGAGCCAGCATTTTGATCGCCCGACCGGCCGAACAGGTGTTCGACTTCGTGGCGTTGGACTTCTACAAGAACTACCCGCGTTGGTCGCCGGAGGTCCGGCGCCTGGACGCCCTGACACCAGGACCGATAAGGGTGGGCTCCTTGGCCCGCCAGGTGCGTGTCGACCATGGCCGCAGGACCGAAAGCACGTTCCGGGTCACGGCGCTGGAGCACGCCATGCGGGTGGAGTTCCTGGAGACTCGCGACCGATTTCGGATCGGCTACTGGCTCGACCCCGCGGGCGACGACACGCGACTGACCCTGGCCTTCGAGCTGAGCCGTCTGGATCTGCACCTGCGCCCCTTCGTCCGGCTAATCGGCTCCTTGGTCCGAGACGGTGCCGAACGCGCGGTGCGCAACATCAAGGATCTGGTCGAGGGGGAGACTCTGCGCGCGACGCCTGGAAGACTTTGAAGACGTTCGGGCGGCGGAGGGATCGCTTTGGGAGCTGGAAGCCGGCGCCGAGCCGCTAACCCTGACCGAGCGTGACGAGTACCTGAACCGTGCCGCGGTGGGTTGAGGTTGCCCTAAGCGGCCCGGGTCCTAGCGCGCCAGGACCGGCCGAGATTCGACTTCGGCGATTCATGGACGAACGCTGGTAGATCTACCGGCGACGCGGGCGACAAGGCGATGGGGCAGATGACAGGCTTGATCTCAGGCCCGTCACCCGGCGGGCCCGGCCTGGGCCGCCGGCGATGCCTTCCTCGTTACCGTGGGAGGCAGGAGCCCCACCTCAGGGTGGCTCACCAGACCAGTCGCCGCCGCGACTGCTGCCGATGCCATGCGGGACTGAAGCGCTGTTTGGCCTCCCGTTGCTCCCGCAGGTAGCCCGAGATGCTCGCGAGCGTAAGTCCGCCCTGCCGAAGTCTTGTCGCAACGAAAGCCCAAATCGCGCCAAGTACGCCAAAGATGGCGGCGGGCGAGAACCTTTCGGTTGGTGCGGGAGCTGGAGTCTTGTTCATCGTGGCCTCTGCGTCTTCGACACCGTTCGGGGTTGTGCGTCCCTCGACGGCCTGTTTCTACAGCTTTGGCATATGCATCGCGCGTGCCAGAGATGAATTACTTTTAAATCAGAGGCGTGAGTAGAGGATTGCCGCGAAGTGCCGCTCTGCGCCGTCAACAGGTGACGAGATAGGTCGGTGTCTGGGCGAGGGTCGCAGGGTCCGAGGCGTAGCAGCGTCTCGCAATCGGCGCTCGGTTGCGGCCAACTCCAGACATTCAGCGGCGCCAGTACAATGGCCGCTTCACGCAGGTTCGCGTCCGTCCGCGAGGCTCGCCTGTCGATTGCGACCGTTAGTAGCACGATCTGAAGTGGCGATCTGCCCGTCCTCCGCTGCTGCCGCCGGCCCGGTTCCGCCGCACTCCATGCCGTCATACACTGAGCTGTTTGTCGGGCCGATCTTTGTTAATATCGTGAAGGCAAGTAATGGGTTACGACAAGACCAGGAGTCTGTGGGACTTGGCGTGCCGCCGCGTTCCTACGCGATATCCGAGACGTTCGATCTGCGGGGGAGCCGAAAATCTTGCGTAGGACAACCGAAATCGATCGGTTCTTGACCGATTGAGCGGTCGCGGCGTAAGCCCGACAGGCTGGTAGGCGGGATTTAGTCGAAGACGGGTTAAGATGCCGATTGGGACTGGCATCGATCCGCGAGGCTCCGGTCTCATCAGCAATAACAACACCGATCCAGAGCGAGGAGAGTTCCAGTGCGATACGCAACCCCTAACACCGCGGGCGCCGTCGTCAACTTCCGCGAGCGTTACGACAACTTCATCGGCGGCCAGTGGGTGCCGCCGGTCTGCGGTGCCTATTTCGATAATATCTCCCCGGTCAACGGAAAGCCTTTTTGCCAAATTGCCCGCTCCACCGCGGAGGATGTCGAATTGGCCCTGGATGCTGCCCATGCGGCCAAGGACGCCTGGGGGGCCGCGTCGGTAACCACCCGTTCCAACATCCTGCTCAAAATCGCCGACCGCATCGAAGCCAATCTGGAGCTGCTGGCGGTCGCCGAGACCTGGGACAACGGCAAGGCCGTGCGGGAGACGCTGAACGCGGACGTCCCGCTGGTTGTTGACCATTTCCGCTATTTCGCGGGTTGCATCCGCGCCCAGGAGGGCAGCATCGGCGAGATTGACGGTCACACCGTCGCCTACCATTTCCACGAACCCCTGGGCGTGGTCGGTCAGATCATCCCCTGGAACTTCCCGCTGCTGATGGCGGCCTGGAAGTTGGCGCCCGCCCTGGCGGCCGGCAACTGCGTAGTTCTCAAGCCCGCCGAGCAGACCCCGGCCTCGATCCTGGTGCTGATGGACCTGATCGGCGACCTCCTGCCGGCCGGCACGCTCAACGTCGTCAACGGATTCGGCCATGAAGCCGGCAAGGCCCTGGGGACCAGCAAGCGCATCGCCAAGATCGCCTTCACGGGTTCCACGCCGGTGGGTGCCCTGATCATGCAGTACGCTGCCGGCAACATCATCCCCTCAACCGTGGAGCTGGGCGGCAAGTCGCCGAACATCTATTTCGCGGACGTGCTGAAACAGGAGCCCGAGTTCATCAGCAAGTGCGTGGAAGGCGCCGTGCTCGCCTTCTTCAACCAGGGCGAGGTCTGCACTTGCCCGTCGCGCCTGCTGGTCCAGGAGTCGATCTACGAGGAGCTCATCGACCTGGTCATTAAGCGCTCCATGCAGATCAAACGCGGCAACCCCCTGGACACCGAGGTCATGGTCGGTGCCCAGGCGTCCCAGGAGCAGTACGACAAGATCCTGGGCTATATCAAAATCGGCCGGGATGAAGGGGCCAAGGTCCTGATCGGCGGCGAGGCCGCGTCCCTCGGCGGGGAGCTCGGCGGCGGCTATTACATCCAGCCGACGCTGCTCAAGGGCACGAACGACATGCGTGTCTTTCAGGAGGAGATCTTTGGCCCCGTCGTCTCGGTGACCACCTTCAAGGACGAGGCGGAGGCGCTCGCGATTGCCAACGATACGGAGTTTGGCCTGGGTGCCGGTGTCTGGACCCGTGACATGAACCTGGCCTACCGCATGGGTCGCGGCATCCAGGCTGGCCGTGTCTGGACCAATTGTTACCACCACTACCCGGCCCATGCCGCCTTCGGCGGCTATAAAAAGTCTGGTGTCGGTCGCGAGACCCACAAGATGATGCTCGAGCATTACCAGCAGACGAAGAACATGCTAGTCAGCTACGACGTCAACCCGCTCGGTTTCTTCTGATCCAGCGACGGGGCCGCTCTAGCGGCCCCTTTTTTCATGAACTGACTGCATCAACCCGTTGCGCCAGTCGATACGGCGACGCCAAGCAAGCACACCTATAGGGTGTGTGTTCTGTCCGCCCGTGTCCGACCCGCGGACATTCCACCGGACACGGTCTCGCTCCGTCCCCCCGGACTGCAAGGTCGCCAACGAGCTGCTCTACCGTCACGATGAGCCCCGCCTGGAGCTGATGGAGCCAGGGCCGGCCCTGGAGCTTCGATGGCGACGGCGCGCTCTTCCGCCTGGTCTCGGAGGCCCACCGCATCCGCCTCGCCCACCTCTTCGACCCGGTGCTGGCAGTGCATACCTCCGTGGTCGATCCGCTACCGCACCAGATCACCGCCGTCTACGAGGCCATGCTGCCGCGCCAGCCGCTGCGCTTCCTGCTAGCCGACGACCCCGGCGCCGGCAAGACCATCATGGCGGGACTGTTGTTCAAAGAGCTGATCGCCCGCGGCGACCTGCAACGCTGCCTGATCGTCTGCCCCGGCAGCCTTGCCGAGCAATGGCAGGACGAGCTGTACCGGCGCTTCCACCTGCCCTTCGAGATCCTCACCAACGACAAGCTGGAGGCCGCGCGCACCGGCAACTGGTTCCTGGAGACCAACCTCGCCTCTTCATGGCGCTCCTGGATGGAGATCGCTTCAAGGGACGTTTCCGCGACGGCGTGCATAGCACCGATGTCTCCGACCTGATGCGCCGGATGGTCAAGGAAAGCCTGCTCAAGTTCGACGGCACCCCGCTCGTCCCCGAGCGCATGGCCTACACCGTCCTCTACAAGCTCTCGGACCCCGAGCGCGCGCTCTACCAGTCCGTCACCGATTCGAGGGCAAGTCACTGCGCGATCCGCTGATCGAGGCCATCCGCCACGGCGAACGGCCCGAGGTCATGGCCTTCCTCACCACCGTGCTCGACGCCACCCTCGACCGCGGCCACCTGCAAGACCTGATCGAAGAGCGGGTGCTCGCCCACGATGCCATGGACGCGAGCCGGGTCCGGCGCATCCGCGAAGACATGGAGCGCGCCGACGCCCGCCGCCTGCAACCCCCACTACGACTTCGCCGAGCTGCTGGCCCGCGCCGAGGCACCCTGGTAATGACCCCAACAACCGGCCAGCACGATTGCACTTTGCTTACGGCGAGGCCGTTGGTTGACCGCTACAAGGATCTTCCTTACCTTGGCAGCCAATCTTCATCGAGCTGTCCGCGAGGTGTCAGGATGCTGACCAGTAAACTCACCAGCAAGTCCCAAACCACCGTGCCGCGCCCCGTGCGCGCGGCACTCGGACTGCGTCCGGGCGACGAGATCGCCTACCGCATCGACGATGGCCAGGTGATCCTGACCAAGGCCCGCGCGGGCAGTGGCGACGATCCCTTCAAGGCGTTTGACGAATGGGACTCCGAAGCGGATCGGCAAGCTTATGCCGACCTCTGAGCCCCCGGGAACATTCCTGCCGGGAGACGTGGTCAAGGTTCCCTTCCCCTACACGGATCGCTCGACCCGACAGCGACGACCGGCCCTGATCGTCTCCAGCCCGGATTTGCAGCGGCGGCACGGCCTCTCCTGGTTGCTTATGATTACGAGCGCCGCCAACCGCGGCTGGGAAGGCGACGTCGAGATTGTCGATCTCGCGGAGGCCGGTCTACCCGCCCCGTCGGTCGTGCGCTGCGCCAAGATCGCCACCATCGACTCGCACGACGCGGAGTATCTGGGCCGCATCGGCGCCGACCTGCTCGCCGTTGTCCAGCGACACCTCCGCGCGATCGTGAGCGCCGACACCTCCCCGCTTGATAGGTAACACACATCAGGCCGCGCGGCGCGGCTTAGCGCAGCCTAGCCCCAAGCGCCAAGCTCCCGACGGGGATTGACCGGACCATCGCAACCAAATGCATTACAAAAAGAAACTGATCGAGGTCGCCCTACCGTTGGAGGCGATCAACAAGGCCAGTGCCAGGGAGAAGTCCATCCGTCATGGACATCCATCCACGTTTTGCACCTGTGGTGGGCACGACGGCCGCTGGCGGCGGCGCGGGCGGTGATCTTTGCGCAGATGGTCGATGATCCGTCGGCGCATCCGGACCTCTTCAAGACCGAGAATGCGCAGGAGAAGGAGCGGCAGCGGCTGTTTCGCATCATCGAGGACCTCGTGCTGTGGGAGAACACCACCAACGAGACGGTGTTGCAGCGGGCGCGTGACGAGATTTGGCAGAGTTGGTGGTATACCTGTGCCGAGAATGCCGACCACTCCCGGGCGAAGGAGCTGTACGATCGTTACAAGCTGCCGGCCTTTCACGATCCATTCGCCGGGGGAGGGTCACTGCCGTTGGAGGCGCAGCGGTTGGGGTTGGAAAGCTACGCCTCCGACCTCAATCCGGTGGCGGTGTTAATCAACAAGGCGATGATCGAGATCCCGCCCCGATTTGCCGGGCGGGCGCCGGTGCGGCCCGAGGGTTCCGGGGCCGGCAAATCGGGGAAGTTTAAGGACGGGTTGTTTAAGCGCGAGTGGAAAGGCGCGGAGGGGCTGGCCGAAGACGTTCGCGATTACGGGCAGTGGATGCGTGATGGGGCGGAGCGGCGCATTGGGCACCTCTACCCCAAGATAGATGTCACGGCGGAGATGGCCAAGGAGCGACCTGACTTGAAGCAATACGTCGGCCGCAAGCTCACCGTCATCGCGTGGCTGTGGGCGCGGACCGTGAAAAGCCCTAATCCGGCCTTCGATGACGACGGGGGTCGATGATGAGTCTGATCGATGACGCACTGGCCTGCCTCAAACCGGCGGTGCCGGCCGGCACCCTCCTGTTTGTGTTCGCCTCGCAGGCGCGCGGCGAGGCACGCTCCGACAGCGACCTCGACTTGCTGGTGGTGGGCCAGGATGTACCCGACCGGTTCGCCGAGATGGCGCGCCTCGCCACCCTGCTGGGTCGGCGCCTGATCCCCGCCGACGCGGTGGTGATGAGCGCGGATGCCTTCGAGCGCCAGAAGACGGTGATCAACACCTTGGCCTGGCGCGCGGCGCAGGAAGGGCAGGCGTATGACTTGGCCGCTTGAGCACGCACTGCCCCGTCTATCTCGTTCCCACGCTCCGCGTGGGAATGCAGTCCTGGTCGCTCCGGCGGCCCGTCCCGCGCGGAGGATGGCATGAACCCTCTATCGAACCTGGATGGGACGACCCTGGCCCATCTTTGCGAACGGCACCACATCCGCCGCCTGGCGCTCTTTGGCTCGCAACTCAAGGGCACTGCCCGGCCGGATAGCGACATCGACCTGCTGGTGGAGTTCTTCCCCGAGGCACGGATCACCTTGCTGGACATGGCGCAGATCGAGATCGAGTTGTCCGAGGCTTTGGGCGGACGCAAGGTCGATCTTCGCACCCCGCAGGACTTGAGCCGCTATTTCCGCGACGAAGTGGTGCGCACAGCGGAGGTGCAGTATGTCGCCGGATGATCGCTGGCGGATCAGCCACATGATCGAGGCGGCGGAAGATGCGCGGACCTTTGTCCAGGGGCGTCAGCGCGCGGATCTGGATCAGGACCGGATGTTGTGCCTGGCCTTAACCCGTGCCGTGGAAATTGTCGGCGAAGCCGCCGCGCAGGTGAGCGCCGCCGGGCGCGCCGAGATTCCTGGCGTGCCCTGGCAGCACGTGGTCGGCATGCGCAATCGATTGGTCCATGCCTATTTCGACATCAATTTGGACATCCTGTGGGATACGGTCGAGCTGGCGTTGCCGGCCTTGCTCGCTGAGCTCCGCATCCCATCGGATGACGATTAGGGAGCGGCGATGGCCATCACCAACCACGAACGGGTCGGCAAGGCGCTGGAGCTGCTCAAGGCCGGCCTCGGGCCATTCGTCGAGCGCGAGATCAAGAGCGCCATCGCCGCCAGCGCACTGTCGGGGGCCAAGGTGCAGGGCTTCGTCGACGACCCGATGCTCGCCAACAAGGGCATCGGCACCTGGGACGCCACGGCCCTGCTCAAGCTGATGTGGGAGACCTGGAACGAGGTGTTCCGCAAGACCCTTGGCCATGCGGAGCGCAGCCTGGTGTCGGAGGTCCGCGACTGGCGCAACAAGTGGGCGCACCAGGAGCCCTTCTCCAGCGACGACGCCTACCGCGCACTCGACTCCGCCGAGCGCCTGCTGTCCGCCGTCTCGGCCCCCGAGGGCAACGAGGTGGAGCGGATGAAGATGGAGCTGCTGCGGGTGCGCTTCGACGAGCAGGCGCGCGGCGAAAAGCGCAAATCCGTCAGCCAGGCCATCGAAAGCGGGGTGACGAGCACCCTCAAGCCCTGGCGCGAAGTGGTCATGCCGCACGACGACGTGGCGAGCGGCCGCTACCAGCAGGCGGAGTTCGCCGCCGACCTGTGGCAGGTCCATTTGGGAGAGGGGACGGCCGAATACCGCGACCCGGTGGAGTTCTTCCGCCGCACCTACCTGAATACCGGGGACGGACCACGGTTTTCTGGTTACAGCGGTAGATCGAGCTGTTTCGGATCGGGTGGTTGTTTCCTCGGTCGGCCGGACGTTCCGGGCCATGTGCGCCGGCCCACCATCGCTGCGATCTGTCGCTGGAAACGAGGACTGCCCAAAACGAACCCGCCGTTCGTCGCATCCCGGAGCGCAACGAGCATATCCTCCGGTATCCGATCGGCGAATAAGTCTCGATAGGTCGAGCGTCGGGCTTCCTCGGTCTCGGCCAAGGCGAGATAGCGCGGGTGCGCCGCGACGATGGGATCGGCGCCGCCGAGGGCGTTGCAGCGGTAGCTCGACCACGGGTAGTCGCCCGGGGCGCGCACCATGTTCGCTCGCACAGGATTGAGCTCGATGTAGCGTTGGCATGCGAGGAGGTAACTGTCGGCCTCGATGACGGACGAGCGGAAGCGCCCTTCGAAGAGCGTCCCGCTGCGTCGGTACGCGCG
>JBGSOR010000514.1:0-3026 GCA_041738985.1 Chromatiaceae bacterium | reverse complement strand
CTCCCGGACCTCGCGCCCGAGATCGCCCCCGACGACCTGAGGCAGCATGTGACGACCCTCGCCTCCGAGTCCATGGGCGGGCGCCTGACCGGGACCGAGGGGACGCGGCTCGCGACCGACTATGTCGCCCGGGTCATGGCGGCCATCGGGCTGCAGCCGGCCGGCGACATGGGGGGATGGTTCCAGCACTACGCCTTCCCCTCCGGCGTGACGCTCGGCGACGGCAATCGGCTGACCCTGCTCCAGGGGACCAGGGAGACCGCGCTGGCGGTCGATGCGGACTGGCGGCCGCTGGCCTTCTCCGGCACCGGGGCGGTCGAGCCCGCGGAGATCGCCTTCGTGGGCTACGGCCTGCTAGCTCCGGCCGAGGGCAGCCATCCCGCCTACGACAGCTACGAGGGGGTGGACGTGAAGGGCAAATGGGTGCTGGCCCTGCGCTATCTCCCCGAGGACCTTCCCCCGGAGCGGCGCCAGCAGCTTCACGAGTATGCGGAGCTGCGCTTCAAGGCCATGGTGGCTCGGGATCGGGGGGCGCGAGGTCTGATCCTGGTCAGCGGGCCGAGCGCCCAGGTGAAGGAGCAGTTGGTCCCGTTGAAGTCCGAGACGGGCGCGGGCGCCGGGAGTCTGCCCGTCGTCTCGATCTCGGACGCGACGGCCGCGGGCCTCCTCGCCGAGGCCGGCAAGGATCTGGGCGAGGTCCAGAAGACGCTGGACAAGGGCGAGCCTCTGTCCGGCTTCGACCTCCCGGGCGTGTCTCTCTCCGCCGACATCCGGCTGGATCGTCGCCAGTCTGCCGACCGCAACGTGCTGGGCCGACTCCAGGCGGGCGAGACCCCGTCCGAATCGCTGGTGGTCATCGGCGCACACGCGGATCACGTCGGCCGCGCGGAGGACGGGAGCTCCCGGGACGCGGAGCCGGATGCGGGGAAGGTCCATTTCGGCGCGGACGACAACGCCTCCGGCGTCGCGGCCCTATTGGAGATCGCCCAGCAGCTCGCGTCCCAGAAGGCGGCGGGGAAGGTCGATCTCAAGCGCGACATCCTCTTCGCGGCCTGGACCGGAGAAGAGCTGGGACGGCTCGGCTCCGCCCATTTCGTCAAGGCGTTCGCCGCACCGGGTGCGGATAAGGGCCTAACGCCTGCGGTCGTCGCCTATCTCAACCTGGACATGGTGGGACGGCTCGACAGCCAGCTCTATGTCCAGGGCGTCGGATCGAGTGCGCTGTGGCGGCAGGAGCTGGAGCGGCGCAATGCCCCCGTCGGTCTGGCACTCCGGCTTCAGGAGGACAGCTACCTGCCCACGGACACGACATCGTTCTATCTGCAGGGGATCCCGGTGCTCACGGTCTTCACGGGCGCCCACCCCGACTACAACACCCCCCGAGACACGGCGGACAAGCTCGATTACGAGGGCCTGGTCCGAATCGCCCGCCTCATGGGCCTGATGACCCGGGGATTGGCGCAGCGCCAAGAGGCCCCGGACTACATCGCCCAGGAGAAGCCCGCCTCCGGGGCGAACCGCGCCAACCTGCGCGCCTATCTCGGCACCATTCCGGACTACACGGCCAGGGGCATCCAGGGCGTGCTGCTGAGCGGCGTCGCCAAGGGGGGTCCGGCCGAGCAAGGCGGCATGCAGGCCGGGGACGTCATCGTCTCCGTGGCGGGCAAGGCCATCGAGAACATCTATGACTACACCTACTCGCTCAACGCGCTGAAGGTGGGGCAGCCGGTGGAGGTCCGAGTGATGCGTGCGGGTCAGCCGCTCGCCCTGACGGTCGCCCCGGTCTCTCGCGAATAGGGCCGTCTTTCGGGCGCCCACGCCTCGGAGACTCGCACGGGCCGCCAGCCGCACGGAGCGGGCGACCCCTAGGACCGCGGCCCCCTCAAGATCGCCTTCTCGGCCTCGATCACCAGAAAGACGATCACGCCGATACCCATCGGCACCAGCCAATGGCGCAGAGTCAGGGGCGCGGTGCCGAACCAAGCCTGCATCGGCGGGAGATAGACGAAGGCGACCTGCAAGAGGGTCAGGGCCGCCACTGCCATCCAGGCGACCGGATTGGTGAACGCCTGCCGCGGGCGCAGGCTGGACTCCTCGAGGAAGCGGCTGTTCACCAGGTAGAAGGCCTGCGCGATGACCAGGGTGTTGACCGCCATGGTGCGGGCCACGTCGAGCGGCATTTCGAGATAGAGCTCCACCTGGAACATGGCGATGGTCGCGCCGCCGATCAGGAGCGAGACCAGTGCGATCCGCCCCAGGAACCTAGGCTCCAGGATCGGTGCGCCAGGGCGGCGCGGCGGGCGCTGCATCACACCGGGCTCGGCGGGCTCGAAGGCCAGGGCAAGGGCCAGGGTGACCGCCACCACCATGTTGACCCAGAGGATCTGCAAGGGCGACAGCGGCAGCACCATCCCGAAGACCACCGCGACCAGCATCACCAGCCCCTGCGCACCGTTGGTGGGCAGGATGAAGAGGATGGACTTGCGCAGATTGTCATAAATGGCGCGCCCCTCCTCGACGGCGCGCTCGATGGTGGAGAAGTTGTCGTCGGCCAGCACGATCTCGGCCGCCTCCTTGGTCGCCTCGGTCCCCTTGATCCCCATGGCCACGCCGACGTCGGCACGCTTGAGGGCCGGGGCGTCGTTGACGCCGTCGCCGGTCATAGCGACCACCTCGCCCCTGGCCTGGAGTGCCGTGACCAGACGCAGCTTATGCTCGGGACTGGTGCGGGCGAAGATGTCGCAGTCGTGGGCGATGTCCCGCAACGCCTCGTCGGAAGCGGTCTCGATCTCGGTGCCGGTCACGACCCTGAGGACGTCCGCGGTGCCGAGCCCCATCTCCGCGCCGATCGCCTTGGCCGTCCCCGCGTGGTCGCCGGTGATCATCTTCACGCGGATGCCCGCCCGGTGACAGGCCGCGATCGCCGCGATCGCCTCCGGCCGCGGCGGGTCGACGATGCCGATGAGGCCGATGAGGGTCATGCGCCCGTCGAGATCCGCGAGCGCGAGGTCCATCTGACCGGGGTC
>JBGSOR010000169.1:0-6952 GCA_041738985.1 Chromatiaceae bacterium | reverse complement strand
GCGCACGGGCGGGGCGTCCGCCAGCCGGATCGAGAGCTCCTCAAGCGGCAGACGCGCGGCCCGGGCCGAGACCTCCTCGACCTTGCGGTGACAGATCTTCTTCAGGATATCGGGGGTGTCGGCCATGGCCGTCCTCGCGGGGGTCTCTCAGGCACCGGGGTCGGGCGGGGCGAGCTGCTGGCTTAGATCGGCCAGTTGCTCGAGTCGGCGGGCGGCCTCCCCGCTCGCGATGGCCTGGTCCGCCAGTGCCAGACCCGCTTCCAGGGACTCGGCGCGGCCGGCCGCGTAAATGGCCGCACCGGCGTTGAGCATCACGATGTCCCGGGCCGGGCCAGGCCGATCGGCCAGAACCCCGCGTAGCATGACCAGGCTCCCCGCCGGGTCCTCCACCCGGATCACGTCCAGCCCGGCACGGGAGAGGCCGAATTGCTCGGGGGCCAGGGCGTAGCGCCGGATCTCGCCGTCCTTGAGCTCCGCCACCTGCGTCTCCGCCCCGATGCTGATCTCGTCCAACCCGTCCCGCGCATGGACCACCAGCACATGGTGGCTCCCCAAGCATTGGAGCACCTCCGCCAGGGGCTGGAGCAGGGACTCGTTGAAGACACCCAGGAGCTGGTTCGGAACGCCCGCCGGGTTGGTCAGTGGCCCTAGCACGTTGAAGACGGTCCGCACGCCCAGCTCCCGGCGGGGTCCGATCGCATGCTTCATGGCCCCGTGGTGGCCCGGGGCGAACATGAACCCCACGCCCACCTCCCGCACGCAGCGGGCGACGCCTGCGGGGGTCAGGTTGAGGCGCACCCCCGCCGCCTCCAGGACATCCGCCGCACCGGATTTGCTGGAGACCGAGCGATTGCCGTGCTTGGCGACATGGCAACCCGCCGCAGCGGCCACGAACATGGCGGTGGTGGAGACATTGAAGGTCCCCTGGGCGTCCCCGCCGGTACCGACGATATCTACCGGGTAATCGAGTCCGGCGATATCCACGCCGGCCGCCAGCTCCCGCATTACCGCCGCCGCCGCGGCGATCTCCGGGACCGTCTCGCCCTTCATCCGCAGGGCGACCAGGAACCCGGCGATCTGGGCCGGAGTGGCCCCGCCGGTCATGATGGACCGCATGACCTCCGTCATCTGGCCGTTGTCGAGTGCGCGACCCTCCACGCAGGCGGCGATCGCCGTCTTGATATCCATGCCCCCTCAGCCCCCCGCGATGAAGTTGCGCAGTAGTTCGTGCCCATGGCGGGTCAAGATCGACTCCGGATGGAACTGAACCCCCTGAACCGGCAGGTCCCGATGGCGCACCCCCATGATCTCGTCCGGCCGGCCATCCTCCCGCACCGTCCAGGCGGTGACCTCCAGGCAGTCCGGGAGGTTGTCGCGCTCGATCACCAGCGAATGGTATCGGGTCGCCTCGAAGGGACTCTCCAGGCCGGCGAACACCCCCAGGCCCGCGTGGTGGATGGGCGAGGTCTTGCCATGCATCACCCGGCGCGCCTTGATCACATGGCCCCCGAAGGCCTGGCCGATGGACTGATGCCCCAGGCACACCCCCAGGATCGGCACCTGCCCGGCCAGCTCCCGAATCACCGGCACCGAGATCCCCGCCTCGTTCGGCGTACAAGGACCGGGCGAGATCACGATGCGCTCAGGTCTCAGCTCCGCCACCTGGGCCACGGTCAGCTCGTCGTTGCGCACCACCCGAACCTCCGCGCCCAGCTCGCCGAGATACTGGACCAGGTTGTAGGTGAAGGAGTCGTAGTTGTCGATCATCAGCAACATAGGGCTGCCATCCATCGGTTGAGTAACGGCACCGGCGCCAAAACCGCGACGCCCCGCGCAGGCACCGTAACGGCCCCGAGCGCAAGGCACGCATTCTCGCCGAGATCGGTCTCCGCATAAACCGGCGCGTCCCCGTCGTCGAAGCTTCGAGTCCGGCCTCCGCGTCGGGGCGCTTGCACCGTGCGGATCGCCCGCTTGGCCTTCCACGACCTCAAACGGCTCGGAGGGCGTTCCCGGGAGGCCGTCCGATCTCTCTGCGTGGACACAATGCGCGTCTCCCGCATGCACCAAGTGGATTCCGCTACTTTTTTGAGGGTTATCCGCCAGTCTGCCCGACCCGCGCCCGCGTCGCCCGGGTGTGTTGGTCGTCGAGCACGCGCGGCATGGGCAAGAAGCGGTGGATGGCGCGATAGGGCTCGGTCTCAGCCATGGCGTTAAAGCCGCAGGCGGTGACGATGCGCTCGACCAGGGGGTAGAGATACCGGGCGGGATAGGCATGCAGCCGCACCACCCCGGACTCGACGCAAGCCAGGGCTGGCGGGGCGATCAGGACCGGGGTCGGTCGTACGCCCTCTGCTCGGGCCATGTCGCGGGCGTAGTCCAGGAGCTCTCGGAGCTCCCCGGGGGGCCCCGAGTGGACCACCAGCCAGCGCGGGGGCCTGAGTCCGGCGAGACGGGCCATGGCCTCTGCCGGACACGGCAGCTCCGGCTGCTTCAGAACCAGCGGGACGACCTCCACCCCCTGTTCGGCGAGCCAGCCGGTGTGCTGGGGATTGAGGCGCTCCAGCAGATGGACGCGGTGTAACCTCGGCGGCATACCCTGAACGCGCCGGGCATAGCGGTCCCAGCGAAGCAGCCGGGCAAGGTAGTGGACCTCAAGATCGGGCGGCAGCGGGAGCCCGCACAGCTCGCCCAGGATCCCGCAGGGGAAGCTATCCAGATAGAGCCGGCCCGGGCGGGTCTCCCACAGGAGCCGACCGAGCCAGTCGCTCAATGCCCCCGGCCGGCCCGACTGGTCCGCAGGGAGTGGAAGAAGGTCGAGCCCCTGCACCAGCTCCGGGTCCTGGGCATGGGGCGAGAGTGCGAGGACCCGCGCCTGGACGCCCAGGGTCGCCAGCACGGCCCGAGCCCGGGTCAGGTGCCCGAGACCGCCACCCAGGGCGTAGTAAAGGTCGGCCCTCAAAGCGGCGCCTGACCGGCTACCAGCCCCGCAGCCAGATCTCGGCCATGACCGCCTGGGCCTGCTCCGGCGGCAGGCCGGGGATCAGGAGCACCAGCGGCGCCGGGGTGAGCGGGGTGCCAGCCAGGGCGTAGCGGGTCTCGCCCTGCCGGTCCTTGACCTTGAGCTGACCCTGATCCGGGTAGTCCTTGATCTTGCCGAAGGACTCGTCCTTCAGCTCCAGCTCCCATTTGTCGTCGCCCCGACGGCGGATCACGGCGGCGTCGGCGTTCTCCTCGTTATCGTTGACCTTGATGCGATCGCCGTCCCGCTTGACCTTGCGGAGCAGGCGCCCGTCCGGGGCCTCCAGCTTGAAGCGGTCGCCGTCGCCCTTGGCCATGCCCAGCGCAGTCCCGTCCGGCATTGAATAGGCGGTGCGGTCGCTCCCCTTCCGGCTTCCTTGCAGCAGGAGCCTGCCCGTTCCATCGACGACCGACACCCTGTCCCCGTCGGGGAGCAGGACCAGGACCGACTTGCCGGCGCCATCTGCGATCTCCAGGCGCTCGGCAGCGGCGACACCCGCGGCCCACACGAGCAGACCCAGACACAGGACAAGTCCGGCGCGAAGGGATCGGGGAGCCCCGATTGGCTGATGGGCATTCATGACGCGGCCTCCGTCAGTGGCGTTCGTTGGGATAGGCTCATGGACCTGTGCGCCTTGGCCGCCGCGGCCGCCAACAAGTCCAGATAGGCGCGGGTCTCCCGATCGGCGGTCAGCTCGGCGGCCGCCAGGACGCGGCAGGCGTCCGCCATCCGGCGACGATCCGAGTCGGTGGCAATGGCCGCACGGGTCAAGGCATCCCGGGCGCCGTGAAGGTCGCCCGGATCGAACAGGAATCCATGGACGCCGTCCTCGAGCAGGTCCCCCATGCCCCCGGCCCGGGAGGCGACGAGGGGCAGCCCCAGGCCCAGGGACTCCAGCATCACATTGGGCATGCCGTCGTAGAAGGAGGGCAGCGCCGCGTAGTCGCAGGCGGCATAGAGCGGGAGCAGGTCGTAGCGGTCCAGGAAGGGCAGGACCGTCAGGCTCAGGTCCCCGCACTCGGTCTCGATCCAGTCCGCCGCCTCGGGTGCCAGCTCCCCGGCCAGCAGGATATGGAAGCGCCCCCGTTGCCGGCTCCCGCGCAGGGCATCGAACAGGAAGATCAGACCCTTCTTGGACTTGAGATGGCCGAAGAGCCCGATGACCAGCAGGTCCGGGGGAAAGATCCCCTGCCGCCAGAGCCGCCCCCGCTCCCGGTCGAAGGGGTGCAGGGTCCAGTCGTCCAGGTCGATGCCGTTGGGTATCCAACGGAGCTGGATCCCAGGGTAGAGTGCCTGGACCTTGCGCACCTGGCCGCGGGTCACGCAGCCCACCAGGGCGGAGGCAGCCAGGGCCCGAGCCAGGACCTGGGCGCGGGCCGGGTGGAACAGGGCGGTGTCCAGATCGTTGCCGCGCAGCAGCGAGATGAGGGGGCAACCCATCCAGGCGGCATAGACGGGCGCCGCCAGCAGGGGCACAGCGCCGCCGAAGGCGACCAGGTGGGTGTAAGACGCCGACTCCCGCTCCAGGCGCGCCCAGAGTCGGTTCAGGGCATGGGCCGGATCCCCGGCCGCCGAACATGCGAGATAGCGGCCGCCGGCCTGGCGCCGCTCCTCCCAGCGGTGCACCCGCTCGGAGCAATGGAGCAGGTCCAACTCCACCCCGGCGGCACGCAGACCCCGCACGATGCGGTCGCAGGACTGGGCCATGCCGCCGCGGCCCGGGGGATAGCTCTCGGTGAGCCAGGCCACCCGCCAGGTCTCCACACCGACGTCGGTCCGAGGCACTCCCGAGGCCGGATCCGAGCTCGCCGCCAGCGCCGCGCCCCTCGCGTCGGGTGCCCCGTCCATCCGCCGGGTCAGCTATCGAACAGGCTCGGGCCGTCGTCTTCCTCGATCGCGACCCCGGCATCCGCCAGTGCCGGATCGAATGCCTCCTTGTCCAGGTCATCGAAGGTCCCCCCGGTACTGAAACCGTCGGAGGCCCCGTCCGAAGATGGCGGGCGGTAGCCGGTCTCCCGGTAATAATCCTCCCGGTAGCCGTAGCTCCAGGTATCCGAAGTTCCGCAGTCAGAGTCCGCGCTGGAGTCGTCCGAAGACGACTGGCTGGCGCTGCACTCGACGCAGAGCGGTCCCGCCCCATCCCCCACCAGGTGTTCGACACACATGGGGCGGCCGCAGCCGATGCACACTGCAACGGCCAGCTCCCCGCATTCCCGCAAGGTGAGAAAGCCCCGTCTGACGGTACAGCTAGACATGGCGCGGCTCCTGTTTGGCGATGGACTCGGCGAGGGCGTAGAGACCGGTGATAGAGCGCAGCACGTCCTTCAAAGGGGCGGAACGGGGCTCCAGGTCCTTCTGTCGGGTGCACTGGCGCCCCCTCAGCTTAAGCCACTTTCCCTCGCTCGACGCCCGAATCCCAGCGGCCGAGGCCGTCGCCCCCGTACGCAGCCGGTAGATGGCCGCCGGCAGGTCCAGTGCGACCTCCGCCAGGCTCCGGCTCCGGTACTTGGTCTTCGTCTTGGTCTTACCCCTGGCATTGCGCCGGGAGATGCGCCGCTCACGGACCTCGTCGGTGAGACTCCAGCGCAGCCTTGACCCGTCGTTCAGGGCCGCGGTGCCGGTCATCCAGGGGTCCAGAAAGACCCGCTCCCGGATCGAGCGACCGCGCTCGTTGAAGGGAGGCCGCTCCTCGCGAAGCTTCGCCGCCACGGCCCCGCCGCGCAGGTCCAGCCCGAGCCGTAAGGTGCCGCCCGGACCCAGATCGTCGCCAATCAAGGCCACCAGCGGGATCGCGACCTCGCGCAGCTGGTTGGCCAGGTCTGCCGAGCGGGTGGCGAGAAAGACGGCGACCAGGGGTACAGCCACCAGGAGCGCCAGACCCAGGGCGCCGAGGAAGGCGAGGTCCTCGTAGCCCAATGCCAGGCTACCGAACAGGGAAGCGAAGAAGACCAGCAAGGGCGCGACGATCATCAGGACGGTCGCTCGCGTGCGGATCGCGTCTGCCTGCCGGTCATAGGCCGCCAGCCCGCCTAGCAGGGTCACCCACTCGGCCGGGGTGCGCTCACCCTCGATCCGCTTCTCCTTCAAGATCCGCCTCTGCTCCGGGCTCAGCGCCCCGTAGGCTCGAAAGGTCTCGATCAGCCGCACGTCCCAGTCCCCCTAGTCGTTTTGTTGTCCGCCGGGTGCCGAGCACGCATCGCGCTCAGTCTGACCTGGTCAACGGGAGGCTAGCTTCGTCCCGGCCGGAATGCCGGAACCCAGGCCACGGATCGCGCAGTCCCCGCGGATGCGAGCGCGCAGGTCAACACCATGCGTCGCGCCGAGCCCCGGCAACGTTCGAGCCCGTCAACCCGAGCCCCGCATAGACCTCGTCCAGCCGCGCCAGGACGCGCTCCCAGGAAAAATTATCTGCAATCTGGCTCCGGGCATCCTCGCCCATTTGCGCCCTCAGCCCCGGGTACTCCAGCAGGATGCGCAGCGCCCGGGCCAGCTCCGCCGGGCGATCCGGCGGCACCAGCCGACCGTGCCGGCCGTCGGTCAGGATCTCCCGCACCGCCGGCAGGTCCGAGGCCACCACCGGCAACCCGGCGGCCATGGACTCCAGGATCTTGAGCGGTGCGCACCCCTGATCCAGGTTGCGGGCGCAGTCGGCCAGGGGAGCGACCGAGAGGAGCGCGTGCCGCCGCCAGGGATCGAGCGCCTCCTGACCGAGCTGAAACTCCCAGTGCACCCGCTCGCCGATCCCCAGCCGCTCGGCGAGCCGCACATAGGGCTTGACTCGCCGGGGATGGACCGAGGCGCAGATGGCGAGGCGCAGGTCCCGAAAATCCTGCAGCCGGGCGAAGGCCGCGAGCAGGGTCGGCAGCCCCTGCCAGGGCTGCACGGCACCGAAATAGAGCAGATAAGGCCAGGGCGCGGGCGGCGGCGGGAGCG
>JBGSOR010000351.1:0-27219 GCA_041738985.1 Chromatiaceae bacterium | reverse complement strand
CTCCGGGGTCGCCGGGAGTATCGACGCGGACCTCACCCTGGGCGGAACCCTCGCCGCCCCGGGGATCCAGGGCCGGGCGAGCGCCCGGGGGCTGGGGGCGGAGGTGCCTTTGATCGGCCTCAAGGTCGCGAATGGCACGCTCAACCTCGTTGCGGACAAGACCCGTGCGGACCTCCAGGGAGAGGCGACCCTGGGCGGCGGGCGCCTGGAGATCTCCGGGGACCTTGTCCAGCGGCCGGGCGGGTTCTCGGGCCGGGTGCTGGCCGTCGGCCAGCGGCTCAAGGTGGCGGACTCCAAGGAGTACATGGCGGTGGTCTCGCCCCGGATCGAGACGGAGCTGGATCCGGCGGGCGTGCGCATCCGCGGGGAGATCCTGGTTCCGGAGGCGCGCATCCGGCCCCGCTCCATCCCTGCCGGGACCGTTACTGCGTCCCCGGACGTGGTCCTGGCGGACCGGGCGGGGCAGGGCAAGTCCGGGCTTCCGGTGGACATCGATCTGCGGCTCAAGCTCGGGGACGACGTGACCATCGACGCCTTCGGGGTGCGCGGGCGGCTCGTCGGTGACCTGCGGGTCTTCCAGGCCCCGGGTAAGCAGATGCTGGGGGACGGCCAGCTCGCCATTGTGGACGGGCTCTACCGGCTCTCCGGGGGGTTCGGGCTCGCTGCCGAGCTCGGTGCCCCCCTCACCATCGAGCAAGGCCGACTGGTCTACGCCAAGACTCCCATCGACAACCCGGGGCTCCTGCTCCAGGCGCAGCGGGAAGGCGGAGACAGCTCCGCCGGTGTGCGGGTGCTCGGGACCCTGCGCAACCCCAAGCTCGCCTTTTTTTCGGAGAGCGACCCGGACATGACGCAGGCGGATATCACCAAGTACCTGCTCACGGGCATGCTGCCACGCCGCGACGGCGGTTCCGAGGATCGGTCCCTCTCGGTGGGGACCTACATCCGGCCCAAGCTCTATATGGAATACGAGAGCGCCATCGGCGATCGCAAGGACTCCGTGAAGCTCCGCTACGACCTCACGCGCCGCATCGAGCTGCAGACGGAGACCGGCGAGAGCCCCGGTGCGGATATCTTCTATACCTTCGAGAACGACTGGCTCAGCCGCAAGCCCGCGCCCGCGAGCCAGGGCAAGTAGTACAAAGGATCGTGTGCAAGCGAACGACAATGAACCCAATCGGAAGCGAGTCTGCGGACCCTGATCTCCCGATCCTCTCCCCAATGTTCGCGGTCGTGCTGGCCTGCGTATCGAGCATCGCGCTCGCGGGTCCGGGCATCGTCGAGCTCGATCTGGGGCGGTTGGATGCGTCCGGTCTCTATGGGCGGCGGGACGGGCGCCGCGCACTGGACTATGAGTACTGCATCCCGGAAGGCCAGCCCTATCGGGACCTGGTATCGGCCATAGACCCGAGCGCCCGGTTCCATCGGGGGAGCCGCGGGCGGATCGGCTGCGAAGCGGGTCAGGTCCTGGTCCTCGGTAACACCCACCAGCCAGGCTATCGGCAGATCCTCCTCGACCTGGCCGAGCTGCCGTTCGTGGAGCGGATCGTCGAGGCCGTTTTCGAGTGATCCCGTCCCGGCTGAAACAGGCCCCGATGTCCGCTGCGACCGAACCCGCAACCGAGGCTGCCCCTCGGCTCTGGCACCCCCGCCACTGGCCGAGCTGGCTGGCCGTAGGCTTCGTCTATGCCCTGGGTCGGCTGCCTTTCCCGCTGATCTGGGCACTGGGGCAGGCGCTGGGGCGTCTCGGCTACCTGCTGGCGGCGGATCGCCGAGCGGTGGGTCGCAAGAACCTCGAGATCTGTCTTGGCGACCGGCCGGCCGCCGAGCGCGAGCGTATCCTCCGTGCCCATTTCGGCTGGCTCGGGGTCGCCTCCCTGAGCCAGGGTGTTGGCTGGGGGATCTCCCGCCGACGTCTCCGGCGCCTCGTGCGGATCGGGAACCGGGAGCTCATCGATGTCCGCATCGCGGCAGGCCAGCCCACCATCGTGCTGGTGCCGCACTTCGTGAGTCTGGAGCTGGGAGGGGCAGCCTTCACCGGGCTCGTCCACTCCGGGGTCTATATGTACCAGCGCATCCGCGACCCGGTGGTGGACCATCGGATCAGGCAGGCACGCCGCCAATACGGCGGGATCTCGATCGAGCGCAACGACGACCTGCGGGGCCTGATCCGGGTCATGAAACGGGGCACGCCCTTCTTCTACCTCCCGGATCAGGACGGGGGGCGGCGTGGTATCTTCGTCCCCTTCTGCGGAATCGCCGCCTCCACGGTCCCTATGCTGGGGCGCTTCGCCTCGCTAACCGGGGCCGCGGTCATCCCGACCTATGCGCGCTTCCTGTCCTGGGGCCGGGGGCTGGAGCTGATCTTCGACCCGCCCCTTGCGCCTTTCCCCACCGGCGACCCGGCCGCCGATGCGGCCCTGATGAACCGGACCATCGAGGCGCGCATCCACACCATGCCGGAGCAGTATTTTTGGGTACACCGACGCTTCAAGACCCGTCCGCCGGGAGAGCCGCCCCTCTATCCGCCGAAACGCCGGAAGAAGTCCCGGCCCTAGACGAGTCGGCGGACAACCGGCTGGAAACGCCCACCGAGGGGCGCCTGCGCATCGGCCGCCCGCGGGACTGGCTGATCGGCGGGGTCGTACTCGCCGCCCTGGTGGGTCTGGTGCAATACACGGTGGGCTGGGGGCCGCTGCTCGCCCCCTGGCTCGCCTTCTCGCCGCTCCTCATCGCCTGGCTCTTCCTCCTCACCGCCCTGAGCTATGCGGTTCGAGCGGTGCGGGTCTACGAGTGGTTCCGCCCCCGGTTTTCGGGCCTTTTCATGCCCCTGCTGCGGCTCACCATTCTGCATAACGCCGCGAATAACCTGATGCCCATGCGGAGCGGCGAGCTGGTCTTCCCCTGGCTCATGAAACGCTATTTCGGTCACGGGTTCTTCGACGCGGCCGCCGCGCTCCTGTGGATCCGCATCCTGGATATGCATTTCCTGGGGCTCGTGGCCATCCTCATCCTCTATCTGCGTGATCCGTCCTGGATTTGGTGGGGCGCTGCCATCCTGTGGCTGGCCGGACTCTCGGTCCTGGCCCTCATCGGTCGCTTCGGGGTTTCCGAGCACCTGGCCGGCCCCGGTCGCATCCGCAAGGTCGCCCGCCTGGTGGCGGGTGCTGCGCCCCAGGACTCGCTCCCGATCGCCCGGGTCTACTTCTGGACCACGGTTACCTGGAGCCTCAAGTTCGTCGCCTTCGCCAGCGTGCTCCACCACTTCGTGCCCGTCGCCTTCTGGCGGGTCATGGCGGGGGTCATGGGCGCCGAGCTTTCCAGTATCCTGCCCATACACGGCATCGCCGGCAGCGGCAGCTACGAGTTCGCCGCCGTGGCCGCCCTGGTGCCGCTCGGGGTAAACGCGAAGCTGGCCCTGGCCGGGGCGGTGAACCTGCACCTCTTCTTGCTGGGGACGACCCTGGTACTGGGCGCCTTGGCATTTTTGCTGCCTAAGCCGCGCCCGGAGGGTGGGCGCTAGCGTGCTCCGGTTCGAAGATCCGCGGCCAAGTCGGCTCCTTCCGAGGGAATCCCCTCTTACTCCCAAGACCGCGGTGCGTGGTCGGTGGAAGTTGGCAGCGGCTTCGGGGGCTCGCCGTTGTGGGTGAGGGCGAGATAGAAACGGACGAAGGTGCAGTGGACCCGGGATGGTTCCCGTGTAGTGGTATTCCTGCCGAAAACCGAAGCCGCATCGGCTGATGCCGTAACTCAGCGCGGACTGGTTCGCCCTCGCTTTTGCCTAGCCGCGAGGTCAAACGCGGGCAATCCTCGGTCCGAGGCGACCGCCGGCGTGGGTATCTAGTCAACCCAAGCGCAACCATCCCCCGGACGCGGCGGGCGCAATCGTGGTCTTTGGATCCATTGCGCCTCCCGAACCCCACCCGATCTGTACGCAGACCCCAAGACCGGCCTTTCGACCCGGCTCGGCCCCGAAGAATTTCGTGCACAAGCGATAGACGGTACGGCCCATCTGCCGAGCGGGCGCACGACATGATCCAATGCCTCGCTGCCCATATTTCACAGTAAGATATTGTTGTATCTTATAATTTTTTTGCGCATAGCAACAAATGAACGAAACAGGCAGATACCTCGGATTAATCGTAAGATATTGAATATATAACATTTTTTAGGAATGTGCGGTTGTGCGCTTTCTTGGGTTGCTTAGCCGTCCAGACTAACGCCCAGATTAGTAGGGCAAGGATGCCCATCTCTCGCCAGGCGCACTGTGTGTATGTGACGATTCTCAAGCATGTGATGTGCTGGCAGTCGAGCTGACCGCGCATGTTTGGGGGCAAACGATCAATAGAACGCTTGGAGAATTTACAGTGCTTGGACTTGCATCCTTACCGTCGGCGATTCAGGACAACCCCCAGCAATTCAATCTCGATCCGGACGATTTATTCCTGTTCCGCAAAGCGGTAGGTCCGATCGACTACGACCAAGAACCCAATCGTGTCCAGCACGGAGTGCGGGCCTACAACGACGGTGCGGACCGGCTGATCGTTAGCGGCGCTCAAGAATACAGGATGACGCCGGGCGATGATGACCTGATCATGACGGATCACGCGAAGACCGTGATCGGCAACAGCGGCGACAATGTCATTCTCGGCAACAAGGGTGCTAATTTCATCGATGCCAAAGGCGGCGACGACATTGTGATCGCCTCCAACGGCAACGATACCGTCGATGGCGGCGACGGTAACGACCTGATCCTCGGCGGCGACGGCGACGACCTGATGGACGGCGGCCGTGGCGACGACACGGTCGATGGCGGCGATGGTAACGACCTGGTCCTCGGCGGCGACGGCGACGACCTGATCGACGGCGGCCGTGGCGACGACCTGATCGACGGCGGCCGTGGCGATGACGTGATCGTCGGCGGTCGTGGCGACGATGCGATCAACGGCGGCCGTGGCGACGATCTGATCGACGGCGGCCGCGGCGACGACACTATCGACGGCGGCGACGGCGACGACACGATCTACAGCGGCGAAGGAGACGACGCGATCGACGGCGGCCGTGGCGACGACGCGATCGTCGGCGGTCGTGGCGACGACGTGATCGACGGGGGCGACGGCGACGACACGATCTACAGCGGTCGTGGCGACGACGTGATCGACGGCGACTCCGGCAACGACTGGATCTTCGGCGGTTCCGGGAACGACACGATCGACGGCGGGATGGGCAACGACACCATTTCTGGCGGCTCGGGTAACGACACCATCGATGTCGGCAGCGGCGGCAAGGATGTCTTCGTTTGGGGCGATGGCGACGGCTCGGATGTGGTCGAGGGCCTTGGTAGAGGAGACATGATCGACCTGTCCCACGCAGGCTCCTACGAGATCGTGCAGGCAGGCCATGACGTCGTTATCGAGGGTGAGAACGGCGATCACGTCGTGTTGAAGAATGTCACGCTGACGGATCTGAGCGAGCACGACGATGACGGCATCTGGACCATCCACTAAGCCGTCGATAACCAAGGAAGGGTGAGCGCGGACGCCGGGACGCGGTTCGGCCACCGGTTGGCGGGCGCGCCGTCCCGGCGCGTCTCGCCGCCGCGGGTTGGTGAACCCGCCGCACGCGCTGTAAAACGGTTTGCTCAGGGGCTGCCAACGGCTTTGGGATGGATCCGTGGGCCAGCAAGATACGTTTGCGTGGTAAAGATTACTCAGAGCGCTGCGGCTGAGTCGGGCCGTGGTAGAACGCGGGGTCGCTAGGTGCATCGTTCTCAGTTCGTAAAGGTGTACGTGCAGGATGCCGTTCGCCTGGTGGTTTGGCAGCATGCCGGAAACCTGGTGAAGCAGCTGGATCTGGAGGTAGACGATCGGCTACTCCCTAAACCCTATCTCGGCACCCCCGTGTCCGACGCGGTTGCGGCCTTTCTGGCATTAGCTGACGGGCCGGCGCTCGAGAGCGCCATTTCCCTCTCGATCAGGGACGAGGCGGGCATACCGCTCTTCCGCTCGGATCGGGTGCGCACTCGTCCGCTCGCGGAGCTGCGCGAAGGGCTCGACGATCCTGACGCCTGCGACAGGCTTCTCACTCGGGTCCTGCGGCACGCGCCCGACACGCTGCCGGGCTGGACGGATCGGCTCACCGCTGCACTCGCCAAGATGCAGCGTACGGTCGCTCAGACCCCTGCCGCACCTTTAGCCTCGATTGCGAGCCTGACGGGCGCGGTCGAACGTATCGCCGATGACAAGATCGTCGGGTGGGCGCTGGATCCGCAGCGCCCCTTCCTGACCTTAGGCATCGACGTATACCGGGACGGACAGATGATCGCGACCATCGATGCAGACCGATACCGACCGGACCTTAAGACGGACAGGGCGGTTTCTGCGCACCACGGCTTCGGTCTCGATCTGACCACCGCCTCACCGGGCGATCATGGTCGCTGCCTCTACGGGTTTTGCTATTCCGGGAGCGCGGTCCACCTGACCGGCAGCCCCTGTCGTGTGGTCGCCGGCGAGCTGGTCAGCGACACGGCCCCTGATCGGTCGCGTTGCCCGACCCCAGACCGCGTCGAAGCCCTCGCCTGCACTGCCATTGGCGCCACCAGCCTCAAAGGGGCCATCGACTTCGTCGACGGTCGCCGAGTCACGGGCTGGGCCTTTGATCGCCACAACCTGAGCAAGGTCTTGAGACTCCAGTTCGAGGTCAACGGCGTGCCCGCCGGAACTGCCACGGCCGACGTGATACGTGACGATCTCGAATTCCTTGGAGCCCAGACCTATCATGGATTTAACGTCTTATTGCGCAACGATACCCTGGCCTCGCCCTGGCGGGAGCTACACCGGCTGAATGTCCGGGATCTGGACTCCGGAGCGCTGCTGGTAGACGGTCACCCTATCCGCTATCGGCCAGACCAGGACGAGCGGGAAAGCGCCGCAATCGTCCGCCGGATCCAACGCCTCGAACAGACCCTGCTAGAGCTGAAAGAGCAGCTGCCGAATCTGCGCCGGCGCACGGCGCATTCGCTCGACGACTATGACCTGTGGTACCAACGGGTCCATCAACCGACCCTGCAATACCAGGCCAGAGGGGGTGGACAGTCGCAACCGGACACTCTCCTGCCCCACATCGGCGTCGTCGTGCCGCTTACCGCCAAATGCACCCTCGCGGAGTTTCAACGCGTACTTGCTTCGCTGGAGGGGGAAGCCCTGAGCGGCCACCAGTACCTGATCGTCAACCGCTCCCAGAACGATCAGGCCTATGAGCTGCTGGCCCACTCGTATCAAGGCAAGCTCGGAAGATTGCTTTGGATCGATGCGCGCGAGTACACGACTCCCGCCTTCCTACAGGAGGTCCTGCGTTACTCGGGAAACCAGCATCTGCTCTTGCTTCGGTCGGGGGAATCGCTCGGCCCGGACGCGCTGACCTGGTTCGCCCGTGCATTCGCCCAGACCCCGGCCAGGATCCTGTATGCGGACAGCGACCGCATCGACGAGAGCGGTGCCCATCGCGAACCCGAGTTTCGGCCTGATTTCAATCCAGACCTGCTGCTCTCCACCCCGTATATCGGCTCCGTCTGCCTGGACCGGGATCTACTGGAGTCCCTGGCGGCGGAGATGACAGACGAGCCCGAAGGCGTCTGGCAATATGACCTGCTCTTGCGTGCGGCCGAACGGATCGAGCCGCACGTATGGCTGCACATCGCCCGGGTGCTCACGCATCGCGTGAGGCCCGATACCGACGCCCTCGGCGACGAACAGGCATTGGCCCGCGCGCTCTCGGTCCTGCGTGCGCACATCGAGCGCAGCCGGATACAGGGCGAGGCCGCTATCGACGAAGCCCTCTACCTGGCAAACCCCCAGATACCTCGATTGCCCCGGACCTTCGCCGCACGAATCCGCTGGCCTGTCCCGGAACCAGCGCCCAAGGTCAGCATCGTCGTTCCCACGCGCGACGGCCAGGAGCTGGTGCGCACCTGTATCGAGAGCATCCTGGAGCGGACAAAGTACCCCGACTACGAGATCTTGCTCGTCGACCATGAGAGCACGGACCCGGCGGCGCTGCAGTATTTCGACTCCCTCGACCGCCAGCTTCAGGTACGAGTCCTGCATTACACCGGCGCGTTCAACTGGTCCGCCATCAACAATCTTGCGGCCTCCCGCGCGAGCGGCGAGGTGCTCTGCTTCCTCAACAACGACACTGAGGTTCTTGTCCCAGATTGGCTTGAGGAGCTGGTTGGCCACGCCTGCCGCCCCGGAATCGGTGCCGTCGGGGCCAAGCTGCTCTATCGCGACGGAACGCTCCAACATGGTGGGATCATCCTAGGCGTCCACGGAATCGCCGAGCACCCCTTCACCGGCCTGCCTGCCGATAAGTCGGGCTACATGATGCGGGCAGGTCTCGTCCAAAACCTGAGCGCAGTCACCGGCGCCTGTCTGGTCTGCCGGCGCGCGGTATTCGACTCGGTGGGCGGATTCGACGTCGTCAACCTGGGCGTCGCATTCAACGACGTGGACTTTTGTTTGCGGCTCGGCGAGGCCGGATACCGCAATGTCTGGACACCGTATGCCCGGCTTTACCACGAGGGGTCCAAGACCCGCGGTCGCGACGGGTCAGCCGACAAGAGGAGCCGGCTCGACAAGGAAATGGACTACATGCGCAAACGCTGGCCACGACAGCTCCGGCGCGATCCCTATTACAACCCGGCCTTCGAGCGCCACGATCATCCCTATTCGACACTCACCTGCGCTGCCTGCGCGGCGTTTCCCGAAGATTAATGGCCGCGAAGATCGCAAACGGAAACAGGTACTAATGGAGTGAGCAACGTAATGCGCTTGAACAAGAGCCGGGACAATTCCGGCTTTCTTCTTGCCCCGTGGGAAGCCGAGAGAACGGAATTAGGGACCGTCGAAAGCCCAGTCGGCACACTTGACGCGGATTTCGTCGGAACGATCGACAAGGTCAAGAACGGAAAGATTCACGGCTGGGTCTACGTCCCTAACGGAACGCCTAAGGCGCCGATGATCGCACTCCTTGACAGCGAGGAAGAGCTGATTCGATTCGTTCCCAGCAAGGAAGTCGACGGCCTGGCCGACATCGAGTCCCCAAGCGCCAGATTCGCCTTCTCCCTCGAGTTACCGGAACGGCTCTTCGACGGACTAGAGCACAGCTTCAGCCTGCAATGCGTCGGGGCCAAAGAGCCTATCGCAAACAGCCAGAAACGGATTGCCCTAACGCAGTACCTCGCTTCCCGGGGCCCAAGCCAGATCCAGGGCCGCCTTGTGGGAGTCCGCGGCATCCTGGCCCAGGGCTGGGCGTACGACGCCAACGATCCAGACGAGCCACTGATCGTCGAGGTCCTCGACCGGGATCGGCCGATTGCGCGCGGAATGGCGAATCTGCTGCGCGAAGATTCTGCAGCGCCGATGGATGGCAAGACCGACTGTGGATTTCGTATTCGCATCCCGAACGCGTATCTGGACGGCCGGGAGCTTCAGCTGAGCGTGCGGGACGCGACCAGCGGCGTCCCCATCGAGAGCCCCTCGGAACGGCTCCCGGCGCCGCACCAGCCGGGCTGGTCCGCCCGTATCGCGGATCTCGAAGGGCAGACGTTGACCGGACACGTCGAGATCGAATCCGCCGACGCAGACGAAGATATCGAGCTGGAGCTCTGGATCGACGGGATCTGGGCGGACCGCTTCCATGTGCCCCAGACCGGACGACGTCGGGACCTGATTCCGTTTCGGCACGAGATCCCCGACAGCGTTCCCGACGGCAACATCTGGACCAGCGTGCTCGACGGCGAGGTCCACGAATTCGTGCTCACCCCGGCGGACGCCAGCCTGGCGATGGCAGTCGCCGAGTTTCCGACGCCCGTCAAGTCCTTTACCTACGGTGCATTCCAGACCAACCCTGCCGGGGAGCTGGGCCAACTGCCCCGCTTTGTCCGCCGCTTTGTCGCGCGCGCTGCGACCAGCGCCCTGTTCGACGGCGATTTCTATTCCGCCCAGGTGAGACGGGATTTCCCGACCGCCGAGCACGCGGTGCTCGATTATCTGTCCGACCGCAAGAACTGGCGGCACGCCACGTCCCCCTGGGTGGACGTCGGCTTCATAACCGCCCTGGCTGGAGAGCAGGTGCGGGACCTTGCGAGTCCCCTCGAATGGTATCTGCGTCAAAGACCGGAGTTGGACGTTGGGCCAAACCCACTGTTCTCCAACGCCGACTACGGCATCCTGGCGGGAAACCCCGCAAACGGCAGGCCGGAGCGCGCGTCCTACTTCGATGACTGGCTCGAGGCCGCAACGGGGCCCGATGCGGTCAATCCCTGCGCCCTGGTGGACCTGGACCACGTCAACAGAGAGGCGCCCGCTAGTCCTGCCCCGAAGGGCGAGCGGGTGCTGCACTATCTGCAGAGCTGGCTCCAGACGAAGCCCAAGGACCGGCCGCTCGACACGCTCGGCCCCTATTTCGATTCAGACTGGCTGGAGCAGTGCTTCCTCCTCAGGCACAATCGCCCCAAGGGATGCCTGTTCTCCGCGTTTCGGCTGGGTCGGCTCGCCGATCAGTCCCCCCACCCGGTACTGCAGACCGGCAGGGACGGCCGCGACTATTACGCACTGATCCGGAATTACGAGCTCCTGAGCTGCACCAACGCGATCGACGACATCACGCGGGTTTGTCCGGAAATCGACGCTGGCGCGTTCTACGCCCAATTTCCTCCGCAGTTGGCGGGCAGCCTGAATCCCAGGGTGAGCCGCAGCAGTTTCTATCGTTACCTCACCACCCCGGCGGATATTGCTAGCCAAAGCTTCGTGCAAGGTCTGGACGATCGGTTCGTCGCGAACGAATACGCCGGCATTGTCGAATACTGCACCCGGGAGCGCGGAATTGCGGACATTAATCGTATCTGGTCGCGCTGGTTGCGCCTCCTTGGCGTACCCGGCAATTATTCGGACGCCGTTTGCCCGGACAACGGCTTATTGACCGTTCAGGACCTCAACGACCTGCGGACCCACAAATCCCCCCACGACCGAGGCGTGCGCGCCAGTTTGATCATACCGACCTATGGCCGCGATGACCTGGTCCTGCGATGCGTGCTCAGCGCGTTGCAGGCCGGAAACGTCGACCAGGTCGAGATCGTCATCGCCGAAGACGCCGCGCACGTCGATGCCGGTTGGATTCTCGGCTATTTTCTCCCCTACGCGACCATCTACAAGAATGCGGAGAACCTGGGATTTCTCTTGAGCTGCACGGAAGCGGTGGCCCGCTCCGCAGGCGAGATCGTGATCCTCGTCAACAACGACGTGATCGTCCACAAGGGCGCCATTGGAGAACTACTACAGACGTTCGACACACATCACGATGCCGCGGTGGTCGGCGGACTGGTACTGAACGCCGACGGCTCCATTCAGGAAAATTCTGGCTTGCTGTGGAAAGACGCCTCCGCGTGGAACTACCATCGCGGTTGGAAGCGAGCGGACGAATACGCCTTCAATATCCGCGAGTCGGACTACGTCAGCGGCTGTTGGATCGGCATCCGGCGCACCGCATGGGACCGCATCGGCGGTTTCGACCGGCGTTACGTACCGGCGTATTACGAGGAGTCGGACTTCTGCCTAAGTGCGTGGCAGCAAGGCTATAAGGTCTATGTCAACCCGCTTTCCCTGGTCACGCATCTGGACGGCGCGACCATGGGCCAGGACGAGGACGATCCCGCTTCACTCAAGTCCCATCAGAAGATCAACCGGCGAAAGTTCGAGCAAAAATGGAAACCGCTCCTTGAGGCGACCTTCAACGAGAACGGCAAGCCGACGGTCTTCCATACCGGCCGGAACAATCCCAAGCGATTTATCTCCCTGATCTTCGATCACTATATACCGGAGCCTGATCGCGACGCGGGTAGCCGCACCATGTACGTTGTGTGCCAAGCGCTCGCGGCCATGAAGAACAACTACGTCATCTTCATCCCCGCCAACAATCACCGCAGCAACTATGCCGCCGACCTGGAGCGGTTGGGGATCGAGGTCATCACCGGAGCGGAGGGGTGGAAGCGGTTCGACCATCTCCTTGAGCATCAAAGCCAGTCGATCCGGTATGCGTTCGTTTCCCGGATCGGGGTCGCCGAAAAATTTACCTGGCATCTCAAGAAGCTTAATTGCCCGAGATCGATTTATATCCACGATATCGACGCGTTGCGCGGCTTTCACCACGACCCCAACGCGCCCGGCTACGAAGCCCTTGTTGAGGCGGCGATAGCGAAGTACGCAGCAAGACATCGGATGCTGTTCTCGCTATTCGATCACATCGTCTCTCTATCGGAGCACGAAACTCGCCTGCTTCAGCCTCACTTTGGCAACAAGCTTGTCGACGTCTTTCCCTACGATTTTCCGTCGATCGAAGAGACCGATGACAGAGTCGAGCGCAACGATCTCATCTTCGTCGGCTCCTATAACCATCCTCCGAACCGGGAGGCAATCGCCAATTTCATCGAGAATATTTGGCCGGGGGTGTTGAAACGTTTGCCCGTAGCCAGGTTGCACCTCTGCGGATACGGATTCGAGAGCGCGGATTTTCGCGCCGCTCCGAATGTCGTTAGACACGGCACGGTCTCCGATAGGACACTCGCGTATCTTTACTCGATCTCGCGCGTGTCGATCGCGCCGTTGCTGACCGGCGCTGGCATGAAGGGAAAAGTCATCGAGTCATTTGCGCACGGCGTCCCGTGCGTCGGCACGGACGTAGCCTGGCATGGCATTGCTTTGCCGCAGGCATTCGCGCATCTGAGCGGAAGCCTTTCCAGCTTCGAAGAACGTCTCCTAGAGACCTACGAAGCACACAGCTACGAGACGGCTTCGCAGTTGCTTACCATCTACAATGACTGGCGGGGACAGAACAAGATGTCAGACGTTCTTAGAAACCTGATATCCCCCGCGCTCTACGGTTAGGATTTGGCAACGGACCATCGAGCGCGGCAACGCTTTTGCCGAAAGCCCATGCCACGTCTGGTAAGCCGCATGCCGACGGCGAGCGAGGCCCCGACTAAGAAGATTGCGCCGCGCTGCAGGGGGCGGGGAAGAGCGATCTGCAGCGCAAATGGAAGGTGAAACCTGCACGCTCACCGCAACCAAAAGGGCACGATTGAAGAAACAAACGAAACGGCTAGGTTAGGGTTCGCTCCGCTCTCCCCACCCTATCCATGACTGAGTCTGTTCACCTTACTCTTGAGCCGTTACTAAAAGACCTTGTGGTCGCAACGATGATCGAAGCGGAGATGCCCCAGACGCACCAACGCACGAGCAGACCCCCCAGGATACCCTTCATTCGGGGCAATCTGGACAACGACCGGCGTCTTACACTGCAAAGAGCGTTGGCTGGGTTGGGGGGTCCGCTGTCGGATACCTGGGAAACTGCCGCGCCAAATGGCACACTAGCGACTTCCTCATTGCTGAGACATGTCTCGCCGGCAGCGCCTATGACAAACAGCCAACAACAAGATGCCGAGGAGTCGCGCCAACCACACCGTGAAGTCATCCTGCACTATCACCTGTTCAAGAACGCAGGCACCTCCCTTGACCTCATCCTGAAGCAAAACTTCACGGCGGGCTGGTGCGAGCACGAAGGCCCGGGCCCGGGCTGGCGCGCCGAGAACGTCACCGAGTACCTGATGCAAAATCCGGAAATTGTAGTGCTTTCCTCTCATACCGCCTTGTTGCCGACTCCCGTTCTGCCGAACGCGACGGTGCACCCGATCATCTTTGTCCGGCACCCCATCGACCGGATCCGCTCCATCTACGAGTTCGAGCGTAAACAGATTGCCGAGACCGACGGTGCGCGGATGGCCAAGGAGACGGACATCGTTGGATACATTCGATGGCGACTGCACCGCAAGGGCGATCGATCGATCCGTAACTTCCAGGCCTACCGGCTGGCCTTCGCGGCCCCAGATATGCGCGATGGATCGCGAATGACTGAGCAGGAGCGGGTGTCGGTGGCCATCGAAACCCTTCCGTTTATCGGTGTGGTCGAGCGATTCGACAAATCTCTCGCGAAGCTACAACAATTGTTAAAGCCCGTTTTCCCGCATATCGATTTCAAGCCTACCAACGCGAATGTGACGCAAAAGGCGGGGAAATCGCTGAACGATCGGTTGGCTGACTTGAAAGACGAGATCGGGGCAGATCTGTATGACGATATCGTCAAGACGAATGAGTTGGACCTGCAGATTTTTGAAGAGGTCCAACGAAAAAGCGACACACTTGGATGACCTATCGATTTTTCTAGTCGATGAAAATAGCTGTCGTAGGTAACTGTCAGGCCCGCCCACTGGCGCAGGTGGTCGCTGAGTTATTGCCCAATGCGACCATTTCAGGTATTGCCATAGTACACCTATTGAAAGATTCGGAGGAGAATGCTTACGCGCCTATCTTCGAGTCATCCGACCTGATCCTTGCCCAGCGGGTCACTGACGATTACCCTTGTACGTTTGTGCGCAACAGCGAGCTACGCCGTAAATACGGCGATCGTGTGCAAACATGGCCCAATCTTTACTATGCGGGTTACAATCCGGAGCTTACTTATCTCCGCGGCGAGGGGCGCAAACCGCTTCTAGGCCCTCTAGGCGTCTATCATAATAAGACATTCGTGGACGCGTGGCGCCGAGGGATGTCTTCAGCGGATGCGTTGTTCTTACATGAGGACGATTCGTATAATAAACTGACCTATGCTGGCGTGCCGGAAATAAGTATGGATGAGCTTCGAGCCCGTGAGATGGAGACAGATATGTGCATAACCGATTGGATTGAGGGGCACATGTGTCAGGAACGTCTTTTCTTTACTTTTAACCATCCGGCACAAGTTTTGATCGATGAGCTCGGGCGTCGCCTCATGCAAAAGGTAGGGTTTGCTGGATCTGCTCCAAAGATTGCCCCCGGCTTTGGGCGCGAACCGCTTGGACAATATCGTTGTCCAGTGAATCCCTGGGTTGCGAAACGTATCGGCTGTCGTATCGACGAGCCAAAGATATTTCAGGGGTGCGAGGTAATGACCGATGCATCTGGAACAATTAAAGAGGGCGACCGTAGACCATATGAGGCAAAAGAGATAGTTCAGGCGTTTTTCGCGGTCTATGACGCCTATGGTAGCAAGCTAGTTGGCTAAATCAGCCGCGATCCTCGTTCCGACTACTAAGCGCGATAGGCTGCGCCGCGGAACGAAGCGCGCGGTAACGGCGGCGTGCCCCGCGCAAGTTCCGGCTGGCCGAAACGATGATCGATGTTAGATACAACAATCTGTGATTCAACGCAATGTAATACAGTTTTGGGACAAATCGATACCTCCGGTAGATGTTTCCGCACTCATGGATCTATGGTGTGAGATGAACCTAGACTGGAGCTATCGGCGCTTCGACGATGTTTCTGCGAGTAAGTTGATTTCAGACTATCTCGGTTACGAGTTTCATAAAGGATATTGTAGTTGCGCGCTCCCTGCGATGCGTAGCGATTTTTTCCGTTTATGCGCACTATACATATTTGGCGGGGTATATGTCGACGCGGGGACAAAGCCAACGTGCCCCTTGTCCGATTGGATCGATATATCCCATAAGTTGATCTTTGTACGCAAATGGCATGGTAAGCTAATGAATGGATTCATTGCTGCGGAGAAGGGCTCGGAAGTCGTCTTGACGTTGCTTACACAGGTTCTGGCGAATATTCACGCCAGGACCTCTAATAATGTGTGGGCAGTTACCGGGCCCGGCGTATTGAACGCGTATGTCAACGAGCATGAATCTGGAATCTCAGGCATGATCGAGATCGGTTTCGAAGACTTTAGGAAACATATTAAAATCGAGAATGAATTGTCCTACAAGGCTAGGCATTGGTCGAAGCTACAACAACACGAAAGCATCTATAAGGAATAGCTGCATTGGTTGTAGCGGTATGCCGATGAATGCCTCTTGCCTACCCACTGGATAACACGAGTCTCCCCCTTGCTTACCGGTCGCCCGCCATGAAGCTACTCCTGATCCATCAAAACCTACCCGCCCAGTTCAAGCACCTGATCAATCGCTATGGGCGGGATCCGGCGCATCAGGTGGTGGGAATCTGTCAGGGACAGGCCCCTGCCGTCGGTGCGGCGGACCGCCCGGAGCACGTGATTCGCGTCTACAAACCGAAGCGCGCTCCGCGCAAGGACGCGCACAATTACCTTCGCTCTCTGGAGGCTGGCGTGCTCAACGGTCAAGCCGTGGCAACGGAGATCCATTATCTGGAAAAGCAGGGATTTACTCCGGACGTCTCGCTGGTTCACACCGGATGGGGAGAGGGGCTCTATGTCAAGGATGTACTGCCGGACAAGCCGCTGATCGGTTTTTTCGAGTTTTACTATCGGCCGCGCGGTCTGGATGCGGACTTTGACCCGGAATTTCCCATCGCGAAGGACGACGAGCTGCGCATCCGCACCCGCAATGCCCTTCATCTCTTGAGCCTGGCAGCGTGCGATGGGGGGATCAGCCCGACGAGCTGGCAACGGGATGTGCATCCGCGCGAGTATCATCCTAAGATCACCGTCATGCATGAGGGTATCGATACAAGAGAGGTGATTCCGGATCCCTCGGCGACCTTCGAGCTGCCCAATGGAAAGGTCCTGTCGCACGACATGGAGGTGGTCACCTTCATCGCACGCAGCCTGGAGCCCTACCGTGGATTCCATGTGTTCATGAGGGCGCTGCCGGAGATCTTCCGAAGGCGACCCAATTGCCAGGTCGTCATTGCAGGTGGGGACGACGTAGCTTATGGCCGCAAGCTTCCCGCGGGCCAGACATGGCGCGGGAAGTTGCTCGCGGACGTGGATGTCGATCCGGAGCGGCTTCACTTTTTGGGACAGGTACCGTGGTCGACCCATCTGCGCTTGCTCCAGATCTCGGGCGTTCACGTCTACCTGACGGTTCCATTTGTGCTTTCGTGGTCGATGCTGGAGGCCATGTCCGCCGGCTGCGCCGTCATTGGCTCGGATACGGCGCCGGTGAGAGAGGTGATTCAGCACGGGAGGAACGGACTGCTGGTGGATTTCTTCTCGAAGGAGCAGCTCGCGGATGCGGTGGATGACCTCTTCGACCATCCCAAGCGGCGCCAGGCCCTCGCGACAGCAGGCAGGCAGACGGTCGTCGCGCAGTACGACGCGCGCGATGCCCTGGTGCGGTACGAGCGATTCTTCAAGAAGGTGTTGCGGGAGGCGCGATAGTGGACCCGGTGTATCCAGTGGCCGGCCTCGATCCGGATTCCGGCTACCCCCCGGCCGCGACCGGTCGCCCGCGATTGCCTGCGCCCGGAGTTAGGTTCCGGGTTCCCGTAGCGCACCGAACGGGTGCGCAGGCTTGCCCCCACCACGTGCTCAACCTGCACCTAACCCCGGCATGGCGGCGCCGACAGGAAGATCCTGGATGCCCGTTGCGGGATCCAATGACGCGATCCCATTACGCGATTCAGTGACGTGAGCAAGAGAACCTTGTCATGAGGGACATCGTCGACCGATTCAGGAAGTATCTCGTCTACATCGGCGTGCTGAGCTTCGTGCTCGATATCCTGATGCTGACGCCGCCGCTCTTCATGCTTGCCGTGTTCGACAAGGTCCTGGCGAGCCGCAGCAACGAGACCCTGTTCGTGCTGTTGGGCGTGGCGCTCTATGCGCTCGTCATCGCTGGGGTGCTGGACAGCCTGCGCTCCCGGCTCTTCAACCGCTTTGGCGCGACCCTCAAGCGGGAGCTGGCGCCGCGGGTCCTGGAGAGTGGTCTGCGCAGCATTAACCAGCCCGAGCAGACACAGCACGGGCTCGATGATGTCAACGAGCTGGAATCCTTTCTGACCGGACAGGGGATCAAGGGATTCTTCGAGCTGCCCTGGATCCCGATCTACATCCTGATCCTCTATCTCTTCCACCCGGCGCTGGCCGCGACGACCTTGATCCTGACGCTTTTGCTCCTCGCCCTGACCGTGGCGGAGGATCGCCTGACATCCGCGCAGCAGAAGCGGGCGACCGAGCTCTCGCGGCGCGCGTCCTCCTTTGCCTTCGTGGCGCGCCAGAATTCGGAGACGATCAGCGCCCTGGGGATGCAGTCCGCCATGAAGGAGCGCTGGAGCCTGCTCAACGACGACTCCCTCCAGCACAGCGGACAGGCCGCCCGTTCCGCCGCGCGGATCCAGGGATTCGCCAAGTTCGTGCGCGTCGGTGGGCAGATGCTGGGGATGGCGGTGGGCGCGTTTCTGATCCTCAATATTCAGGGCGTGTCCCCTGGGGTCATGATTGCCTCGGTCCTCGTGATGGGCCGCGCCATGGGGCCGATCTCCCAGGTGATCGGCGCCTGGAAGGCGTTCATCGGCGCCCGGTCGGCCTATGCGCGCCTGAGCAAGCTCCTGGCGGAGTCCAAGGCCCGCGAAGTGGCCTCCGTGCGTCTGCCGCGTCCGAGCGGGGACGTATTCGTCGAAGGGCTCTTCTATCTCCTGTCGCGCGAGCAGCGCATCCTGAGCGGACTCCATTTCAAGCTCGGCGCCGGCGAGAGCCTGGGCATCGTCGGACCCAGCGGATCCGGCAAGACCACCCTCGCGCGGTTGATGGTGGGGCTGCTCAAACCGACCGAGGGCCATGTCCGGCTGGACGGTGCGGATGTGCACCTGTGGGCGGAGACCGATCTCGGCCAATACCTGGGCTACCTGCCCCAGGAGGTGGTGCTGTTTCCCGGCACCGTGGCGGAGAACATCGCCCGCATGGGGGACCCGGAGGCGAGCACGGACGCGGTCATCGCCGCGGCGAAGCAGGCCGGCGCCCATGAAATGATCCTGAAGCTGCCCAAGGGGTACGCCACCCAAGTGGGCGAAGGCGGCGCCCGATTGTCCGGCGGGCAGCGTCAGATCGTCGGTCTGGCCCGGGCCCTGTTCGGAGATCCGAGTCTGGTGGTGCTCGATGAGCCGAACTCCAACCTGGACAGCGTGGCGGAGGCCTCGTTGATCGGCGTGATCCGGGATCTCATGGAGCGCAAGGTCACGGTGGTGGTGATCACCCACAAGCCGAGCGTCGTCCGCGACGTGGACTGGCTGCTGGTCCTGCGCGGCGGGGAGCAGAACCTGTTCGGCAAGAACGAGGACGTACTGCGCGTACTCAACGCCGGGCAGACCCGCAGGTTGCCCGCGGAGAGCAGACCAGCGCTCGCGGACACCCGTGCCGATGAAGCGCAGCCGGATGCGGGGGAGGCCCGATAATGGCGGGCAGGCAGCTCTTCGCGATCGCGGTCGACCGGACCGGCGAGTCCACCCGGCTGGTCCGCTCGGCGGTCCTGATCATGGTCTTGTTCTTGGGCGGGGCGGCCGCCTGGGCCTCCCTGGCCCCCATCAGCGGGGCGGTGGTGGCGGACGGGATCGTCAAGATCGATACCAACACCAAGTCGGTTCAGCACCTGGAAGGGGGCATCATCCGCGAAATCCTCGTCAAAGAGGGCGAGCAAGTCGATGTGGGGCAGCCCCTGATCACGCTGGAAGACACGGATGCCAGCGCCGGCCTCAATATCCTGACCGACACGCTGAATGCGCAGCGTGCGCGGGAGGCGCGGCTGGTGGCGGAGGCCAGCCTGACGGAGGCCGTGACGATCCCCGAGGACCTGAGGCAGGACCCGTCGCAGAACACGCTGTCCATGGTGCGCAACGAAGAGGCGATCTTCAGGGCGAAACTCAAGACCCTCCTCGATCAGATCCATCTCATCAATGACGAGATCGCGCACGAGGGCGATGCGATCGCCAGCCTGCAGGCGCAGATCGAGGCCACCGCGGAGGGGCTGAGCTATGTCGAGGAGCAATTGCAGGCGGGTAAACGGCTGACGGAGCAGCGCGCGATCGACAAGAACTCGCTCATCGAGCTGAAGCGCAAGCTGGTCCTGGAGAAGCAGTCGCTGTGGCAGCGAAAAGCGGATCTCGCGCTGCGTCGTCAGAGCCTGGCGGGGCTCAAGCTGCAGATCGTCAACCTGCAGAACGACTATTCGAAGACCGCGGAGGACGAGCTTAAGGAGACCCGCCAGCTCATTTTCGAGGTCCGCGAGAAGATCCGTCCGGTGTTGGACGCGCTGCAGCGCAAGACCATCCGCTCCACCATCGCCGGGCAGGTGATCAACCTGCAGGCCACCACCATCGGCGGGGTCGTCAAACCGGGGGAGACGGTGTTGGAGATCGTCCCCAAGGCGCGGGATCTGATCTTCGAGGTCAAGATCCGCCCGAGGGATTCGGACTCGGTACACCTGGGGCAGGCGACGAAGGTCCAGCTTTCCGCATTTAACCAACATAATACGCCCATGGTCGACGGCACCCTGACCTATGTGTCTGGAGATGCCATCACGCCGCCAGACGGGCGGGAGCCGCCCTACTATTTGGCCCACGTCAAGGGTGATCCCAGATCGATCAAGCTGCCGAACGATAAAACCCTGGCACCGGGGATGCCGGTTGTCGCTTATGTGCAGACAGAGGCGCGGACCTTCTTCGAGTACATCATGTCACCCGTGACGTCGGGGATGCGGCGGGCGTTGGGGGAGGAGATTCGATGAGGTATGGTCCCGAGCTCAGCAAGCCCCTCGAGCCCTTAGTTCGCATCTGTGTCTGAACCGCCTACGGCTCGAATCAGGTAAAGATTCTGCGGGGACGCGAAAGGAACAGCGCTTTCGTGCGCTGTCGCCCCAGGGACATCTAGAAAAGTTTTGGATCATTCCGTGATGAAAGAAAAATATCCTATGGAAGTATTCGCCGAGATAAGACGGTTGATCAGCGACGGCGACCTTGACGCGTCCTTAGATTTAGCACTCACCGCGAACCAAGAGTATCCCGATGAACCAGAGGGATATTTTCTTTGCGCGGAAATCTATCGCCGATTAGGCGTTGTCGACTCGGCTGTCTCTTTTCTCAAAGAAGCCTGCTCTTTGGAACCGCGTTCGATACCCTATCGTGGACGACTGGCTGAGCAGCTTCTCTCTGCTGGGGATTTGGATGCCGCGATAAACAACTATCGCATCGTGCTGGACGAACAGCGATTGAGTTGGGCTTTTATCGGCCTCGGTAACGCGCTCGAGAGGAAGGGCGATCATTTGGGCGCGATGGAATCCTTCGAGCAAGCGCTGCAAGTTCTGTGCAGCACTCCGGGAAGCCCGCCGCTGGAGCTTTTGTATCGGCTCCTCAACCTTCAGGAAACGTATAGCGATTTCCCAGGCCAGCTAAAGACGCTCGAAACGATCGTAAACGTGGAGTCCGATGGCCCTAAAAAATACGAAGCACTATGCAAGGTCGGTCGTCTGCACGCGCTTTGCCAGAGACACGCTGAAGCTGTCTCCGCCTATTCGACTGCCATCGATGCCATCGCAGATCGGGAAGACGCCTATATCGGTTTGGCAAACATTTATCAGCAAGCTGGCGAACCCCAGAATGAAAGATCGATCATCCTTAGAGCGCTGCAGCTTATCGACCGCGGCTATTTTAGGCAACGCTTGGAGAATCTCACACACCTAAGCCCCCGGAAATGCATACGGCGGCCCAAGGTCATTGCTTACTATCTTCCGCAATTTCACGTCATCCCCGAGAACAGCAAATGGTGGGGAGATGGTTTCACGGAGTGGAACAATGTCACCACCGGTAAACCTGCTTTCGGCGGCCACCTGCAGCCCCGCCGGCCTTCCGCGCTCGGTTATTACGATCTCCGGGTCCCCGAGACCGTCAACCGCCAATTTGCTTTGGCCAGGCAATATGAGATCGATGCTTTTTGTTATTATTTCTACTGGTTCAATGGACACAGGTTGCTTGACCGCCCACTTCGCGACTTGATGGACGGACGCACCGGGCCATTTCCTTTTTGCATTTGCTGGGTAAACGAGGAATGGACTCGAAGCTGGGATGGCATGTCCGGGGAAGTTCTCATGCCATTGGATCACAAGCCCGAGAATGACCGCGCATTCATCGAAGATTGTCTACCAATATTGAAGCACCCGCACTATTTGCGTGCCGACAACAAGCCGATGTTGCTGGTGTACAGGGCGGACAAGCTATCCCATCCTAGGGAGACGGCGCAATTCTGGCGAGATTACTGCCAGGCCAATGGCCTGGACGGCATCTACTTGTGTGCCGTTCAGTCGTTTGGGTTCGACGATCCAGCAGCGATCGGCTTCGATGCCGCAGTCGAGTTTCCTCCGCACGCCGTGAGAGACAAGCATCCCGGCCTGGATTTCCACAGGGAGCTTGATCCACTACCGCAGATGCATTCCCAATTCACGGGAAAGGTTTACAACTATCAACATTTTGCAGAATGCGCCATAAAAAGACCGAAAGAACCCTACCCCTTACATAGAGCTTGCATGCTAGCTTGGGACAACACCGCCCGACGCGGTAGCTCGGCGCATATCTACCATTATTTTTCGGTCAGTACATACGAGCGTTGGCTCACTGCCAATGTGAGCAAAGCGCTTCAAGAGCTGTCCGAACCATTTGTTTTCGTCAATGCGTGGAACGAATGGGCGGAAGGGTCAAACCTAGAGCCCGACGAGTTTTTCGGTTACGAGTTGCTGGAAGCGACCAGACGAGCGAAAACAAGCGGGTTGTATGCGTCTTTTGAGACTTATTGGTCACACGGTCTGCCATCTTTTCCCGCTAATAGACGTGCAGCGACGGAGCGCATTCTCTTAGTTGGACACAACGCTTGTTTCAATGGGGCCCAAATCAATCTGATGCATATGGCGCGTTGCCTTCGGCGAACGTTAGGCCTGGACGTGATCATTATTTTACTGGAAGGCGGCGATTTAGTATCGGAGTACGAGAAGATCGGCTCCGTTGTGGTTCTGGGAACGCATGACGGATGGCAGAACACAGCGCTTGGATGCATCAATCACTACGCGGCGATGGGCATCACCAAAGCCATATGCAATACGGTTGTCACAGGCGAAATAGTGCAAATGCTCAAGGATGCCGGCTTCAAGGTTTGCAGCCTTGTACACGAACTCCCGGCCTTGATCGCAGAATATCAGCTTGAAAGCCGCTGCGAACTCGTTGCGGCGCAGGCGGACAATCTTGTTTTCGCGTCCCGCTACGTCAAAGACGCGTTCTGCGAGCATTATCGTGTGCCAGACGAGAAGATATTGCTGGCGCCTCAAGGTATTTCGTTTAACCCTTACCATAACCGGCGTGAGGAGCTTCGGCGGAGCGTCCGAGAAGAATTGAATATCGCCCCTGCCGCGAAAGTCGTCATGAGCTGCGGTTATGGGGATATGCGTAAAGGAGTTGACCTTTTCGTCCGAATCGCCGCTATCGTGTGCGATAGCCTTCCTGCGGAAGACGTCGCTTTTGTCTGGGTCGGCGAGCTTCACGGACCGATAGCGAGCTATATAGACAACGATATCAAGCGACTTAATCTTCGGCAACAGTTCTTTGTCACGGGCAGGGTGGACGATACCGCGCGCTTCTACCTCGCATCAGAAGTGTTCGCGTTGACATCGCGCGAAGATCCGTTTCCCAGCGTGGTGATGGAGGCTTTCGATGGCAAGTTGCCTGTCGTGGCCTTCGAGGGGGGCGGGGGTTACGTCGATATCGTCGGAGAAGAGTCGGGGGCTTTGGCACCCTATCTGGACGTCGTGACCTTTGCAGAGGCAGTCACCGCGCTGCTCGTCGACGACGAAAGGCGCGAGCGGATTGGAGAGCGGAACCTCCGCTTCAGCAGGAATCATTTCGGTTACGAACCGTACATGCGCAAGCTCCTAGATTTGCTGGGTGGTAAGACGCCCGCTAGTCTGGTACGGGATCCGGAGCGGCCAAGACCAAGAATCAGTGTTATCCTTCCAAACTACAATTACGAAAGGTATCTAGAGCTACGCCTTCGAACGATTCTGGATCAAACCCTCCCGCCGGATGAGGTGATCATACTTGACGACGCCTCGACCGATGAAAGCTTGCCGCTCATACAAGTGATCGTCGAGGCGGCTGCGATACCGTGTAAAATCGTTCGAAACGAACGGAATTCTGGAAACGTCTTTCATCAGTGGGAACTCGGTATCAAGGCGTCGACCGGGGACCTCATCTGGATCGCGGAAGCGGACGACTATTGCGAGCCGCGGCTTCTCGAGAAACTGGTGTCGGCCTTTGACGACGAGGAAGTCGTGATGTCGTATACGGACTCGATCATGGTGGATGATCAAGGAAAGAGCTCGGGGTTTGCGTATAAGAGCTACTATGGCGAGCGCCAACCGGAGTTGTGGCACTCGTCGTTTTGTATTGATGGAAGGGATCTCTTAAGGCGATGCTTGCTGATCGAGAACGTTGTCCCCAACGCCAGCGCAGTTGTGTTTAGGAGATGCGCAGTTCCTAATGACCTACCGGATATTAAGAACTATTGGTTCTCCGGCGATTGGTGGTTTTGGATCGGCGTGGCGGAGAGAGGTAAGGTGGCCTATCTCGCTGAGCCGTTGAATTATCATCGGCGGCACAGCTCAAGTGTGATGGGGGGCGTGCTTTCGCAAGGGGAAAAGCTTCTTCCAGAGACGATGTCGTTTTATCGGCGGCTGGTCGAGCAGAAAGAATACTTGATGCACGACGAGACAATTGCGCAAATGAAGAATTGGCTGGATATTCTTTACGGATATTTTCCGGAATTAGCGAAAGAAGCGATCACTCTGGAAAATCATCCTATTCTGGGTAAAATTCTGCACCAACTGTTACCCCATGCGACTCGCTAGGGGTTGGGAGTTTCGCAGTTAATGAGTAGACTGTTAGTTCACGCTGGTCTGCACAAGACTGGAACGTCGGCAATACAGAGGTTTCTCGCGGAGAACAGACCGTGGCTTATGGCAAACCGCTATTGCTACCCGGATTCACTAAGTTTTGACGCACATCACAACCTTGCTGCGGTTCTGAAATCGCTTAAGAGCCCTGAGGAGGCTCACCGTCACCTCGCCGAAGTTCTTCGACATTACAAGAATTGCGCCGGCGCTTATGACGTAATAATTAGTTCGGAGATGTTCTCGGAAGGTTTAGATCCTCATAAGCTCGCGGTCATGCCGGATTTTTTTGAAAGCGTAACGTTCGTGTTCTACGTTCGGTTGCAGGATGCTCTAACAGAAAGCGCCTACAATCAACAAGTGAGGCAAAATAGAGAAACGAGAAGAATTCATGAATTCAAGCCGTATTTTACCGATATAGATCGTCACCTGGAATGGTTCCAAGCGAGCATCCCGACCGCGTCGGTTGTTGCATATGAGTACGATAAGAGTTGCATGCTAGGCGGTAACTTAATTCTCGATTTTATCCACAGGGTTCTCGATATCGAAGACGTTAAGGGGGCTCGCATTGCTAAATCGGTAATTAACGAGTCAATCAGCCCGCCCGCTTGCGAGGTGCTACGCAGAATGAACAATATGCTTTTTCATGCAGAATTACGAGAGTCGGCTGTAAACATGTTGGCGACAGCTTTTCCCACTTCCGCTTTTGGCAGATTCACTCTCCTCTCGCCGGAGTATAGACTCCGCCTTGTCGGTGAATGTGAGAGTTCGAACCGGAAGCTAAGACAACGCTTTTTGAAAAGTGGCGAGATGATCTTTCGCCAGCCACGTAACCTTGAGTACTTGGAAGATTCTTTTGTGGACCATCTGGTGTCGAAGAGCAATATCAGCTCTTTGATTTCCTCCACATTGGGCATTGCGGAGGAAAACGTCCGTCACACCCTGATGCCAAACCGTCATTGATCTCGGCTTAAGTTTGAGGCCAGGTGCTGCTCGCCATTCAAATGCGATTGTCGGATGCACTTGGCGTATACGTACGTGCAGAAACTTGCGAGGTGCTAAAGGCGCCCACTTTCTTGACAAGCACGTTGCACTTGTCTCGGGCGTAGCCTTCGTCCGTGCGCACGCTCCTACCAGGGTCCGCTGCGCCTTACTGAAGTTGGCGCCTTGAGAGAACCGAGGAAATTCAGATTCCAATAGACTGGCGCCGAATGCCTTTGCGGGTTAAGGTCGCAGCGAGCACGTGGCAATTTTATGGCTGAAGAAGCACATCACCTTGAGATTGACGGCTACTGTCCGATTTGCGAGGCCCCCGCGAAGTTCATCGCGAGAGGCAAATGGTATCGCGGCACGCTGTTCTGCCAGAGTTGCATAAACAGCTCCGCACCGCGTGAACGTGCGCTTGCGCATGTTCTGCACCGCGAAAAGCCAGATTGGCGTAACTGCGCGATCCATGAAAGCTCTCCGATGAACCGCGGTATTTCGATGAAAATCAGGGCGGAAGCGTCGAATTATGTCGGAACTCATTACTTCCCTGAAAGGCCATTGGGTACCATGGTAGATGGTTGGAGGAACGAGAATATCGAAGCAACCTCTTTCGGCGACGAAGCCTTTGACTTAGTTCTTTCGCTCGATGTGACCGAACACGTGTTCAATCCTGCCGACCAGTTCCGTGACATCTACCGGACGCTAAAACGCGGCGGACTTTATATCTCGACCTTTCCGATAAGGAAATGGCAATCCAAACCTTCGAAACCCCTGGCAAGAATACGGAGTGACGGAGCGGTTGAACTCCTGAAGCAACCGCCCGAGTATCACGGCAACCCCATTGACGGGAAAGGGGCTTTGGTCACTTGGGATTATGGCTACGACATACACCAGCTAATCACTCAGTGGGCACCCTTCGCGGTCGAGATCATTCGGTTCTCGGATCGCCACATCGGGATACTTGGCGAATATACAGAGGTTATCGTGTGTCGGAAACGTTAAAAAAAGAAAGTGATTAGCGCCGTAGCTCAGCCGGGGCAACCGAGTCCGCCGGGGTCGGCCGGCGGGCTCACGGTTTGAGCCTGCGGGGGGCGCACAATCCTCGACACCTCCAAGTGCGGTCAAAGGAGCCAGATTGAGAAAAAGGGTAAAAGGGGGAGAATTAGGGCAAAAGGGGCCATATATGCTTCGCCCTGCGATGCAAGAGGAAAATCGCTGATCAGCAGAAGGAAACGTTGCGGCCATATATCCGGCATCGTTGTTGGGATCTTTAGCGATCCGATCCCCGTGCCCTGATGGAATTCGCGTACCTCGCTGTCCTCAATCAGGCTCACAGTCTCAGCTTAAGCTGGCTTCGGCCCCTTCCAGGTTTTCAGCGAGGCGGTCGTACCTTTCATGCCATCACAGTGACTTTCACTCTTAGCAACTCGTGGTGTGAAACTCGGTTTGACGCCCTG
>JBGSOR010000345.1:0-12831 GCA_041738985.1 Chromatiaceae bacterium | reverse complement strand
GACCCGCGTGGCGCTGGGCACTGGTGCGCGGCGGAATCCGGCTGCTGCGCCGGCTCGCCTTCATCGGTCTCGAGGTCGAGGGACGCGAGCGGATCCCCCCGCCGGGGCAGCCCTTCGTCCTGGTCGCCAATCATCAGAGCTACCTGGATGCACTCTTCCTGATCGAAGCGGTGGATCGGCCCCTGGGTTTCGTCGCCAAACGAGAGCTGGCGTCCAACCCCTTCGCCCGCATCCTGCTCACCCGCACCGGGACCCTGTTCGTCGATCGCTTCGATCTGCTGCGCAGCGCCGGCGAGCTTGCGCGCCTGACGTCCGTACTTGAGCGCGGCGAAACCATCGCCTTCTTCCCCGAGGGCACCTTCCATGAGGAGCCTGGACTCCTGCCGTTCCGCATGGGCGCCTTCCTGGCCGCCGCCCAGGCCTCGGTCCCCCTGCTCCCGGTCGCCTTGCGCGGTACCCGCGAGATCATGCGTGGCGCCCGCTTCTACCCCCACCCGGGCCGGGCGACCCTGGTCATTGGTCCAACCCTGACCGCAGCCGCGGCGGATTGGCAAAGCGCGGTGCACCTGCGCGAGGAGGCGCGAGCATTCATCTCCCGGCACTGCGGCGACCCGGACTGCACCCAGTGATCCGGACGCGCGGCGATGGTGCAATCGCGCCCGGACTGCGGTCTCAAGACTGGCGGCAAACGCGAGACGGAGGCTGACATGATCGACATCGGAGCACTCTTGGGAGAGGAGAGCGAGGACTTGCTGGGACACGAAAGCCGCGGCATTCCGCGGTCCATGCTCCATCTGCCCGGGCCCGACTTCGTGGATCGGGTCATGATGGCCTCGGACCGCAAGCCCGGGGTCCTGCGCGGCTTCCAGACCCTGCTCGGCCATGGTCGTCTGGGCGACACCGGGTACCTGTCCATCCTGCCGGTGGACCAAGGCGTGGAGCACTCGGGCGGGGCCTCGTTCGCCCCCAACCCCGTCTATTTCGACCCGGAGAACATCGTCCGTCTGGCCATCGAAGGCGGCTGCAACGCCGTCGCATCCACGCTGGGCGTCCTGGGCTCCGTGGGCCGACGCTATGCCCACAAGATCCCCTTTGTGGTGAAGCTCAACCACAACGAGATGCTCACCTACCCGACCATCTACGACCAGACCCCATTCGCCCAGGTGAGTCAGGCCTTCGAGATGGGCGCGGTGGCGGTGGGCGCGACCGTCTATTTCGGCTCGGCCGAGTCGCGACGCCAGATCCAGGAGGTCAGCGCCGCCTTCGCCCGCGCGCACGAGCTTGGCATGGTCACGTTCCTTTGGGCCTATCTGCGCAACCCCGCCTTCAAGCACGAGGGCATCGATTACCACGAGGCCGCTGACCTCACAGGCCAAGCCAACCACCTGGCCGTCACCATCGAGGCGGACATCGTCAAGCAGAAACAGGCCACCACGGACGGCGGCTATACGGCGATCGGATTCGGCAAGACCCACCCGCGGGTCTACTCGGAGCTGTCAGGCACCCATCCCATCGACCGGGTGCGCTATCAGGTCGCCAACTGCTTCATGGGCCGGATCGGGATGATCAATTCCGGAGGCCCGTCGGGAAAGGACGACCTGCATCAGGCGGTGCGCACCGCCGTGATCAACAAACGCGCCGGCGGCATGGGCCTGATCTCCGGTCGCAAGGCATTCCAGAAGCCCATGGAGGACGGGGTGAAGCTCCTGAATGCCATCCAGGACGTCTATTTGTCGCCGGAGGTGACCGTCGCCTGAGGCGACAGTGTCGGCTAGCCTGCGCCCCCCTCTCGCTCCGCCCAGGGCGGCGTGCGCGGCACGCGCGGGGCTCGCGCCAGCATCTCGTTGATGCCTGGGCTACCGGGGGAGACCGAAACGGGAAGCCCACGGACCTCGCGCGCCACCTCGCGTGCCTTTTCCCAATCCACCGCGTCTGGGGCGCGCGCGATCCTCGCGTTGACCGCCTTCTCCATCGGCTTGAGGCTACCCTTCCAGGCCCGCGCCTCTTCTTCCAACGGCGGATGCGCCTCGAGATAGAGCTTTTCGTCTTTCCAACCCGCAAGATATGGCTGATTGACGATGCGCACCGGCGTGCCGACCGGCACCTCGGGAAACAGGCGGGCGATGTCCTCGGGGTATAGCTGGATGCATCCGTGGCTGACGCGCATCCCGATACCATAGGGCTTGTTGGTGCCGTGGATGAGGTAGCTCGGGCGGTTCAGGCGCATCGCGTACTCGCCGAGCGGATTGTCGGGTCCGGCCTTGACCACGGCCGGGAGACGATCGCCCCGGGCCGCATGCTCCCGTTGGATCGAGGCAGGCACGCGCCAGACGGGCTTCTCGATCTTCTGCGCGACCCGCAATGTCCCCTGCGGGGTCCTCCAGCCTTCCCGGCCAATTCCGACCGGATGCGTGATCACGACCTGAGGCTCTCCCTTCTTGGGCTGCGGGTAATAGAACATCCGTTGCGAGGCGAGGTTCAAGACCAGCCCCTGGCGCGGCGCATTAGGAAGCACGAATTGGGTCGGAAGGACGACCTTGGTCCCGTCCCCGGGCAGCCAGGGATCGACGCCCGGATTGGCAGCGACGATCTCGTTGTGTCCCAGGCCGTACCGGCGCGCGAAATCCGGCAGCGTATCTTCTTTCTGGGCAACGACGACCTGGACTGTCCCTACGACGTCGGTGTCTTCGGACGGGAGGACGAAACGGTCGGTGCGCACCGGCTCGTTCGCGAAAAAGTCCATGCTCGCGCAGCCGGACAGGAAGCTCGCCGAGCATAGGATCAGGGCGCCGGCAATCCGCGAGAGGTCGAGGCGTTTAGGCTTCATGGGGTCGGGAGGTCTCGTCATGCACCCGCGCCGCCAAGCTCCGTTCGGACTGGCCACGGGGATCGGGATCTTCGCAACGGGCTCCAGCCGCATTGCCTCAAGTCTTCGATCGAATCCGCCTAACCGGGCACACAGACCAGGCGGCTGAGCCGCGAGGGTAAGGGAAGACCCTGGATTGCGCAAACCATGAGCGACGCACGGTTTTTTTGAAGAAAACGCGATCGACGCATGCCCTCCGAGGCCCCGATAGCCCTGCAGGGCCTTGCGCCTGCCTACCGACGGGACGGTCGCGAGCGCTGGCGCGCCTGCCGCCGCTAGCCTCCCATCGGCGGCAGGGGTCGGGCGTCCCGGCTCAACGCCATCTGCAGGGCGCGAAACGGCAGTAGCACGCAGTCGTGCCGGCTGCGGTGCGGGCGCACCGGAAGGAAGAGCTCCAGCTCCTGCCATACCGGAACCTGCCCCCCGGCCACGAGCATCGCCGTCAGCTCCGCGCGGATGCCCCCGATCGCGCCGGTACTTTGACCGGGCGCGTGCAGGCCGAGGATCGAGGCGGAGGCGCGGCACAGCAGGCAGCCTTTGGTCCGATGGGCCAGCTCCGCGATGCGACCGTCGTCTGCCAGCCGCAGCTCGATGTCGATACGGTCGCCGCACAGGGGGTTGTCAAGCCGGGCGCAACGGTCGGGGGAGAGGAGATGCCCGCTGCCGTGGGCCTTCTGGGCCAGGTCCTTGATCGCCTCGTGATAGATGGCGTCGTTCAAGCCAGTATCCTCAATGCGTCGTCGAGCCCGGCGAGCAGGGCCTCGATGTCTTCAGCGGTGTTGTACAGGGCAATGCTGGCCCGCGTGGCGCTGTCCACCCCAAACGCGCGCAGGAGTGGCTGAGCGCAGTGATGGCCGCCGCGCAAGGCCAGGCCGCGCTCGTCCAGGACCTGACAGATGTCGTGGGGGTGCAGGCGGGGCAGATGGAACGAGACGATGGGCTGGCGGTCGGCCAGGTCGGTCGGGCCGATGATCCGGATTCCCTCGATCCGCGAGAGCCCTTCGAGCAGTTGGCGTGCGAGCCCGAGCTCGTCCCAGCGGATGCGGTCCCACGGCAGTCCCCTCATCCAATCCAGCGCGGCCCCCAACCCGACCGCCTGGGCAATGGGCGGGGTACCGGCCTCGAAACGCCGGGGGGGCTCGGCAAAGGTCGCCACGTCCATGTCGACCCTGCCCACCATACCGCCGCCGTAGAGGAACGGGGGCAGGTCCGCCAGGATCCCGGCGCGTCCCCAGAGCACGCCGACACCGGTGGGGCCGAAACACTTGTGTCCGGAGAAGGCATAAAAGTCGATGCCGAGGGACTGGACATCCACAGGCCCGTGTTGGACCTGCTGAGCGCCATCGAGGAGCACCCGGGCGCCGACGCCGCGAGCGGCCGCAACGATAGCGGGAACGTCGGTGATGGCGCCGGTGACATTGGAGCAGTGGGTCACCGCGATGAGCCGGCAGCGGCTGCCGACCAAGCGCGGCAACGCGTCGGTATCGATGCGGCCCTCCCCTGTCAGCGGCAGGGCCTTGAGGGCGATGCCGGTGCGCTCGCGCAGGCGCTGCCAGGGGACCAGATTGCTGTGGTGCTCGGCCTGCGAGATCAACACCGCGTCGCCGGATACGAGCCGCTCGCCGAAGGACCAGGCGACCAGATTCAGGGCTGCCGTGGCACCGCAGGTGAAGACGATCTCGTCGGGGGAGCTGGCATTGAGGAACCGGGCGACTTGCTCGCGGGCCGACTCGTAGGCCGCGGTCGCCGCTTCTGCAAGGCGATAGTTGCCGCGCAGGACATTGGCGCGGGCAGTTGTCTCGTGCCGGACGGTCGCATCCAGGGCAGAGCGGTGGATCTGACTGGTAGCGGCGCTGTCGAGGTAATGGAGCGGTCCGTCGACAGCGGCGAACAGCGGAAACTCCGTGCGCAGGGTTAACGGATCGGAGGTCATTTGGAGAGCAGATCGGCAAGATCGGCCGGGGTGTCCACATCGGCCAGGATCGCGTCCGATTCGATGGGGACGGAAATGACGTCCGCCGCATGGGTCTCCAGCAGCCCCCGCGCCCCGGTATCGCCGACGATCCCGCGCAGCTCGGCGAAGTAGCAACGGGGCCAGAGGACCGGATTGCCTCGCCGGCCTTGGAAGGTCGGCACAACGATGGTCGGCTGATCGGGGTCGAAGGCCCCGACGATCCGGTCGATATAGGCCGCGGAGACCCTGGGCATATCGGCGAGGACAACCAAGACCGCCGCTAGATCCGTCGGCAGCGCGGCCAGACCGCAGCGCAGTGAGGTCGACATCCCGCTCGCGTACTCCGGGTTGCGGACAATGGACACCCGGTCCCGATCGAGGGTCGACTCCACCGACTCTGCCTCGCAGCCGGTCACCACGAGGACCTGTGTGCAGCGCGAGGCCAAGGCAGCATCCACGGCATGCTGGACCAGGGGCAGCCCGTCGAAGACCCGCAGCAGCTTGTTCTGTCCGCCCATGCGCGAGGAGGTCCCGGCGGCGAGGACCAGCGCCGCCACCCGAGGCGCAGAGCCAGCGGCGGGGGCCGGCGGCGTCTCCCCTTCTTCCTTGATCGGGTCATCGGCGCCGTGCAGCAGGCCGCCGACACCCATCCCCATCAGGGCGGCACCATCCACCGGGAGACCGGCCGCGATCCGGCGCCAGGCATCGATGACATCGGCCGGGACCCCGAAGGGGATGATCTTAACCGTCGCCACCCGCCGGTCCTTGAGGACAGGCGCGCAGGGATGCAGGGTACCCAGCGTCACCGCCTCGTCGATGGCGTTGAGCCGGTCGACACACTCGCGGTCTACCTGCAAGAGGCCGGGGGCGGACGCGTAGAGGTTGCAGCGGCCATTGTGCGGTGGGCGCGCCACCAGGTGCTCGCCGGCGTTCAGGCTGGCAATCTCGGCCGCCGCTACGTCCTCCGACAGCTCGCCCGCCGCGAGCCTGGCACCGGCGACCCGCTCGATGCCCGCCGCTACTAAGGCCACGACGTCGTCCCCGGTCAGCACCCGGCCCTTGCACCATGTGCGTCCCGGGACCTTCAGGGTGTGGGCGAGGATCGGATCCTCGGCCTGATTGGTCGGTAGCTCGCCGAAGATCACTGGCTCGCCGCCTCGCTCGCTGCTCGATCGCAATGGAGTATATCCCACGAAGCAGCTGCCCTCCGTTCTGCGCCTGGGAGCAGCCGCTCTAAATCAACTATGGCTTTGTGAGGCTTTCTTGAGGCTCCACGAGCCTGACCCGAGCGCACACGGTGATGGCCTATCGCCTGTTCGTGTCTCAGCCTACAAGATCTCTGCGCTCGCTTGCTCCATCTTCTATTCGATCCCCTCCTCGCGGATCGCCCGCTCGGCGACGGGGCCAAGATGCCACAGGGGCGGATGGCCAATCCTTGCGCAAAGGTCACAAGGACATCGCGACGCGGAAGCCGATCGCGTCCTGCCCGCGGGCGGCGGGGCTGAAGGTACGGTAGGCGGAGCGTAGCGCCCAAGGGACATAGCTCCAGCCGCCGCCGCGGACGACGCGAACCGCGCAGTCCCCGTCTTCGTCTTGCTGCCAGGGACTGCCGTCGGCCGGGGCACCGGCATAGTCCGGATGCCAGCAGTCCTGCACCCACTCGGCGACGTTACCGGCGACCTCGTGCAGGCCCCAGGGATTCGCAGACAGGGTCCCGGCCGGGACCGGGAGGCGACGCGGACCCCTGGGGTTGGGGGGGCAGCCCGGGTAGCTCCGGCTGCTGTCGTAGATGGCCTGGTCCGGGCCAAGGCAACTGCCGCTCCAGAAGGGCGCCTCGCTGCCCGCCCGGGCGGCGTATTCCCACTCCGCCTCGGTGGGGAGCCGGTAGGCGTCGCCCGTCTGCTCCCGCAGCCAGGCGGCATAGGCGTTGGCGTCCAGCCAGGAGACGTCGACCACGGGCCGGGTGCCGCGGCCGGCGCCCCAGTCCCTGGGCATCCGGCGGCCGGTGGCCCGGGCGAAGGTGTCGTACTGGGCGAATGTGACCTCGGTCCGGCCGATGGCGAAGGGCTTCAGGGTGACCGGATGGCGGGGGCCTTCGTCTCTGGACCGACCCTTCTCGGACTCCGGGGAGCCCATCCGGAAGCTGCCCCCGGGGAGCTCGATCATACTGGGCAGGACGCTGCTCAGTGCGAGCCCGAGCGCCGCCTCGATGCGCTCCGGACTGGAATCCGGGCCGGTCGCGCCCGGGGTATCCGCTGCAGGTGGCGACGCGCCCGGGACCGCCTGGGGCGCGTCGGCCAACAAGCTGCGGGGTGCCGGGTCCGCTGCGACGGAGACCACCACCCGGAACCCCGTGTCGCTCGTGCGCACCCGCCCATCCCGGTTGTGGGTCGCGGCCTCGAATCTCAGGTCGGCCTTCAAGGACTCCGGCGGGTCGTAATAACCGCCGCCGCGGACGACGAAGACCGGAACCGGACCCTGGCTCCCGCGCCCCAGGGTGCGCCTCAGCATGGTCTCGGAGACGTTGCCGTAGAGGTCGTGCAGCCCGAGCGGATTGGGTGCCCGGGTGCCAATGGGTTGCACCTGGCCGCGGGCATTGTCCTTGCTCCAGGCGTGACGGGCAATGCCGCCCAGCATGGGGTACTGGGCCTGGGCGAATATCTCTGGGGCTACAGCGAGCCCCCCGCGGGCGGCAAACTCCCATTCCGGCTCTTCGGGCAGCCGGACCACGGCGGGCTGGCCCTCTCCTCGGGGCATGCAGGGAGTGGCCCCGGCCGCGCAATCCGGGAGTCCCTGGGGCTCCGCGAGCAGCCAGGCGGTCCAGTCGTCGGCGAAACCCGCGGCCTCCTGCCAGGCGACAGTGGAGGCGGCGCGCCGACCGTTCGCCAACTCGGGCGACGGGCATGGAGTGGCGCTGGCATACGCCCGCACCGCCTCGAGCTGGAGACGGCTGACCTCGTATTTTCCGACAAGGAGATAGGGTGCACCCTGGCCGTCCCGAAAAGGCCCCATGACCGCCGAGAAGTCGCGCCCTGGGGCCTTTGGGACGGGGTGCGCGGTCGTCGGGGTCGTGAGCGGCCGAAACGCCATAGCCCCGCCGCAGGGCATGGGCAGGACCCGGTCGTCGGCCAGGGGCTGGGGGTTATAAAGGGCCTCGGGCCAAACGATGGCGGGGACCGCTTTAGCCGCTGCCGGGGGCGATAGACCCCAGAGCAGCAGGAGCGGCGCGGCGTGGATCATCGCACGGGCTCAGGGCGCATCGGGGTCCATCCAAAAGAGCCCGCCGCCCCGGTAGGGCTCGGGGATTTGGATGTAGCGACCCTGGAGGGGCGGCGGGGTTACCGCGCGACCCTGTCCGGGGTCCTTCGTCTGCCGTTGGCGTCGTCGCTCGTCTGCCTGGCGCTCCAGAAGGACACGGGTCTCCCGGCTCATGTAGCCGGTCACGGCGAGTCCGTTGCGTTGCTGAAACTGCTCCAGCTGGGCCCGACAGCCCCGGCTTAGATTCTGTTGAGCCCGGTCGCAGGTATAGCCGAGCTCCCCGAGCTGCTCCTGCACCCGGCGCCGGTCGGCGTGCGTCAGGGCGAGTAGGGACTCGGTCCGCTCCGGTGTAGGCTCCAGATGGAGCTTGACCTCCACGGGCTCGGACCCGGCAATCTCCACCCGGGTCTCGGCCTTGGCATAGCCCGCGGCGCGCGCCTCGACGCGCCGGATGCCGCGCGGCAGGCCACTCACCTCCAGGTACCCACCGACGATAGCGGCACCGCGTACCTCCCCGTCGACCAGGACGATCGACTTGGCATCTACGCGGATTTGCAGCCGGCCGTCCATGACGGGCTGGGTTTGGGGTCCGGCTGGGGGCGGCGCCGATTCCGAAGCACTTGGCATCGGGTCGGCGACCCGGCGATCGACTCCTGCTGGCGCTGGCGATCCGCCGTCGGGCGCCCGTTCCGGGGCCCCGCCCGAGCCCGACTGGGCGGATAGCTTGGAGAGGGAGGTCACCACCGGTGCCGCCAGCAGGACCCGAAAGCCCGTATCGGCTGTCCGGACATCTCCCGCGGCATCGAAAGGCTGAAGCTCCACCCGCAGGTCCGCCCGCAGATCCTCTTCCGCGCTGTGGATGCCGCCGCCCCGCAGGACATCCCCGCCGATCTGGCCCGGGAACCGCTCCGACCGATAGGGATCGTTCATCACCTCCCAGGCGTTTCCGTAGAGGTCGTGCAGCCCCAGCGGGCCCGCCAGGCGCAGACCTATGGGGGCGATCGACCCGTCGGCGTTGCGGTTGTACCAGGCGTGGCGCTCCAGTCCCTCCGGCATGGGATAGCGCGGCTGGGCGAAGACCTGGTCGGACACGGCGGCACCGCCTCGGACGGCATATTCCCATTCCTGATCCAGCGGTAGCCGGACGAAGGCGGGCTTGCCATCGACGCGCGGCAGGCAAGGTCCTGCACCCGGGCCGCAGGGCGGAATGTCCTTGGCACGGGCGTGCAGCCACCGGGAGAGCTGGGCGGCGAAATTGATCGCGTCGATCCGGCTCACCCCGACCTGGGCGCTCGCCGCGTCGGCACCTTGAAGCTCCTGGATCGCCGGACAGGAACCGCCGCCCGCCTGGGCGAGGGTTGCCCGATACTGGAGCACAGTGACCTCATACTTGCCGATCAGCAGGTATCGCTCCCCTGCCCCGTCCGAGGAGGCGAAAGGTCCGATCAGGTCCGTACGCGGGCTGCCAATCGGGGTGACCACGGGTCGGAAGACGATGGTTCCGCCGCAGGGAATCGATACCAGGACATCGTCCGCCAAAGGCTTGGGATTGTAGAGCTTCTCAGGCCAGGCCCCAGGAGGTCTCGACAATCCTGGATCCGGCCCAGCCCCGGTCGGCGGCACACGCGACAGCGCGCCTGCGAGCGCGACAGCGAGCCCCAAGACCAGCGGGAGAGGCTGCGGGCCTCGAGAAATAGGTGTCATGGTGACCTTGAACGTAACGTCGGGCACCAGCCGTCGCGGCCGGAATAACGATCACGGCCGGCGCAGATATCGCCCGCCTGGACCGCTTCGAGAAGCACTCAAAGTTTGGGAGCAACCACATCCTCATAACGGTAAATGACAGGAGTCTTGTCTTTTTCCGTATCAATCACCTTATAGGGCAGGCCATCGTCTTTGCCGATGAACACTCGGGCAGACGTTTCCGGGAAGCCCGACCCCGGTATTGCGGATGTATAACTGAGGACGTTCATCTCCGTACCATCCACGATTTCAGTGCCTTCATCCTTGCAGTCCGAGACGATTATGCCGCCGCTCTGCATTTGGGCTATGGCAATCCTTTCGGCCTTGTCCAGATCCATAGGAAACTTGCGCCATTTCCCATCCGTTAGCATGAAAAACTGCCCATCCACCTTGATCGCTTCGATTTTCTCGCCATCGCTGGCGATTATGGAATGCCAAGCGGGCTGGGCAATTTTGGCTTCGCTGGATTTTATCAGCGGTTCGCAGGCGGCATCCAGCGCCAATGCAGGCTGTAACAGGGGTAACAGGATCATCGCGGCGAGCAGTCGTGTCATAAAAACTCGTTGGGTGGTTCGACCGGCTGGTTGTGAAGTTTTCGAGTGTATCATTGATATCTTGGGAACTGTCTTCGACCGCGCGTCAGCGAAGTCAGCGACAGCCGCATGCGGCCATCGCCCTTGGGCCTGCGCGAACGATAGACGGCCCGATAGTGTTAACCGGCAATTGATTGGCTCTACCAAAGCTGCCTGAGTGCCGACAGGTTCCCGATCTCCTGCTCGACCCGTTCCGTGACCTGCCGCTCCAAACCCTGTCTGGCCCCCGCTGCTTGGGCCTTGATCTTTTCTGCCACCTGACCCTTGATGTCGTCGCGTAGGGTGGCAATCTTCTCGTCCGCCAGGGCGCGGGCGATGATCCAGGTCGGGGCGCCTTCCCAAAGCTCGGCGCGGCGTTTGGCCTCTTCCACCCCGAAGTGCAGCACCAGGGCACCGGCGATCAGGCCGACCAGGGCGCCGATCACATGCCCGACTGGACCGGTCGCGACCAGCGCGGTGCCCGCCCCGCCGCTGACGACGGCCACCACCACGGCGACGATGGTGCTGGAGAGTGCCAGGACCACGCCCGAGATCTCGCCATAGACGTCCGGGGCCGCGACGCGCAGGCCGTCGGCCAAGTCCTGAGGCAGGCCGGCATTGGCAAGTCGGTGCTCGACGGTCAGCCGGTGCTCGCCGTACCAGGCCTGCATCAGCTCCGTCGTGTCGGTGGCCACGCCGGAGAGGGCCTTGCCGATTTGGGTCTGCACGATCGCCTCGATCCGGGGCTTGAAGGCCGCGGCTTGCTCCGCAATCCGGGCCTTCAGGGAGGCGACTGACCCCCCGGTCTGCCGAAAGTCGCGCAGGATGGGATCGATGCCCTCGTCGAACAGCCCCAGCGCCACCAGCTCGGCGATTTGCTCGGCCGCACTGCCCATCCGCCGTTCGATCAGGGGCCCGATCTGGTCGCTGACAAAACCCGGCAGCTCGGAGCGCAAGGCGTCCTGGGTCGCCAAGAGCCGTCGCTGCAGGGCCGGGATGATGGCCAAACCCTGAGAGACGGTCACATAGGGTCGGTCGCTGTGCACCAGGCGGGGCGAGCGCCGCAGGTGTCCCAGCTCCTCGACGACGATGCGCGCGACAAAGGGCCAGGCGCTGCTGCCCCCGGTGAGAATGACGCAGGCCAGGTCCTGACCGCGCACCCGTTCGTCGGCTAGTCCCTGGCGCAGGGTCTGCCGAAACCAATCCAGCAGGTCGAGCCCCTGGTCGAATGCAGCCAGGTGCTCGCTGGCCTGCGGATTCATCGCGCGCAGGTACTCGGAGAACGTCTCCGACGGCCGATAGCGTTGGGCGCGGTCCAGGAAGGTCTCCCAGGTCGCATCGACGATGCGGCCGTACTCGCCCACCGCCTTGCGAAAGACCGCGGTCGGGTCGAGCGCCATGGCCAGGGAGAACTTCTCCTTGACCTCCCGGCAGCGTACCGCCAGGACGAAAAACTCGGCCCCCTCCCGGCGCATCGCCGCGACCGCATCCGGATTCTGCGCGATGAACCATTGGTAGAAGAGGTCGTCGAACAGGCGCCCGCCTAGGTGCATGTCGCCCCAGGAGTGCATGACCTCGCCCCCGGCCATGAGGGCGAAGTCGCAGGTGCCGCCGCCGAAGTCGACCACCAGCGCGCCGGCGAGGGCCTCGGCCGGTGTGATGTCTTTGCGTTGGATGTGGAAGTAGATGGCACCCTTGGGCTCGTCCACCGTCTTGATGTCGCCGAAGCCCGCGTCCCGGCAGGTCTCGCGCAGCGCGTCCCGATAGGCGTCGGACGACTCGCTCGGAACCCCGAAGATGACCTGGCGCTGCAAGGGCGCGATGTCCTTGTTCTGCCGCCGGGCGACCGCTAGCAGGCCGATCAGGAAATCGCGGGCGTAACGACGCGTCTCGGCGCTGGCGGCCAGGTCCGGTTTGAACTGGGCGTGGATGCTGTAGCCGACACGCCCCGGGCCGGCGTCGCCGAACTCTTCCAGGGCCACATCGCCGATCAGGGGATCTTTGCCATTCCGGTAGAGGATGGCCGTAGCAATGCCGTCGCGGCCGTCGCCGAAATCCACCCCCACCGGTTCCTCCTTGTCCCCCGGGCACTTGGTGACATAGGTGTTGGATGTGCCGAAATCGAGCGCCAGGACCGGCTTGGCCTGCTCCGGTACCCCCTGCAAGGCGTTACGCACGTTGTTTGCGGACACGGCCCTTCTCCAGCACGCTACCGTTCAGGATCACCGGCTCGTCTTCGACGATGACGGTGTCGCCCACCTCGATCAGTCCGAAGGTTCGGTACTGCTCTGCAAGCTCCGGGCTCCAGCGCAGCCGCGGGCGCTCGCTGGGGGCGGACTGGGTGAAGCGCGGCGGGACCGAGATCCCCTCCAGACCCAGGCGACGTGCCTCCAGGAGCACCGCTTCGGCGGCCGTGGGCAAGCCCCCGCCGTCCGCCC
>JBGSOR010000339.1:0-1654 GCA_041738985.1 Chromatiaceae bacterium | reverse complement strand
CCGTGATAGCTGGCATAACGCCGGGCGAGATAGGGCTTGAGCGGACCCAGCGCCTCCTGGCGCACATAGGGCGGATTGCCGATGACGACATCGAAACCGCCCTGCGCGAAAACCGCCGTGCTGAAGCGCCAGTTTCTGCTCCTGGAGCGCCCCGGCGACCGCGACCCCTATCGGCTGATCGTCAACCACCTCGACTACTTCGCGAACCTGTTCGACGCCCTGGGCTGGACCCTGCACCGGGACGACCGCGCCGGGCTCATCGGCCTGCTGCCCGGGGACGCGGAGGCATTCAGACACCTGCCCCTGGCGGACGGCCTGATGCTGCTGTGCCTGCGGCTGATCTACGAGGAAGGGATGGAGCGCTTCGAGGCTCGGGAGGGAAGCGTTTACACGCAGTCGCAGACCCTGCTCGGACGCTACGAGACCCTGCTCGGACGCAGGCTGCCGACCCGCTCGGACTACCGGGAGATGCTCCGTCGCCTGCATCGCTATTCCCTCATCGAGATCGGACAAGAGACCGAGGACGGGCTGCCCGCGCTACGCATCCTGCCCACGGTGCGGCTCGTGACAGGCGACCAGGTCCAGACCCGCATCGCCGCCTTTATGGAGGCCACCGGCGAGTCCGCGGACGAGCCGCAGGGAGAGCCGCAGGACCCGGACGCCGACGATGCGGTTGAGGACGACCCGGACCAGGGCGATCCGAGTCCATGAAGCGCCTGGTCCGCCTGCTGTTGATCAATTGGTACCGCCTGGAGCAGGCGAGCATCGACATCGTCGGTCACACGGCGGTGATCGGTCCCAACGCCTCCGGCAAGTCTTCGCTGCTGGATGCCATCCAGGCGGTGCTGGTCGGGGGCGACAAGCGCTGGTGGAACCCCAACGCCAGCGCCGGGGAGAAGAGCACCCGGAGCCTCCGCGACTACTGCCTCGGCGTCGTGCGGGACCCGAACAACCCGGACCTCTCCCAGGAGTTTCGACCCAGGGACCAGGCAGTCACCTACCTGGCCCTGGTATTCCGCGACGAGGGGAGCGGCGAGCCCATCAGCGTCGGACTCGCCCTGCACGCCCGGCTGGACGAGGCCCAGGAAGTGGTCGACGGACGATTCATCGCCCCCGGGCTGGAGCTGGTCCTGTCGGATCTGGTCGACCGCACACTGGAGGGGCCGGTGCCCAAGCCCTGGCAGCGGCTCAAAGCGGACCTGCGGATGCGGGTCGGGGATGCCTTGAAGGTCCATCCCCAAGTGGGCGAGTACCAGCGCGAGCTCTGCCTCGCGCTCTACGACGGTCGCCGGTCCCTGCATCGGGAGAGCTTCCTGCGCGCCTTCCGAAACGCCATTACCTTCGCCCCCATCCGCAATGTCTCGGACTTCGTGCGCGGCCACATCCTGGAGGAGCGCCCCATCCAGGTCCGCTCCCTCCAGCAGGCCCTGCAGCAGTACCGGGATATCCAGACCCGCACCCGCGAGGCCAGAAGCCGCGAGGAGGTGCTGGCCGCCATCGATCGCCACTACCAGCGGGCCGAGCAGGCCGAACGACTGGGCCTGGCCTGGCGCTGGGTAGAGCAGGAGGCCGCCTTCAACGCCCTGGAGGCCGAGCTGGAGCCCCTGCGCCAAGCCCTGGAGCGGCTGGCGTCCGAGATCGCGGCCCTCGGCGG
>JBGSOR010000320.1:0-18599 GCA_041738985.1 Chromatiaceae bacterium | reverse complement strand
ACTGCGGTCGGGGGGCGGACTCGCGCGCGTCTTCCGAAAGGGCGGGTGGCGGCGGTGCCTGGCGGGTGGAGGCGGGGAGGGCGGCGGCGAGCGGGTCGTCCCAGTTGAGCATGGCGGTTGGTCCTCGGCGATGGTTTCTTGGTGTGGCAGCGCGGTGCAGTGTCGCATCAGAGCCGGCGGGGCGCGTGCATCCGCTTGCGATCTTGCGCCCGGGTGGGGAGTCGCCGCCCCGGTGTGGGGGATCTCCTCCGGTCCGACCGAGTCTAGTCGGTCCCTCGGGGAAGTCCAGCGCTTGACACAATATATGGTGTCTCAAGCTCTGCGCAAGCACCTTATGTCGTGCCAGGCCGGTTCCCTCCGTCAGGTGCCCTCGCCTAAGGTTTGGCCCTGCCCCGTCCCTCCGCCACCATCTCGCACAGGGCCTTGAATAGGCGTTTGAAGTTGCTCTCCGGGGAGAACCGCTCGGCATATCGGGCCTGGATGCGGCTCGACATGAGATTGACCAGGGAGGGGTTCTGGAGCAGGAGCTCCAGACAGTCGTGCCACTCGCGCTCGTCCCGGGCCAGGAGCCCGGTGACCCCGTGCTCGATCAGCTCCGCATCGATTCCCACCGGAGAGGCGACGGTCGGGAGCCCGAAGGACTGATAGCGGACGATCTGGTAGCCGCACTTGCTGCGCGTCCAGGTGTCGTCAGGCAGCGGCATGAGCCCGACGTCGAAGAGGTCGCCCAGGGACCGGTCCACCTTCAGGTCCCATGGGACGTAACGATGGGTGGTGCGCAGATCGGCCTGCGTCCCCGGCGGGCCGATCACGATCAGCTCGAAGGGGTGGTGCGCCTGGAGGCCGCCCAGGACCCCGTCCAGGGTCTCCAGGTAGGGGAGGTTGCCGGCGTTGCCTACCCAACCGAGTCGAGGCAGTCCGCGGACCTGGCGCGGCTTGACCGAAGGCGTCTCCAGGGGGACCGTGGGCAGGATCAGGACGCGCTGACCGGGACGCGTCAAGCGCTCCTGGAGGTGTCGGTTGCACAGGACGATCAGTTGGCAGTGGCGCAGGAAGCGCCGCAGGGCGCGGAAGTCCGTGGGGTTCTGCCGTCCGCTGCGCCGATCGATGAAGGCGGCGTCGCCGATGTCGAAGACGATGCGCTTGCCAAGTAGCCGGCTGGCAAGCAACCGACGCCAGCGGAAGGTCTGCCCTTGGACCAGGAGGACGTCCGAGGTCACAAATCGGTAGAAGTTTCGGAGCCGCCGCCAGAACCCCTTGGCACCTTCTTCGTGCACGGCGAATCGGACCCCCTCCCGTCGGAAGCGGTCGCGAAAACCGAGGATTCGCAAGCGGCTGCTGGGGAGATCGGGGTTGTCCAAGGGGAAGGCCAGGACCTTGCGCGGCCGGGTGCGGCGCGCTACCACAAGGACACCCCCGTCCGGACCTCTAGACCCGGGGGCCGTGAATCCGACATGGTTATTCTCCGTTATGGCGCGGTGCGTGCCGAGCGCTAGCCCTGGCCGCCAATGCCACTGGGATCCTAGGCTCAGCGGGTGCGGTCCGGTTGGCCAAGTCGACGTATTCCTTTGGCAGTCATCGACCAGAGCGGGCGAAGAGCCCCGGATCGAGCATCGGACCGAGGTCTGCGTATGGGACGAGGACCTCTTGGGGGCCTGCCGCATTGGGCGCGACGGCATAGGGTGGGAAGGTGACCGTCAGCCCGTCGGGACCCGGATAGAGCAGCCGATAGTTCTCGGGCTTAGGAGCGGTCCCGGTCTTCAGCCAGTCCTCGTCGGGGCCGAGCAGGTCGCGGCCCCTGAGCGCCGCGTAGCAGCGTTTGGAAAGGGCATCCAGCCAATCGGTGCCGCGGAGGAAGAGCTCCTCGGGCAGCACCCGGCGCCCGTCCGCAAGGTCGATGACCAGGGGCTCGATGATCGGCATCCCGTGGGCGCCGCCGCGGAAGTCGTAACCGCCGAGCTGGATGGCCAGATAGCGGTCCGTCCAGTAGGGCTGATCATAATCGATGTCGAGGGACCAAGGGGGCCCTTCGGGTTGGCCGATTGCCGCGGACTCCCGCTGCTCGGTCCGGAAGGGGGCAACGAGGCCCTCTACAAAGCGGCGGATCTCCCGGTTTGCCGATTCGATCGCGGGACCGGACCCGCTCAGGATCGGGTAGTTGGCGTCGATGCTGAAGTGGGGGCCGGACTCCCGGATGGACCCCTGGGCGATGCCCGTACGCGCGGCCGCGGCCGGGCCCGCGAGTGCGGCGATGCGCTCGTCGTACAGGCGGCGTAGGCAGACGGTCGTCGTACATCGATTGCGGCTCGCGAGCCAGTCTCGCTGGCCGGTCAGGAGGGCCTCTCGGTTCGCGGAAGCCGCATCCTGGGCGGTCCGGTAGGCAGCGGCCATCCGCTCATCCAGGGTGCCCAGCGTCGGGTCGCCGCACAGCGCGCGCTCCACCCAGGTGGCCGCCTTGGCGCAATCGAAGCTCGCGCCCTGGGCGCAGGCCCAGAGGAGCATCCAGGCGGGCAGCGCCAGGGCCGCCAGGAGGCCTGTCGATCGCCTTGCTCTTAGCCGCTGCGGGAGGCGGTGGCCCATGGCTGAATCCTCGTCGCTGCGTTGCGGCTCGATTGCGTGAAGGGAACCGGAGGGACTATCGTTGCGCCCTTACGGCGGTCCCGTCGCCTGGCGTCTGGGGCCTCTGCGCGGGCACGAGGGTACACCGTCTATCCGAGCAAGTCAGGCCCGGCCCGGCCCGGCGTCTGCGGGTGCCGGACCCTCCCGCTCCCCCAATGACCAATTTTTCCAACCCGTTTCGCCAATTCGTTTCGCGAACCCCAGCTCCGAGGAGTGACCGGCCCCATGATCGTTAAGGTCGAAATCGACGTTCCCACCTGCATCGGCTGCGGCACCTGCTGGGTGGCCTGTCCGGATGTCTTCCGCGAGGTCGAGGTGGGGGACGACATCAAGGCCGAGACCACCGGCAAGCTCGGCGCAGAGCATCTGTTGCGCGGCGCCGCCGAGGGTTGCCCGAGCCTCTCGATCGTCTTGACCGACGACCAGGGTCAGACGGTCTATCCCACCCAGGCGCAGCGGGACGAGCAGAGCCGCCGGCTGTCCTGGTGATCCGAGTGCCCCGGGTCAGACCCGGGGCCGCTCCCCGCTTTCGTCGGGGCAGAACGACTCGATTCAGGACACGAAGGAGCAGCAATAGTCGGCGAGCGTCGCCACCCGCATCGCGAAGCGGGACTGGGCCGGGACCTCGAAGGACTCGCCGCCCTTGACTGGACGCCAGTCGGACTCCCCGGGGAGTTGCACCTCGATGTCCCCGGACAGGATCTCCATAATCTCCGGGGCACCCGTGGTGAACTCATACTCCCCGGGCTGCATGATGCCCAAGGTCTTCTTGGTCCCGTCGGGGAACAGCACGGTCCGGCTGGTCACCCCGCCGTTGAAATAGACGTTGGCCTCGCGCATCACGGTCACATTGCTGAATTCGGACATCGGGTCTCGCTCCAATTGGGCGCGACGGTGCGCCCGGTTCGATATCGATCGGTTGGCGAGCGGCAGGCCATTGTGCGTGGACTGTCGATCGAACAGAGGGGGCTATGCGATGGCCGAGCGGATGCCGAGGGCCAGGGACTGCGCAATCCGCCCCATATGGCGATGCAGTTCCTTCGGCTTCAGACGCTCGAGCGTGAGCCCGAAGGTCTTGATATCGCATTGCAGCAGCTCGCGGGTTTTCATAGCGGAATCGAACCTGGGCGTGGGATTGGGGGTGTCCGCTGCGACCGGATGATTCTGCTTGTCGCGCCCAGCTGGCAACTCGGGCGCGGTCCGGTTTGCGGTGCAGTGCGCCGCGGGCGCGGGTCACGTAGGCTACCCCATTGGAGGTCGCGGGGCAAACCGAGCCCGCGTGCGTCGGCGACGGCTGGGGCACTCGGTCGGCTCCCTTCTAAGGTACCCCGGGGTCATTGGACGAGGCCGTCCGTGAACCCATTGCGGGATCCGGTTGGGTGGGACTGTCGACAATGCCCTCCAGGACGGCATCGACATCGGGCAGGATCTCCGCGTACTCGACCCCGTAAAGCTCCCAAATGGAAATGAATAGGGATGCGATCAGCGGGCCGATAAAGATGCCGGGAAAGCCGAACATGAAGATTCCGCCCAGGGTCCCGAAGAAGATCATCAGCTCGTGCATCTTGGTGTCTTTGCCCACCAGGATGGGGCGCAGTACGTTATCCAGGCTCCCAACCACAAGACCGCAGAACACCGCCAAACCGATACCGCTCGCGACCTGTCCCTGGACGATCAGGATGATCACCGCGGGGACCCACACCAGGGCCGATCCCACGCTCGGTATAATGGAAAGAACTGCCATGACCGTTCCCCAGAATACCGCATTCGGGATGCCCGCAATGGCGAACGCGATGCCGGCCAGGCCCCCTTGCAGCAGGCCGATGAGCAGGGATCCTTTCAGGGTGGCCCGAGTCACCGAGGTGAATTTTTCCAGCAGCAGGTGCTCGTCGCTGGTCTTGAGGGGCAGGTAGTAGAGGATGCGCTCGATTAGCTTGTCGCCGTCCAACTGGAGGAAATACATGCTGTAGAGGAGCACGAAGGCCATGAAGACGAAATTCGCCGTCCCCAGCGTCACGGACGACAGCCCTTCTACCAGGACGCGGCTTGCCGCCCCCGTGACCTCGCCGGCCTGCTGGATGATCTGGTCCTGATACGGGCGCAGCTGCTCGTAGAAGGGGGCGCGGCGCAGCCAGTCGTAGATCGCCTGCGGATCGTCGAGTATTCCTTTGACCCAGACGCTCACGGAGTGGCTCACATCGAACGCCTGAGCGACCATGACCCCGATAAGGATGGACAGGGGAATCAGCACCATGACGGCCATAACCAGCAGGGTGCACAGGGATGCCCAATGGCGGCGGCCGTTCAATAATGCCGTGAAGCGCAGAAAGAGAGGGCGGGCCAGGGCGCTGAACAGACCCGCGATGAACAATGCCATCAGGAACGGGTAGATCATCGAAAGGAACAGTGCGGAGATCCCTACTGCCATCAGCAGCACGACGGTCTTGTTCACCGCGTCTTGGTTCATCATGTCACCAGGATGTTTTGGAACTGCCAGGGGTCCTCGGTATCCAGCTCTTCCGGGAAGAGGGTGCCGCGCCCCTGAAGCGGCGTCCAATCCCCGTAGACACCGACCATGTCCCCCAGATACGGCAGCGCTACCTCCAGCACTTCCCGGAAGTCCATTTCGTCCGGATCCAATATCCCCGCATCCGGATGCCGCATCGCCCAGACCGTCCCGGCCAGCACCCCGGCACAGGTCTGCAGGCTGGTGGCGTTGTTGTGGGGACAGAGCGCCCTGGCCTGCTCGATGGTGAGCCGGGATCCGTACCAATAGGCGCCCCGCCGGTGACCCAGGAGCAGCACCCCCAGCTCGTCCATCCCGCCGTCGATCGCGCCCTCGTCGAGCTGCCGCCGGCGGTCCTGGAGCTGCCAGGCCTTGCCTGCCAGCTCGTGAATGGATGAGACCGCATCGTCGCAGGGATGGTAGGCGTAATGAACCGTGGGGCGGTAAATCAAGCGCTCGCCTTCCCGGACGCTCAGATAGTCCGCAATCGAAATCGACTCCCCATGGGTGATGAGAAACCCGAGGTAGGGTCCCTCCAGGGGTGTCCAGCTGCGCACCCGCACGCTGGCTCCGGGGCGTTCCAGCCAGATGGCGGAGTCGCAGCCGAATGCGTGGCGATGCGCCCCCGGCGGCCAGTGCCGCTCGTGGCTGCCCCAACCCAGCTCGGCGGGCTGGCAGCCCTCGCCCACGAACCCCTCGACCGACCAGGTATTGACGAACTCCCCGCGCTGCTTGCGCTGGGGCGAGGTCTGGGTGTCGCGCTCCGCGATATGAATGGCGCGTACGTCCAGGCGTCGCGCGAGCTCCGCCCATTCCGCGCGGCTCCCGGGCGCATCGACATCCGGAAGACTGTCGGCCGCCAGATCGAGCAGTGCCTGCTTCACGAAGTGGGAGACCAGGCCGGGGTTCACCCCGTGGGTCAGCACCGCCGTGGGCCCCCCGCCAGCAGGGGGTCGAAGGGCCAGCGCAGCCTCTCGCAACGCATAATTGGTCCGCAGCGAGGGCGATACCGATGGGTCGTAATAGCCCCCGGCCCAGGGCTCGATGCAGGCGTCCAGATACAGGACCTGGTGCTCTTGACACCAGGCGATCAGATCCAGGCTGCCGACATCGATGGACAGATTGAGCAGGAAATCCCCGGGGCCGAGCCTGGACCCCAATATCCCTCGGTAGTTCTCCCGGGTCAGCGGTCGCTCGGTGAAGTCGATTCCGTAGAGGGCCGCGATCTGCCGCCCGCGATCCGAGGCATTGATAATGGATATCCGCCGTGGGTCTATGCTGACATGCCGCAGCAGGAGCGGTAGCACGCCTTGCCCGACGCAGCCGAAGCCGACCATGAGCAGGCGTCCGTTGAAGTCGACCCATTGACGGTGGAGGGGTTCATACATCGTGTTTTCCAGCAGGTCTCGCGGTTTCGCGAATGGAAACCTGTGCTCAAGAGAAGTGCCGACGGAGTCGGCGTCTCCCGCGGGGCAGGGCGTCCCCCATGCTCGGTCAGTTAGGGGCAGGGTCCCGAGGCATGACCGAAAGGCTCGACGCGGTCGGGATCGCGCCTATGTTAACGGCGCGCTCTACTGCGGGTCGAGGTGTTAGCTCATGGACAGCATGAGTGGCTCGAGCTGATCCCAGACCTCTTTGGCCTGCCGTTTCGGCAGGAGCTTGGGCAGAATCTCCCGCAGCTCGTCGAGCTCCGCCCGCAGCTCGCCAGCGCTCGTCGCGGCGTCGATGCGCTCGACGCGGCGGGCACCGACTGGACCCAGGGAGCCCAATACGACGTAGCGTGCAAAGCCTTTGGCCTTCTCCAGGTTGAACTCGGCCTCGGTTGGGAATGCGGCTCCTCCCCCCGACGCGCCCCCCGGCGGTGCGCCATTCCGCGGTGCGAGGAACCCATCGGCCACCAAGCTAGCCAGCAGCGTCTCGGTATCGTCCCCGAGGGACACGAGCCGATTCAGCGTGACGCCCACCGTGCTGTGTCCGTCCACCATAATGAGCAGGCGTCTCAGGCGGGCGGAGAGTTTATATGTCTTGGTCCGGATCTCTTCCTGGCCTTTGGCGGTCTTCATTAGAACCTGTTTATGGTCCATCGTGGGGACTCACCTCGCTCGGGAAGAGAAATTTAAGCAATTCAAGCGCTCCAAAGGAGTCTACTCGATCCTACCTTGGTCCCGGAGCGCGTTCAAGGAAGGGGCGCACGTTTGCCGCACGCAACATCGACGGGGAGCGAGCCGAAGCACGTGGGACCCGAGTGGAGGTCCTCTGAGTATGGGGTCGATTATGGCAGGTTGCTCCTGCCCGAGATGCGGGTGCGACGTCCCCACCCGGTGCGGTCCCTTATCGGTCGGTTGCCGACTGGCGGCCGGCTGGGGCGGCGCTAGCCAATCCGGCGGAGCGTTAACGGATCGCCTTCGCCTCCGAAATACCGGGTTAGTGCATCCTGGAAAATCCGGTTGTCCTCGGCGACGGCCGCGAAAAGCGTGAGGCAGGATCGCAGCTTCAGGTCATCGGGATAGCCGAAGATCTCTTTGGCCGTGCGGCCCTCGATCTCGAGCAGTACTTCCACGCATTGCCGGAGCCGCGGACCGAGGACGGGATGGTCCAGATAGGTCCTTGCCTCATCCATGGACCCGATGGCATACAAGCGCGCCGTCGCACTCGATCCCAGCCCCTGGAGCTGCGGAAAGACAAACCACATCCAGTGGCTATCCTTCCTTCCGGCCCGAAGCTCCCGCGTCGCCCGATCATAGACACCCTCCTGCGCCGCAACGAAACGGTCGAGATCGAAGCCGCCGGACATGGACAGGTCAGCGCACCGAGAGCATCAAGGGCTCGAGCTGCTCCCAGACCTCCTGGGCCTGGTGCTTGGACAAGACCTGGGGAAGCATGTCCCGGAGGTCATCAAGCTCCGCGCGTAGCTCGTGGACGTCTGTCGCCGCATCGATACGCTCCACGCGGCGGTAGGCCGCGGGGCCCAATGCGCCCAAGAGGACGAAGCGGGCGAAGCCCTTGGCCTTCTCCAGGTTGTATTGCGCATGATGATGGACGGGCACGCCAGCCGGGGCCGTATCGTCCGGGGTCCCGTACTCTTCGGCGACCTGCTCCCAGTCGTCGAGGCTGTAGCCTCCCGTCTCGATGGCCGAGTGCTGCGGGGCGACGAAGCCACCGGCAAGCAGGGCATCGAGCTGCTGGATCTGGATATCCTCCCCGAGCGCGGCTAGCCGCGTCAGTGTCTCCCCGACCGTGCTGTGCTCGTCCACCTCGATCAACAGTCGACGCAGATGGGAAGGTAAGTCGAACGCCCTGGTCCGGATCTCTTCCTGGCCCTTGGCGGTTCTGATGAGTACCTGGCTCGGGTCCATGGACGATTAGCGACCTCGTTTGCGGAGAAAAATTAGTAGATTCAATCGCCCCAACGTGATCGCCCCGATCCTCGCCGGGTGTCTCCCGGTGCTCAAGGACCCTGGCGCTATGGGTGCCCGAACCCATGCATCGAACCCTCTTCAGGCGTCGGAGGAAACGACCTCCGCCTGATCGCGGCTCATCGGCTCCGACACCACGTTGAGGCACAAACCGTCTGGCGTGTCGGTGAACGCGAAATCGACGACAAACCGGTCGTCGCCATCGAAATGGACATGCTTACGTGCCCGCATGATCTCGAAGATATCGAACAGCTCCCGCTCCAGCTTGCGATCTCCGCCCGCAATCTCCCGCAGGGTGGGGGCAATCGTTTCCAACCCCTTGTTACCCGGAAGTATGGCAGCGTTCCAGCAAATGATCGCCATCTGCACGGCTCGCTTCTCTGCCTCCGTGCCGATTGCAGCATCCGTCAGCGGCTGGGCGAACTCCAGGATGCGTGCGGAAAACTGGGACTGGCCGGAATCGGCTGCAATCCAAGCTCTCTTCTCCCAGGCCCTGGGCGGAAAAGCGGTCTTCGCCGCTCCGCCGGCCCGGACCGCGTCCTCGTGGCGTCTTGGCCCCTGGTTCCAGACGGGCGCCCCAGTGCTCGTGGACACCATGGACAGCATCAAGGGCTCGAGCTGGTCCCAGGCATGCTTGGCCTGATGTTTCTGCAGGAGCTTGGGAAGGGCGTCGCGCAGATCGAGCAGCTCCGCGCGCAGATCCGCCGCGCTACGAGCCGCATCGATGCGCTCCACGCGGTGCGCGCCGACCGTTCCCAGGTACCCCAGTACGATAAAGCGGGCAAAGCCCTTCGCCTTATCCAGATTGAAGCGCGACGGCACGGCGGTCGCCCCCGACCTGGTCGACCTCCGGTCAGTCGGGGACTCGTCGGGACCTGGGTCGTCGCTCAAGCTGCAAGCGTCCGGATCCGAGCCAGTCGGTCGCGGGGCGACATAGCCTTCTGCGCGCAGGGTGTCGAGCGCGGACTCCGCATCCTCCCCGAGTATGGCGAGTCGGGACAGGGTTGCTGCCACCGTGCTGTGCCCGTCCACCAAGAACAGCAGGCGACGCAGATTCGGCGAGAGATTGAACGCCTTGCTGCGGACCTCCTCCTTGCCCTTGGCGGTCTTGATAAGAACCTCGCTCTGGTTCATCAACGAACATCGACCTCGTTCACGCAGAGAAAAACTCGGAAATACAAACCCGCTAGAGTCGGCACCCGGATGCTACGCGCCTCAGGCAGACCATACAAGGACACAGGGCAACCATCATCGTTCCCGAGCGCGGCACGGGAAGAAGATAGGGGGCATTCCCGCTGCTGGCAAAGGCGAGTGGCGAAGGGGCGTGTTTGCGTCGGAGAGTGCGCACCGAGCCGACGTGCAAGTGGGCTCCGCCGTCGTTTTTAGCTTAACCGGTTGATCCGATATCGAGCGTCTTAGGGGACCATAGCGAAGCTTCTTGCTCACAACAGCCGAATGCGCCCCACCCCGGCCAACTCTGCCAATACGCTGAATGCCGTATACAAACTAGGAACATTCATGGCCGGAGCTTCGAGCGCCTCACAACACTTGGTAACTATCGGAATAGCGGCGCCGCCGATATCGGCGATGAGACGGTGTCTCGCGATTATCGATATCGAGGGTAAGTATCCGAAGAAGTGGGTCCGGCGGGATGTTAGCCTCACTGGTCTAGCGAGCTATGGCGGAGATGACCCGGAGCCGGAGTTCGTCGATGTCAACGAGCGCAACCAGGCGGTGGTGTCCCTACAGGAAAACAACCACCTGGACGTCGTCGATCTCGTCAATGGGGCCGTGACGAATCACTTCGATGCGGGGGCGGTCTCGTTGGATGGCATCGACGCGACCGAGGACTGGTCGGGTGAGACCTGGTTCCTCGACCTTGGGCGCTTCTGACGGATGTTCCACAGAGCGAACGAAGCCTCGAGACACGCCGGTGCCCGCGTAGGGCAAGGACGCCCCCAACAGTGCAAGGACCAGGTCGGTCGGCACTGCGAGGGCCTCGTCGCGGGTAGCGCTCCCGGGATGTGGGCCGCTGGCCCGCCGCTCAGGGAATCCTGAGTCGACCCAATCGGCTCGTCGGGGGCACCGGACTCAGGACGGCTGGCGGTCCGCATGGACATAGGGAATCAGCCCCAGTCGGTGCAGCCGCGCCTGTTCCTCCCGCACCAGCCGTCGGGCATCGACGATGAACCCGGACCCAGTCTCGACCAGCCAGGCCATCGGGTGGTCATGCAAGCGGCTGGGCAGCGACCATTCGATTCCTAGCTGATGCATGCCCAGCAGGTCCCGGACCTTCTTCGATTTTCCCTGACCGGTCCCCGGTGCCACGCCGAATGCCGCGTACAGCGTTGGGGACTTCACATGAGGTGTCTGGCTGGTATCGAAGGCGAAGTTGGTCGTTGCGACAGCGTGGGCGATCCCAGCCGCCCAGCTCGCCGTCGAGCCCGAGGCCAGAGGCGAAGGCCGCTTGCGGCACAGGGCGGCGGCCGCGAAGCGCATCAATTGCCCGTACTCGTCGTTCAGGTGCGCTTGGCAGAAGGCGCCGGTCAGGGATGTCACCGCGACGAAGGTTTCCGCCATCGCCTTTGGGACCTTTTCGGAATGGTTCGACATGGGGTCGCCTATGCTTGTAAAGTCGCGACCGCTCCGCAGCACTTTTTATACTTCTTGCCGCTCCCGCAGGGGCAAGGTCCGTTCCGGTCGATCTTGCTGGAGCGCGCGGGGACTGTCGGGTTAAGCATCCTCTCGAGATCCGAGATGTCCTCGGGTTTGTCGGCCTCGAATCCGATGATGTATTGCCAACCGTGTTGCCGACAGGTCTCTGCCACATAGTGGGCTCTATCGTCCGATTGAACGCGCACGATGATCGGATGCGTCTTGGTTCCGAGTTTTGCCATTGACTGTCTACCTCGCAGATTAAACGTGTTCATGGTGCGTGATCCGAGCATTTAGGCCGGGAAAGCGGCACTTGATCATTATCTGCGGATCTCCTGGTTTCTAGATTCTGCGGGGCCCGCATCTGCCGCTATATCGCTTCTGTCGCGTGGGGAAGCCGAAGCGTCCATATCTGGTTCTCAAACCGAAGTGAGGGAGTCAGCTCAATTCCCGCTGGCATTTGGCTGCAACCATAATAAGGGCTCCGCCCCGCTATGCGCTTTCATCGAAATAGTCGCTGTCGATTCTTTTCACCGGATACAGCGAGACGGTCGAAACGCCCACGTCGTGGTCGATCATCAAAGTCGTCAGCTGCTCGCCGTCGATGAGCACTATCTTGCTGCCGATCTGGGACACATAGGTGCGGGCGTCGTCAGTGAATCGGGACGTGGTGATGAAGATGCCCTTGGTGGCGCGCTGAGCTTGCAGCGCGCCTGCGAATTGCATTACGTCAGGCCGGCCGACGGGGTTGCTGTCCCATCGCTTAGCCTGGACGTAGACGACGTCCAAGCCGAGTTTGTCCTCTTTGATTATGCCGTCGATTCCCCCGTCGCCGCTCTTGCCAATGGCCCGACCTGCGTCGGTTCGCGAACCGCCGTAGCCCATCCTGACTAGAAGCTCGACCACCACTCGCTCGAAAAAGGAAGGAGAGGTGGCCTTCAACTTCGCCAACACCTCATCGGCAAGCTCGCCGCGCAAGTTTTCGTAAGCGGCCTCAAGTGCCTCCGACGGAGTTGCCGTCGCTACTTCCCCCATGCCTTTTGAGTCGTTCCCCTTGTCTCCGCTTCGAGTCCCCTTTTTCTGCTGAAATTGAAGGAACTCCGGGTAGCGCTTGAGTGTTCCGACATTGACATTCTTTGGCGTGCTCTTGATCAACTCAGAGCCACGGTCCGTGATGCGGTAATAGCCTCGTCGAGTGGCCTCCAACAGATGCGCCTTCTTCATATAGGTGGCAGCCCACCCGACCCGATTCACGAAGGTCGCCTGGATGCCGCTGGGAAGCATCTCCCGCAGGTCATCCTCCGACAGCCCGAGCTTCTGCGCGAGAACATCGACTGCCTCACCCGTCGAAATCTCACTCCCTCTACTGGCGGCGAACTCAAGCAGCGGTAGCATGAGGCTCTGGTAGTCTGGGACGGTCATCGGGTTATTCCTTTCCTAATTCGAGTCTAGGCGGGAGGTTCGCTCGCAATCCCGCCGATTATCCGACAAAGCGAGCTAAGTCCTGTAGCCGTTAGGTGCTCAACGGCGCACGCGCCTTTCCCCCTTTGCCGCGCCGAGCATTGCAGGGATATCCGGAAACAGCCCGCAGGGGAAGTAGCCCCTTCGACCGACCCCCGGAAATCCTGAGAAGCGCAGGGGGTGTCGCGGCAACCGGGTCGCCTTTCTTTGGCGAGACAAAGAAGGTCAGTCGCCTCGCTGTTGTGGACGTCCTGAGGTTTATTGCGTTTCCTGCGAGGCGAAATGACAACCAACGCCTGCCTGCCGCGATTTGCCCATTGGTTCCCAGAGGTCGAGCGGACAGGTGCCGAATCGCAAATGCTGGCGCTTCACTGCCGTGCGGCGGCGTCAAGCCGCCGATTCGATCCGCTTGACGATCCATTGGTTGACGCTGAGACCCTCCGCCTGTGCCCTGATCGCGGCGCGGCGGTGTAGCTCCGGGGGTAGGCGTAAGGGGACCTTGCCGCTGAATGGTCGGTCGGGTGGCTCGCTGCGCTCTGCGCAGAAGGCGAGATAGTCGTCGATGCTATCGCGGAATGCCTGCTCGACCTCGGCGTAGGTTTCGCCCTCGAAAGTGACGACATCGCGCAGTCCAGCCACTCGGCCGCAAAAGGTCCCACCATCGGCCTCGACAGTTCCGAAATACCCTTTGTATTCAAGCATCGCCTGCCTCGTCATCTGGTCGGACGCCTGCCCCGTCGAGAAGGTCCCGGACCGCTCGCACGGCGCTACGCTTGGTCTCGGGGCTTGGGTGCGGTCGGTGGAAGACGGCCCCCAGATGGCGGATCGCCCTATCGGGCATCCGCCCTACTGACAACTCTCGCACTCGGGGTCGAGAATCGAGCAGGCTTTGGGTGCCGAGCCATTGCCGTTGGCCTTCCCGTTACCCTTGCCTTTATCCAGCGAGATGTAGTTGCCACCGACGGCGCTGAGTCGATTAGCCTTCGTCGCATCCGCCATCGTGGACTTCTCCACATGGGTGGCGCCCATGGACCTCAGGTAGTAGGTCGTCTTTAACCCCCGCACCCAGGCGAGCTTGTAAAGATTGTCCAGCTTCCTGCCATTGGGCTCGCTCATGTAGAGATTCAGGCTCTGGGCCTGATCGAGCCATTTCTGACGACGGCTGCCGGCCTCGATGAGCCAACGGGGGTCGACTTCGAAGGCGGTCGCGTAGAGCCCCTTCAGGTCCTCGGGGATGCGGTCGATGGGCTGAACCGAGCCGTCGTAATACTTGAGGTCGTTGACCATGACGGCGTCCCAGAGACCGCGCTCTTTCAGATCGGCGACCAGGTAGGGGTTGACGACCGTGAACTCCCCGGAGAGGTTGGACTTGACGAAGAGGTTCTGGTAGGTCGGCTCGATGGATTGGCTGACGCCGACGATGTTGCTGATGGTCGCGGTGGGGGCGATGGCCATGCAGTTGGAGTTGCGCATGCCGACGGTCTTGACCTTCTCCCGCAGGCGGTCCCAATCCAGCGTGCTGCCCGTATCCATCTGGAGATAGCCGCCTCGGCCCTCGGCCAGGAGTCCGATGCTGTCGATGGGGAGCAGGCCCCGGCTCCACAGGCTGCCTTGGAAGCTCTGGTAGCGCCCGCGCTCGGCGGCGAGATCGGAGCTGGCCTCGATGGCGTAATAGCTTAGATATTCCATGCTGGTATCGGCGAACTGGACGGCCTCTGTGCTCGCGTAGGGGATGCGCAGCCGATAGAGGGCATCCTGGAAGCCCATGATGCCGAGTCCGACCGGGCGGTGACGCAGGTTGGACTTGCGGGCCTGAGGGACGTTGTAGAAGTTGTAGTCGATGACGTTGTCCAGCATCCGCATGGCGGTGCGGACCGTACGTTGCAGGCGCTTGGTGTCGAGCCCCTTGTCCGTCACATGGGCGGCCAGATTGACCGAGCCCAGGTTGCAGACGGCGATCTCCTGATCGTTGGTGTGCAGGGTGATCTCGGTGCAGAGGTTTGAGCTGTGTACCGTGCCGACGTGCTGGTTGGTATAGCGGAGGTTGCAGGGGTCCTTGAATGCGATCCAGGGGTGGCCGGTCTCGAAGAGCATGGCGAGCATCTTGCGCCACAGGTCCACCGCCTTGATGCGCTTGCTGACCTTCATCTCGCCGCGCTCGGCGCGCGCCTCGTAGGCCAGGTACGCCTGCTCGAACGGCTGGCCCATGAGATCGTGCAGGTCTGGGGTCTCGTCCGGGGAGAACAGGGTCCAGTGCTGGTCCTCCGCCACCCGCTTCATGAAGAGGTCCGGGACCCAGTTGGCGGTGTTCATGTCATGGGTGCGGCGGCGGTCGTCGCCGGTGTTCTTGCGCAGATCCAGGAACTCCTCGATGTCGATGTGCCAGGTCTCCAGATAGGCACAGACCGCGCCCTTGCGCTTGCCGCCCTGATTGACTGCCACGGCCGTGTCGTTCGCGACTTTAAGGAATGGAACGACGCCTTGGCTCCGCCCATTGGTGCCCTTGATGTGGGCGCCCATGCCGCGCACCCGGGTCCAGTCGTTGCCCAGGCCCCCGGCGAACTTGGAGAGCAGGGCATTGTCCTTGATGGCGCCGTAGATGCCGTCCAGGTCGTCCGGGACAGTCGTGAGGAAGCAGGAGCTGAGCTGCGGGCGCAGGGTGCCGGAGTTGAAGAGGGTCGGCGTCGAGGACATGAAATCGAAGCTGGAGAGCAGCTCGTAGAACTCGATGGCGCGCTCTTCCCTGTCGATCTCGTTGATCGCGAGACCCATGGCGACACGCATGAAGAATGCCTGGGGCAGCTCGAAGCGGATGCCGCCAGCGGTGTGGATAAAGTAGCGGTCGTAAAGGGTCTGGAGGCCCAGATAGGTGAACTGGAGGTCCCGCTCGGGCTTGATTGCCTCGCCCAGGCGTACGAGGTCGAAGCGGCCAAGCTGGCGATCCAGGAGCTCCAGGTCCCCGGCGCGGCGGACATAGGCGGCGAAATAGTCGCTGTAGCGCTCGGCCAGGTCCGCCTGAGTCTCGACGCCCACCGCCATGTCCAGGTAGCCCAGGGCCTCCCGGCGCATTAGATCCAGGAGCAAGCGGGCAGCGACCTGGCTGTAGGCAGGCTCCTTTTCGATTAGGGTCCGGGCGGACATGACGAGCGCCTGGCCCACGTCCGACTCCTGGACGCCGTCGAAGAGGTTCCGGCAGGTGTCTGCGACGATGGCTTGGGCATCGACGCCATCCAGGTCCCGGCAGGCCTCGTCCACCAAGCGGGCCATGCGCGCCTGATCCAGGGGGCGCGAGCTGCCGTCCGGGAGGCTGACGTGGATCTGGACGGGCTCCTGGCCCAAGGCCTGGGCGTTGGTGGCGGCACGCTGGGCACGCTCCCGGGCGCGCTCCTCCCGGTAGAGGACATAGTCGCGCGCCACCTTGTGCTCGCCGGCCCGCATCAGGGCCAGCTCAACCTGGTCCTGGATGTCTTCGATATGGACGGTACCGCCCCCGGGCAGCCGGCGGGTCAGTGCGGAGGACACCTGCTCGGTGAGCTCGGCTACTCGCTCGTGTATGCGGCTGGAGGCGGCGGCGTTGCCTCCCTCCACGGCCAGGAAGGCCTTGGTCATGGCGACCATGATCTTGTTGGGGTCGAAGTGGGTGACCTTGCCGTTTCGGCGGATGACCTGGACCCGGCCGGGGGCGTGGGCGGCGATCTCCGGGCTGGGCTCGGCGGCGAGCGGGGAGGTGCCCCGGTTCTCGATGGTGCAGTCGACGGCGTTTTCCTGAGTCGGGGCGGGTGCGGGCATGGCTCCTCCTGATCGGGCCTTAGGGGTCTGGCTGCCTTGTGGTGCGAGAGAGGACCCGGGGCGGGTCGGGCGCGCGGTCTGGGACGACAATCAATATATACTCTATCGGAGATCAGTCAACCACAACATCTTGTGAGTAACGGGCTGAAAAGCCTGTGGACGAGTTGTGATCGGGCTGTGGATAAGTGTTGCTGACTGCAACGGAAGCGGTTCCAGGGCGGTCTCTTTGGGGATGAAGGGTGGCGCCTGGAGCCGTGCCAGAGGGGGCGCAAGGGAGGAATTCCTGGACCCCCAGGAGCGAGGTGCCGATCCGGCGACCGGGAGCCTGTTTCGCCTCGGCTACCGTGTTCGATCGGGGAGGCCGACAGTCAACGGACAACACCCAGCCGCTGCGTGGCCAAACCCGCATGGTCCACTGTCGAGATCGGGAGGGGGCGGCGCGTATAATCCCGGCTCACCCGCACGCCCGGTCGAATCGGGATCCCAGTTGCGCGGGCCACCCTAACGATGGAGGAGCCAGCCGATGAAAGTCAGAGATGTCATGAGCAGCCACGTTCGCTCGGTGAAGGCGGATACCAAGGTCATGGAGGTCGCCTCGCTGATGTGCCTCTATCGCTTCCATGGACTGCCGGTGGTCGACGACGACAACCGCCTGATCGGTTTCATCGCGGAAAAGGACGTGCTAAACAGTCTGTTCCCGACGATGGAGAGCCTGATCAAGGAGGGGCTGCACTCGGTGGACCTCGATCGGCAGATGGGCAGCTACAAATACGTGCTGGAACAGACGGTGGGAGAGCTCATGACCCCCAATCCGATCTCCGTGGGCCCCGATATGCACCTGCTGCGTGCCGCCACCGATATGGTTCGACACAAGTTCCGGCGAATCCCGGTCACGGAGGGCGGTCGGCTCCTGGGCATGCTGAGCCTGGGGGACGTTCACAAGGCGATCTTCCATGCCAATATCACGGGTACGCTGAAGGGCTCCTAAGGGGGCGCGTGCATCCCCGCGGGCGCCCGAGGACGGCCGCGGCTTGGCAGGCTCAGCCCCGGGCAGACGTATCCGTCCGGGCAATCTCCTCGAAAGCGCCGATCGCCGATCCCCAGGGTTCTTCCCTGGCGACGGCACTGCGGCCGGATCCGAACAAGAGTCCCGCGGCCATGGCCGACGGCGTACCGCTCAGGAGGTTCACCTTGATGCTCCCCATGTCTCGACCCAAGCACCTTCGCTGGTCCCCGATCGCCTTGGTCTTGACCCTGATGCCGGCCTGGAATTGGGGGATGGCCGGGACGGAGGAGCCTGCCGAGGTGGCCAGGCGGGAATACGAGCAGGTCATGGCCCTGACCCCCAACCTGGACAACGGGCGTGAGGTGTTCCTGATCTGCGCTGTCTGCCATAGTCCGGAGGGCTGGGGAACCAGGGACGGGACCTATCCGCAGATCGCTGGACAATTGCGCACGGTCATCGTCAAGCAGTTGGCCGATATCCGGGCGCGCAATCGGGATAACCCCCTGATGTATCCGTTCGCGGTGCCGCGGGTCCTGGGCGGTGCCCAGAACGTCGCGGATGTGGCAGCCTATGTGGCACAGCTGCCGAAGACCGCCGACAACGGGAAGGGGCCGGGGACGGACCTGGATCTAGGTGCCGAGCTCTTTCGTACCCATTGCACCCACTGCCATGGCGATCAGGGACTGGGAAACGAGGCGGAGCATCTGCCCCAGATCGCCGGTCAGCACTACGCCTATTTGGTGCGGCAGTTCGATGCGATCCGCAGCGGGCGACGCAAAAACTCCGATCCCAAGATGGTGAAGCAGATCCATGGATTCACAGCCCGCGAGGAGGCCGCCGTCCTGGACTATACGTCGCGGCTGCCCCTGCCCGCCGACAAGGTGGCCCCAGCGGGTTGGACCAATCCCGATTTCCCGACCTATGTGCGCAAATCAGCGGGAGCTGAGCCGGAGCCGCTCCCGGCGGTGCCCCTCCCCTCGACAAGGCCCGGGAGGAGCGAGTAACCGGGCGGGCACGCAACCCCGCGCCGCAATGCCAACGGCCGGTCTACGGGCGCCGCGGTGTGGGCGGCCCACCCTTGAGGCGGCTGGACTGGTGGAGGGCGCGAGTGGAGCGAGTGCCCTCCTCGCGTTCGCGCTGGCCTGTC
>JBGSOR010000299.1:0-9141 GCA_041738985.1 Chromatiaceae bacterium | reverse complement strand
GCGCTGCCGGGGCGGGAGGAGCTGGGCCGGCGGCTCGATCTGGCGAGCCGCGATCTGCCGTTTCGCCCGGGGGCCTTCGACCCATTCCTGGCGAGCGTCGAGCGCTCCCGGGACCTGAGGCCGCTCGTGCCCGGGGACCTGGCGGAGACCCTGGCGGGGCAGCGGATCTCGCTTCTGCTCCAGCCCTTGGGGGACCTTTGGTTGGGGCTGATCCCCTTGACCGGAGTCCCGGAGCAGGGTAGCGATGCGGAGCTGCGCGCACTCGCCGATGCCCAAGGGCTACGCTTTCTCGATCTGCGGGCGGCGACCGCGGGCCTCCTCGGGCGCTTTCTGAGCGAGACCCTGGGGCGGACCCTGGTCCTGGGCCTGGCGATCGTCCTGGTGCTGGCGGCCGGTCTGCGCGACGCACGCCGGCTGCTCCGGGTGCTGACCCCCATGGCCATCGCCCTGACACTCGACTTCAGCCTGATGGTTTGGGTAGAGGGTGCAGTGAGCCTGTTCCATCTGGTCTCGTTGCTCTTGGTGCTTGGGTTGGCGATCGATTACAGTCTGTTCTTCAACCGCCCCGTGACGGGCGGGGAGGAGCGCAAGCGGACGCGGCTGTCGCTCACGGTCTGTGCCGTCTCGACCTTCGCGACCTTCGGCCTGCTGGCCCTGTCCGGGATCCCGGTGCTGCACGCTATCGGCTCGACCGTGGCCTTCGGTAACCTGCTCGCCTTCCTGATGGCCGGCCTACTGGCGCGCTCCGAAGACCTGCCCCGGTCGGCCGCCGGGCCGTCCGAGGTGTCTTAGTATACGCACCCTGCGCCGATGGAGACCTCGGACCATGGAACGGATGTGAGATCTGCTATGCCGCTTGCACCGCTCGCGATTGCCGCCTACACCCTGACCAACGGCCTGGGGGCGGGCATCGCCCCCTCCCTGTCGGCCCTGCGGCAGATGCGCCCGGGCCTTCGGCCGTGCGACCTGCCGGACGTACCGCTCGATACCTGGGTGGGGTCAGTCGAGGGGCTGGACGGCGAGCCCCTGGTGGGCGATCTTGCGCCGTTCGACTGTCGCAACCACCGTCTCGCTGCCCTTGCGCTGGACCAAGACGGATTCCGCGCCCGGGTGGCGGAGGCGGTGCGACGCTATGGGGCCGGACGAATCGGGGTCTTCCTGGGCACCAGCACATCGGGGCTGCGGCACACGGAGGCCTGTTACCGGGAGCGTTATGCGCGGGGTGCGCCCGAGCTCGGTGCCGAGCTGCGCTTTGCCTATACCCACACGATGTTTTCCCCGGCCGCCTTCTGCCGACGCTTATTGGACCTGCACGGCCCGGCCGTGGCGATCTCCACCGCCTGCTCCTCCAGCGCCAAGGTCTTTGCCGCCGCCCAGCGCCATATCGCCTGCGGCCTGTGCGACGCGGCTGTGGTTGGCGGGGTAGATACCCTCTGTGCATCAACGATCTTTGGGTTCCACTCCCTCGGGCTGGTTTCGACCCGTCCCTGTACCCCATGGGGTCTCGGGCGCGACGGGCTCAGCATTGGGGAGGGTGGCGCCTTCGTCCTGCTCGAGCGTCGGGATACCGAAGACGGACGCCTGGCCCTGCTCGGCTGCGGGGAAAGCAGCGACGCCCACCATATTTCCTCCCCCCACCCGGAGGGTGCGGGGGCCGCGCTCGCCATGTCCGCCGCCCTGGCGAGCGCGGGCATCGAGGCGGGGGACATCGACTACATCAACCTGCACGGCACAGGGACCCCAGCCAACGACCTGGCGGAGGACCTGGCGGTGACGCAGATCTTCGGTCCTGGGGTCTGCGCGAGCGCGACCAAGGGCTGGACCGGCCACGCCCTGGGGGCCGCGGGGGCAACCGAGGCGGTCCTCTGTCTGCTCTGCCTGGAGGGCGGGCTCGTTCCCGGGACCCTGAATACAGACCGTCCGGACCCGACGCTTGCCGTGCGGGTGCGACAAGTCTCCCAGGCCGGGGCGCCGCGGCGCATGCTGAGCAACTCCTTCGGCTTCGGGGGGAGCAACTGCAGCCTGGTGCTTGGGTGGCAATGAAGACATTGGCCGCAATCGGCATCGGGGCGATTGGGCCGGGACTCGCGGACTGGAGTCAGACCCGGGAGATCCTGTCCGGACGGGTTGCGTACCAAGAGGGACCTGCTCCTGCCCCGGCCCCCGCCATGCTGCCTGCCAACGAGCGCCGGCGCTCGACCCCGGCGACTCGGATCGCCCTGGAGGCGGCTCGCCAGGCAACCGCGGGTTTGGACATCGATGTCGCGGGTTTAGGAAGCGTATTCGCCTCCTCCGACGGGGATATGGATCTGATAGACCGTCTCTGTACCGACATCTACGGGAATCGGGTCCCGGTTTCCCCGACGGCCTTCCACAACTCGGTCCACAACGCGGTCGCCGGCTACTGGTCTATCGCCCATGGATGCCGGCAGGGGTCCACCAGCCTCGCGGCCTGGGACGGCTCCCTCGCGGCCGGTCTGCTGGAAGCCGCCACCCAGCTTGCCTGTACGGAGCGTCCGGTGCTGCTGGTGGCCTACGACGTGCCGGCGACCGGGGCGCTCGCCCCCCATCGCCGCTTTCCAGCCCCTTTCGCCTGCGCCTTACTGCTGGCCCTTGGCCCAGTCGCCGGGTCTCTGGCAAGTCTGGACCTGGAGTTGGCCACGGCCGGGGCGGAGGACCGACTTCCCGCCGACCTAGGGCCGATGTTGGAGGTCTTGAGAGCCGGGAATCCCGCCGCCGGAATCCTGCCCTTGCTGCGGGTCGTCGCCCGAGGGGCAGGGGGGGGCGTGCGCCTGCCCTATTTGGACGACCTGAGCTTGATCGTGCGGGTGAGCTGACCATGGGCGCGACCCCCGGGCTTTGCGACAGGATTCCCCATGCGGGTCCCATGTGTCTGCTACACGAGCTGATTTCATGGGACGCGACCAGCATCCGCTGCACCGCGGTCTCCCATCTGGACCTCGCGAATCCGCTCCGTATCGGGGGCCGTCTCGCAGCGATTCACGCGGTCGAATACGCGAGTCAGGCCTGCGCCCTGCACGGGGCACTGGTGGGTGGCGATGCCATAGCCGGTGCGCAGGAGGGGAAGGGTGCACCACGCTCGCTGCTGGCGGCGGCAAACGAGATCGGGCTGGGACCGGTCGATCTGGATGCCGTCCGCGCGCCGTTGCTGATTTGCGCCGCGCGGGAGCTGGCCAGCCGGGGAGGGGCAATCTATCGCTTCACCGTCGCGGCCGAGGGCCGCACTCTGGCCCAGGGTCGTCTGACGGTCCTGGCCGCGGATCGGGTTGCGTGAAGCGCGCCCTCGTCACTGGGGCCAGCGGCGACATCGGTGCGGCGATCGCCGAGCGCCTGGCCGCGGAGGGACTGCTGGTCTATGTCCACGCCCATCGAGGTCTGGAGCGGGCGCAGGCCCTGGCGGAGCGGATTCGCGGGGCGGGTGGGGGGGCCGAGGTGGTTGCCTTCGATGTCTGCGATGGCGATGCGGCGCGCGCTGCCCTCGAGGGGCTTCTGACCCAGGGTCCAATTCAGGTCCTGATCAATAATGCGGGTATTCACGACGATGCCCCCCTGCCCGGAATGTCCTTTGCCCAGTGGCGCTCGGTTATCGACGTTTCGTTGATGGGATTTTACAATTGCACCCAGCCGCTTCTCATGCCCATGATCCGCGAACGCTGGGGGCGAATCGTTAACCTGACCTCGGTGGCGGCGGTGACGGGCAATCGCGGCCAGTCGAACTATGCGGCGGCCAAGGCCGGCCTGCACGGGGCCACCAAGTCGCTGGCCTTGGAGCTGGCCTCGCGCGGGATTACGGTCAATGCGGTCGCCCCCGGGATTATCGCCAGCCGCATGGCGGCAGGTGCCTTCGACCAGGCGACCATCGAACGTCTGGTTCCCATGGGGCGGGCGGGAAGGCCCGAAGAGGTCGCGGATCTGGTCGCCTATCTGGTCTGCGGGAACTCGGGATACCTGTCCGGCCAGATCATCAACCTGAATGGCGCCATGATATGAAGGGGACGGTGGCGATCATGCCCGCTTATAACGAGGCACGAACCATCCGCGCTCTGGTGGAACAGGTGCTTGCCCAAGGGGTCGGCCGCGTAATCGTGGTGGACGACGGCTCCACGGACGGGACCCGGGAGGCGATCGCCGGGCTCCCGGTGGAATTGCTGGCGCATCCGTACAACCTGGGCAAAGGTTTCGCGCTGTCGGCAGGGATGCGGCGCGCCCTAGAGCTCGGTGGGGAGCGGGTAGTGACCATCGATGCCGACGGACAGCATCGGGCGACGGACATACAGCGGCTGGTTTCGGCGGCCCTCGCCCATCCCGGGGCGATCGTCATCGGCGCACGCCTGCGGGGCCGCGAGCAGGCGCCCCGGCTCCGTCGGTTTGCCAACGGCTTCGCCGACTTCTGGATCTCCTGGGCCTGCGGCCGGCCCGTTGTCGATACCCAGTCCGGCTTGCGGCTCTATCCGGCGGCCGTCCTGGCCGGCCTCCCCACCCGGCCGTGCCAGGGGGCAGGATTCGCATTCGAGAGCGAGATCCTCATCGACGCGGCCGCGGCTGGGGTCGATCTGTGCAGCGTGCCGATCGACACCTCCTATGGCGGGATGGCGCGGGCGAGCCACTACCGGCCCTGGCGCGACACCTGGAGCATCGTGCGAATGGTCGGGGGGCGTCTCATACGCCGTGGGATGTATCCGCTGGGGCTGCTGCGCTCGCTTGGACTATTGGGCGATGCGCCGCGTTCGGGTTGCGTTTCTTCTCAGTTGCCTCGCTGACGTTTAACAGGTGCAGGCGACATGGCCGCGGCGCTCGACGGCAGCGGCTGGAGCGGGGCTGGCAATCTGCATGCCCCTAATAGACAGAGGTCCAGAGTATTCGGAGGATCGTGAAATGTCCGCTCGCCGCATCCTTTTAAAGTCTATCTGCTTGCGTCTGGCCATGAATGGGCTTCTCGCCGGGCTGATCGGATCCCTGGCGGGGTGCCGCAGCGGGACGATCAAAGATGTGGAGAGGGCGCCTATTCCGCCGACGGCTAGCGAGGCTCAGGTCAAGGCGGCGATCCTGGAGGCGGGGGCGAGCCTGGGCTGGAGCATGAAGGCCAAGCGCCCCGGGCTGATTATCGGTATCCTGAGTCTGCGCTCCCATATGGCGGAGGTGGAGATCCCGTACTCCAGGACCTCTTACAGCATCCTCTATAAGAGCAGCTCGAACCTGGATTACGATCCGACGAAGCGGACCATTCACTCGAACTACAACGGCTGGGTTCAGAATCTGGACGGTGCAATTCGCGCACGCCTGGCGCTGCTTTGAGCACCGCAGGCATGGGGGGCGTCCGCTGTCGGGGCGCCTCTCGTGCCGGTCCGCGCCATCCATGCTCCAGGAGACGCAAGACCCGTCCGGGATCGACCGGGATGGGATCTTCACGTTCTTCCTGACCCTACTCGTCTCGCTGCTCTCCCTGGGTGCGGCGAATCTCTTCGCGCTCTATCGGGTCGTCTCCGTGGCCCGAATCCGGGTGGATCCCAGGGATGCCACTCCCCTGATCCTGGTCCCGGGAAAGCGTCTGATCGGGCAGCACCCCGATGCCGATTTCGCGTCGAGACTGCGCCGGGCGGCGGCCCTGTCCGCCTTGGATCCCCGCCATCTGATACTGATCCTCGGGGGTGTCACCGGTGGCGCTCCGATCAGCGAGGCGGAGGCGGGGGCGCGCTTTCTGCGCTCCCTGCCCAACGTCGCCTCCCTGCGTATCGAGTTGGAGTCCGCATCCCGGAACACCCTCGGCAACCTGCGTAACGTACGCGCGCTGTTGGAGCGGCACTCCAACGGGATGGCGGCGACCCTGGTTTCCAACCGCTACCACCTGGCCCGTATCGGGCTGATCGCCAGCAGCTTGGGATTGGCAATCGACTGTGGCCGGCCGAAGAACGATTTGCCCCGGGTCCGCGCCTGTGGCCCACGCTGGCGCGCGAGTCCCTGCTTTATCTCTGGTTCGTGGTCGGCAAGCGCTGGGCCATCCTGACCGGTAATGCCCAAATGCTGGCCAGGATCACCTAGTCGCAGTCGCAGTCGCTGGCGCGATCAATCGAAGTCCTCGGATTGCACCAGGGTGGCAGAGCGCCAGGGTTTGAGGATCAGGGCGGCGCCGATCACGTAGTTATTGTTCTGCTTCACCAGCGGGCTGTCGGCAAATGCCGTGCCGTCCACATTGTCCCAGCGGGTATAGAGCCCCACCGCCACATTGCGCGTAATCTCGTACTGCATGGAGGCAGAGAGCGAAAAGCCCCCATAGCCGGCCTCGGCAGAATAAGCCGGGCGGTTAGGGCTGGCGTAGGCCGGGGCCACTTCGTAGAAATAGCGGTGATATCCCGCATCGCCAAAGGCGAGCCCTGCGGTGAATCTGTATCGGAAGCCCAGATCGCTGATTCGGCTCTGGTTGTAATACACGGCGTCCAGACCGCCGGCGATGCCCTGGTAGGTCATTTCCGGACCTGGGTGGAATCCGATCGATGCAGCCGCTCGGGCCGAGATCTGAAGATACAGCTTGTCCACTGGGTCGCGCCCCAGGAAGAACCATTTGACCGACGGACCGAGCTCGCCGATCGCATCCAGATCCGGCATGCCCGCCCTGGCCTTGTTGTCGCTATTGACCGGCGGATTGCCGGACGCGGAGATGCTGGTCTCCACATACCGGTTCTGGTAGAAGATCCCCCGCACGCCTTCCCGGGTCGCACGCAGGTATCTGCCCCGATAGACCAGATAGGGCAGCGGAAAGGCATAGATCGTGGATTCGTCCGCGCCCCGATAGTCCGGGATGCTGGAGACGAAGTTGAAGAACCCTACCTCCCAAAGCGGCTTCACGAGCGGCGAGGGCACCGGTTGGGGGTCTGCGGTCGCGACGCTGCCAGCCATGAGCAGCAGGACGCACATGGGTAGGGGGGTCTTCAACTGTGCAATCCCTGTGGCGTCTCTCGCCAGTCTCACTGCCGGATGACCGGAAACTCCGCCAGTGCTGACGCAATCGGAATCGCAAAGCCCAGTCCCTGGTCGAGCACCGAATCGGATCTCGCGGTGAGCTTGATCGAGTTGACGCCGACCGCCTTGCCGTCCTCCGTGACCATGGGGCCGCCGCTGTTGCCGGGCAGAATCTTGCTGTCGGTCCCGAGTAAGCCATCGTGCCAGCCGGTGAAGACACCTCGACTGACGGTATCGGCTACTCCTAAGGGGCTCCCGATCAGGTAGACCGTCTCGCCCTGGCTCATCGCCCGCCCCGTCAGGGGCGCAATGGAAGGGGTTCGGTAGTCTTTAATCTGCAGCAGGGCAAGGTCCTGGTTGTCGCTGACTGCGACTAGCTCGGCGATCAGCTTGGTGCCGTCTTTAAGCTGAACCGGGAAGGTCTTCTGAACGGCGGAGCGGCTGCGGAGGATGTCGTGCTCCAGCCGTGCCTTGCGATACTCATGGGAGCTCTTTCGATACCACGCGGCCATCTTGTCGTATTCCTCCGGATCGGCGTAGCGCGAGCGCGGGACCGCGAGTGCCTCTTTGGCTGAAGCGAGCGCCCGCTTGGCCTTGTCCAGCTTCTCTTCCTGTTCCTTGCCCCAGTCGTCCGGCGGGCGGACCACATGGCGATTGGTGAGGATGAGTCCGTCGGCCGTGACAAAGAAGCCGGAGCCGGTGCCCATGGTGGCCTCGATCTTGACCACCGCCAGGCTGCTCGTCTCAACTGGGGTCGACGGCCGGAATTTCCTTTGGAGCTTGGCTGTGAGGTCCCGGTCCGATGCCTCGGTCGCTCCCACGCCGCCCCAGACCTGCGGGCCTGTCCCAGATCCCTGGGAGCCTGCCGGGGGGCGGTCGCTGAAGAGCCAGCGACCGTCCGCATCCTGGTAGCGATAGATCTCCGCTTCGGCATTGCCGGCGCCTCCTGCGAGCAATAGCAGGAGCCCCGCAATCGCGCCGAGCCGGGTATTGCGTTGGGCAGGGCGCGCCGGACCTGGGTCACCGCGTCCCGGCGTCTGTCCGATTCGAGGTCTCGCGACCACCATAGGCAAGGTCTCCGATGTCGGGGTCCCCCGGCGGCCGGTCTCCGACAGGCTGTTCTGCAAGTGCATTCGCTCGATCAGCAATGTGCTGGACCTCCCGGTTCCATCTGCCCCAACGCTGACCCCAGCCGGACCCGCCTGCGAAGACACGCCTCTGGGACATGCCAAGACCGGATGGCCGGGCCCTGCTCGGCGTGCATCGCTAAGCGGCATCGATTTCCGCAAGCGTCGACCCGAGGTCGCTCTCCAGCCAAAGAGACTCTCCGTTCTTGCGTTTCATGTCCAGCACCGCGGTGCGGGGGAGATTCCTGACGTGGCGGGTAATTGCATCCATGACCCAGCCGTGCGTGATGATCAGGACCCGGGCGCCGGAATAGTGTCGGGCGATGTCGCGCAGGGCATCCAGGACCCGATCCGCAAAATGGTTCGCCGACTCGCCCTGCTCGAAATCGCAGGCTGGATTCCTGCGCATGATCTCCCCGTGGAGGCCGGGATGGGAGATGGACAGATCGCGCTTGGTCATGCCCTGAATAAGACCGAAGTTGCGCTCCATCAGCCCCTCGTGAGGGATCGGCGGCGGCAGTCCCCAGGCAGCGGCGACGATCTCCGCAGTCTCTGCGGACCTTCTCAGAGGGCTGGTGCAGACCGCCGAAAAATCGCAGCCCGCCAGGGTCTGCGCAAGCTCGAGTGCCTGCCGTCTCCCGTTGTCGTTCAACGGCACGTCGATCCATCCCTGCAGGATCCCCGCGATGTTCCAATCGGTCTCGCCGTGCCGGGTCACACAGAGCTTGGTTACGCCACTCATATCGCGTCTTTATGTCGAAGCGGTCTTAAAGCTGCTGGGGATGGGCTCGGCATTGAGCGGGGAGTGGCCATGGCAGCGGTGCCGGCGCGTCGAGACGTCGGTAGACGAGTCGCGGGGGCCAAGTGACCGGATTATGCCCCAGGACCGCGTCCCGCAGGGAGGATGCGCCGTCCGGCGGCGGGACAGGGGTCAGTCCGATTGCGCTGCGGACCGCCGGGGTGGCAGCCAGTATGGGCGTTTCCCGCACCCAGGACCTCGCGCCGATCGGCGTGCGGGATGGCCGCCGTCCGCAGC
>JBGSOR010000263.1:0-2449 GCA_041738985.1 Chromatiaceae bacterium | reverse complement strand
TCGAAGGCGGCCAGCGCGAAGAGTGCGAGCATGGCCAGCTCAGGCGGGTCGATACTGCCCTCGCGGACCAGCGGGATCCCCAGCCACAGCATGCCCCACAGGGCGAGGCCGGCGCAGAGTCCCATGGCCGCCTGGGCGGCGCCAGCGTAGCCCCCGAGGTGCACCTGCTCGGCGGCCAGGTCCGCGCTCAAACGATCGAGAGTCCCGGCCTGGCGGTCGGCGGCACCATGAACCAGGAGCTCGGGCAGGCCCTGGAGCCCATCCACTGCCGCCGCTCTCAGATCGGACTCCGTTTCCACCAGGCGCCGGCCTGGGACATCGCCCAGGCGGCGGGTCCAGAGCGGGATCGCAACACCGCCAGCCCCCAGGCAGGCCAGGAGCAGCAAGGCGAGGCCGCCGTCATAGAGGGCCAGGAAGGCGACGAGCAGCGTGGCCCCCACGAGGGCCGTAAGCACGGGTACCAGGGTTCGGATATACAGATGATCGAGGGCGTCGATGTCCGAGCCGATCCGACTCAGGATGTCCCCGCTGTGCATCTGCTGGAGTCGGGCGGGTGCAAGCGGCTCCAGGTGGCGGTAGAGCCAAACCCGAAGGTGGGAGAGCTGGCGCAAGGTGGCCTCGTGGGTGACGAGCCGCTCCACATAGCGGCCGCCGGTGCGGGCGATGGCGCTGGCGCGAATCAGTGCCGCGGGGGTGAAATAGTTCATGGCCGCACCGGCCGCGCCGGCCGCGGCCATGGCGGCGATGAACCAGCCGGAGACCGCCATCAGGGCGATATTGGCGAGGAGGGTCAAGAGCGCGGCAGCGAGCCCGGCCAGGACCCAGCCCCGGTAGGGCGCGAAGAGCCGCAGCAATCGCAGGAGCAGCCGGAGATTGCCCGCGCCGTGCGTGCTCAAGTCGTCCCCCGGTAGGCCGCGACCATCTGCCGATAGCGTCCATCCTGTGCCAGGAGCTCCGCATGCGTGCCGGATTCCGCCACCCGGCCCCGGTCCAGCACCAGGATGCGGTCCGCCCGCTCCACGGTGGCCAGCCGGTGGGCCACTGCGATCAGGGTGCGTCCGCCGGCCAGTGCCTCGATGCCGGACTGGACCGCCGCCTCGCTCTCCGGGTCCAGGCTGGCGGTGGCCTCGTCCAGGATCGCCAGCGGTGCGTCGCGTAGAAAGGCGCGCGCCAGGGCGATGCGCTGGATCTGTCCCCCAGAGAGACCGGCGCCGCGTTCGCCCACCCGTGTGAGATAGCCCTCGGGCAGGGCCTCGATAAACCGGTCAGCCTGGGCGCGTCGGGCCGCCTCGCGCACCGCGTCCAAGTGGGACCCGGGCGCGCCGAGCCGGATGTTATCCAGGAGGGTGCCGCGGAAGAGCCGCGGGGACTGGGGCACCCAGGCCAGATGCCGGCGCCAGTCCTCCGGGTCCAGGGATGCCAGGTCGGCTCCGTTGACCAGGATATGCCCGGAGTCCGGACGGATGAAGCCCAGGAGCAGGTTGACGACCGTGGTCTTACCCGCGCCGCTCGGGCCCACCAGGGCCACCCGTTCCCCGGGAAGTATCTCGAAGTCTGCACCGGCCAGTGCGGCGCGCCCCGGCTCGTAGTCGAAATGCACATCCGCAAATCGGATGTGCATGCGCTCCCCGTCGCGCAGCCTCAGCCGCGCTGTGCCGCGCTTGGGCAGGGGAGTCTCCAGGATCGCCAGCAGCCGTTCGGCGGCGGTCAGGGCCTCCAGGCGGCCGTGATAATGGGTCGCCAGGTTGCGCAGCGGCTGATAGAGCTCCGGGGCCAGGAGCAGGATGAAGAACCCCTGGAGAAAGCCGATCTCGGGCAGGACGGTCCAGCCGGGGATCGGCAGGTCCGCGCCATAGAGTCGGAAGCCGATAAAGACGGCCACCAGGGCGATCCCCAGGCTCGCGAAGAGCTCCAGCACCGCGGACGACAGGAAGGCCACCCGCAGGACACCCATGGCGCTGATGCGATAGTCGTCCGAGATGCGGGCGATGACCTGCGTCTCCCGGCGGCTGGCATTGAAGAGCTTGAGGGTCGTCAGCCCCTGGATGCTGTCCAGGAAGTGGCCGCCCATCCGTGCCAGCTGCTTCCAATGGCGCTGGTTGAGCCGCTCGGCGCCCTGGCCGATCAGGACCATGAAGAGGGGGATAAGGGGCGCGGTGAGCAGCAAGATAAGGCCCGAGAGCCAGTCCAGCGGGAAGACGACGACCAGGATGGCCGCGGGGATGGCCAGGGTCAGTGCCATCGCGGGTAGGAAGCGGGCGAAATAGGCGGTCAGACCCTCGACGCCCTGGATCAGGTCCGAGGCCAGGGCGCCGGTGCGCCGGTCCGCGAGCCAGGGGGGTCCAAGCCCCTGGATGTGCCGGTGGAGCCGGTCCCTCAGTGCCACCTTGATCCGCACGGCGCCCTGCACCGCCGCCCGCTCCGTGCCCCAGGCCAGCAGTGCCCGGAC
>JBGSOR010000243.1:0-1715 GCA_041738985.1 Chromatiaceae bacterium | reverse complement strand
CCGCCTGCGCCGCCGCCGGGCTTTCCGCCGTTCAGGGGCTCGGCGCGGACATACGCCTGGGTCAACGAGGGTCCGCCCAGGTTCAGGTGCCCGATGCGCAGACTGGCGGACCGGAAACCCGGGACGCCACTGCCGGCGGTCGGCTGGGGACCTTTGAGGTTCCCCTGGACCCGTTTCCACCAATCGACCCAGACAGGGACGTCCAGCTCCTTCAGCGAGCCGTCGACGACCAACCCGGAGGCGTCTGGCGGGGTTGCGGGCTCCCCGCCCAGACGCACCCGGCCCCGGACCAGGTGAGCACCTGCCGTTCCCGGATTCCGATCCAGGTCCAGGTCGAGATTCATGGCCAAGAGATCGAGCCCGCCGCTCAGGACCAGGCGGCGGCCCGGGACCAGGTCGGCTCGCAGGTCGAGCTTCCCGGCCCGATTCGCCGGCTTGCCCAGGGGCGGCGGGAGGTCCAGGGCCAGCCCGCGCAGGTCGGAGCGCAGTCCGATGACCAAGGGCAGGCTGGTCTCTTTGAGGTCGGCGTTGCGCAGGTCCACCCCAAGCTCCAGATCCAGGTTCCCCGAGGCCAGCCGCCAGGCGGGACTGGGCGCCCGGGCGGCCAGGTCCTCGATCGGGATTCGGGTATGCGCCCGGATCTCCGAGGTGGCGGACTTGGTGTCTCCAGGATTCCGGGTGGCGATGCTCATGTCCAAGGCCCGGCCCCAGAGCTGGCCACGGATGGATCGGGCGCCGATGGAATCGACCGTGAATCCCAGCTCCCCGGCGAGTCCGACGAGCGCGATGGGAGTGTCCTTGAGTGCGACCCCGGCGGGGCCCGGCCAAGTCACCCGTCCGTTCACCCCCAAGGGCTCCCCGCGGATCAGGGGGACGCTCAGGTCCAGGTCCAGGCGAGAGCGACCCTGTACCTCCAGGGAGCGGGAGAGTGTGCCGAGTTGTCGGCTCAGGGGGGTCTCAGAGAGGATACGCAGCCCATCCGACATGGGCCCCTCGCTCTCCCCGTGGATCGCCAGACGGCGCGGGCTCCAAAGGTCCGGTAGGGTCGCGCTGGCGGCGAGCACCTTGCTGTCCAGGAGGCGTCCCGAGCCTATTTGGATGTCCAGGCCCTGATTCTGGAAGCGCAGGGTGCCCTTGGCATCCTCGATCCGCGGCCAGCCGGCCAGATAGTCCAGGACCGCGTCCTCGAATTCGATGACCAGCTGGAAGACCCCTTCTTGGGCGCGGAACGGGTAGCGGTGCAGTGGTCCGCGCAAGACCAGGTCCGCTTGGGAGATCCGGCACGCGACCAGGGCGCGCTCCAGCCAGGCGATCAGGTCCTTATGCATGATCCCGACGGGTAGATAGGGCCGGGCCTTGGCCCCGTTGCCGTCCGTGAAGCTGGCACGCAGGTCCAGGAAGGGCCCTGGGTCGGTCCCGAGCGCTGGCAGATCCAGGGCAAAGCGGGCACGCCCGCGCAGGTCCGCGTTCTCCAGGGCGAGGTTGCGTCCCGTAAGCCGCAGCGAGCCGTCGGGCGCGCGCGACCAGGCGAAGAGCCCGCTGAATTGCTCCAGACCGATCGGCCGGTCGAAGAGTGGCTTGAGGTCCAGGGCCAGGCCTTCGGAACCCAGCCGGATCTCGCCCTGGTCCTGGTCCGCGCTGAGGGCGGCGGAGAGACCGGAGAAGCCGGGGATGCGCTCGCTGCGCACGAGCCCAAGACCCTGGCCGCGGGCCTG
>JBGSOR010000165.1:0-6603 GCA_041738985.1 Chromatiaceae bacterium | reverse complement strand
CCCTGGGCGCCAAGGCGCTCAACGAGAGGGTGCCCGCGGCACTGGCCCTAATCCCGGAGGCCGAACGGCCCCTGGTCCGGCACCAGGCCGGGGAGCAGACCCTGGAGACCGCCCGCTCGGCCTACGCCGCCGCCGGGGTGCAGGCGGAGGTGATCCCTTTCATCCGGGACATGGCGGAGGCGTACGCCTGGTCGGACCTGGCGGTATGCCGGGCTGGTGCACTTTCGGTCTCCGAGCTGGCGGCGGCGGGAGTGCCGTCCATCCTGGTCCCTTACCCTCATGCCGTGGACGATCACCAGGTGGGCAACGCCCGCTACTTGGCGGACGCCGGGGCGGCCTTGCTTGTCATCCAGCGGGACCTGACCCCCGAGTGGCTGGCCGCCCGGCTAGGGGAGCTGCTCCCGAACCGAGCTCGGCTGATCGCCATGGGGGAGCTCGCTCGCGGACTCGCTCACCCCGATGCGGTAGAGCGCATCGCCGAAGCCTGCTGGGAGGTTGTGCGGAAGGGCCGAGGGCCGAGGGCCGAGGATGAATAGTGTCGCTCTCTCGGCCGTTGTCCATTGGTCCTCGGCCCCAGTTAAGAATCGTGAGTTGCCATGGAAATGAACGCCCATCAATCACACACGGCCGCCAACATGGGCCGAGTCCGCCGCCTGCATTTCATCGGGGTGGGCGGCTCCGGCATGAGCGGTATCGCCGAGCTCATGGCGAACCTGGGCTACGAGGTTGCGGGCTCGGACCTGCGGGAGAGCGAAACGACCCAACGCCTGCGCCGGCTGGGTATCCAGGTCTCTATTGGTCACCGGGCGGAGCAGGTCCGGGACGCCGACGCGGTGGTGGTCTCGACCGCCATCGACGAGCAAAACCCCGAGATCGCGGAGGCGCGGGCCCTGCGTATCCCGGTGGTGCGTAGGGCGGAGATGCTCGCCGAGCTCATGCGCTTCTACTACGGGGTGGCGGTGGCCGGCACTCACGGCAAGACCACCACCACCAGCCTGGTCGCCAGCGTGCTGGCCGAGGGCGGACTCGATCCGACCTTCGTGATCGGCGGCCGGCTTAACAGCGCCGGGGCTAATGCCAAGCTCGGCACGACCAAGTACCTGGTGGCCGAGGCCGACGAGAGCGATGCCTCGTTCCTCTATCTGCAGCCGATGGTGTCGATCGTCACCAACATCGATGCCGATCACATGCGCACCTACGGCAACGACTTCAACCGGCTGCGCGAGACTTTCAGGGAGTTCCTGCACCACTTACCCTTCTATGGGCTCGCGGTGCTCTGTATCGACGACGACGAGGTACGCGCTCTGGAGCCCCAGATCCCGCGCCCCGTGCGGACCTACGGGACGCGCCCGGAGGCCGACATCCGAGCCCTCAACGTCCGCCAGGAGGGGCTCTGCATGCATTTCGAGGTCCAGTGCGCGGAGCTCTCCGAGCCCCTGCCCATCGAGCTCAATCTGGCCGGTCGCCACAACGTGCTGAATGCACTCGCCGCTATCGCGGTGGCCCTGGAGCTGGGGGTGAATGAGGACGCCATCCGCCGCGCGCTTGCCGGGTTCCAGGGGGTTGGCCGGCGCTTCGCGGTTAACGCGGTGCAAGATGCCGTGGGCCGAAACCTGGTCCTGGTGGACGACTACGGCCACCACCCCCGCGAGCTGGCTGTCACCCTGGAGGCCGCCCGGGGGGGGTGGCCCGGCCGTCGGCTGGTGCTGGTCTTCCAGCCCCACCGATTCACCCGCACGCAAGAGCAGTTCGAAGATTTCGTGCAGGTCCTCTCCACGCCGGATCTGCTGGTCCTCTGTGACGTCTACCCGGCAGGCGAGGCGCCCGTCCCGGGGGCGGACGGCCGTTCGCTGACCCGCGCCATCCGCGCCCGCGGGACCCTGGACCCGGTCTTTGCCCAGGATCTTGAGGAGGTACCGGGGCTTCTCGCCAACCTGCTCCAAGACGGGGATCTGGTTCTACTGATGGGGGCGGGGAGTATCGGCGGCCTGGCGGCGCGGCTGCCGGGCCTCTTGCAGCAACCCACTTGAGTCGGTGGAGCGGATGCCAGACCGATCAAATGAGAGAGCCACGACGGCCGGATTGCTCGGGCGGCTTTCCATGGGCTGCGGAGAGCCCTTGGGCGCCTGGGGCCGAATCGGTGCAGTCAGGTTCGGGGCCTGTGTGCTTCGGCTTCCAGCTCGCTCCGAGGGGCCCCGTTCTCGAGCCCGACCGAGGACGCGCTGAGATGGCGGAGCTTCGGGGGGAGCTACGCGAGGACGAGCCACTCGCCCGCTATACGAGCTGGCGGGTGGGTGGCCCGGCGCGACGGCTCTATCGGCCGGCGGACGCGGAGGATCTCCAGGCGTTCCTGCGCGGTCTGGACCCGACGGAGCCCCTGCTCTGGCTCGGGCTCGGCAGCAACCTGTTGATCCCCGACAGCGGCTTCCCGGGGACCGTCATCCAGACTCAAGGGTGCCTGGGTGGGCTCGGGCGGCAGGGCGACACCGGCATCCTCGCCCAGGCTGGGGTCTCGTGCGCCAAGCTCGCCCGCTTCGCCACTCGCCATGGCCTGGTGGGCGTGGAGTTCCTGGCCGGTATCCCCGGGACCATGGGAGGCGCACTCGCCATGAACGCGGGGGCCTGGGGCGGGGAGACCTGGCCCCATGTGCGGCGGGTGCGCACCATCGACCGCTTGGGGACGGTGCGCGAGCGCAGCCCGGCGGACTATCGGGTGGGCTATCGAGACGTTCAGGGTCCTCCAGGTGAATGGTTCCTGGACGTACTGCTCGAGCTCGAGGCCGGCGACGGGGAGGCGGCCATAGAGCGCATCCGCGAGCTCCTGGATCGGCGTGCGCGCACCCAGCCTACGGGGTTGCCGAGCTGCGGGTCGGTCTTCCGCAACCCCCCCGGGGACCACGCGGCGCGACTCATCGAATCCTGCGGGCTTAAGGGGTATCGCATCGGCGGTGCCCAGGTCTCCGAGATGCATGCGAACTTCATAATCAACACGGGCGAGGCACGGGCCCAGGACATCGAAACCCTGATTGCGCATGTGCGGGGCGAGGTGGAGCGTCGCACTGGGGTGCGGCTGGTCACCGAGGTCAAGGTTGCAGACGGGGGAATCGCCAATGAGTAGCGAGCAGCGAGCAGCGAGTAGCGAGCGCCCTAGCGACGGCGGTCGGGGAGCGCTGCCCCTGTCCACTCGCCGAGCGCCACTCGCCCCTTCCAAGTTCGGTAAGGTGGCGGTGTTACTGGGCGGGCGGGCGGCCGAGCGCGAAGTATCCCTGAAGAGCGGCGGTGCCGTGCTTGCGGCCCTGCTCGCTTGCGGGGTGGACGCCCATCCCCTGGACCCGGACGAGACCGTGCTGGAGCAGCTCCGCACCGGCGGATTCGACCGCGCATTCATCGTCCTTCACGGGCGGGGCGGCGAGGACGGTGTCATCCAGGGCGCCCTTGAGACCATCGGCATGCCCTACACGGGCTCGGGGGTGCTGGGCTCGGCGCTGGGGATGGACAAGTACCGCACCAAGCTCGCGTGGGTCGGCCGGGGGCTCCCGACGGCGCAGTCGGTGCTCTTGAGCCGGGACTCCGATCTGACGGCTGCCGCGGCCATCGGTTTCCCTCTAATGGTGAAGCCAGCCCACGAGGGGTCGAGTATCGGCATGGCCCGGGTGGAGGATCCCCATACCTTGGAAATCGCCTGGCGGGCGGCGAAGGAGTACGACTCGCTGGTGCTCGCCGAGCGCTGGATACAGGGGGCCGAGTATACCTGCGCCGTCCTCGGGCGGGAGGTACTGCCCCCGATTCGGCTGGAGACCCCCCATGCCTTCTACGACTATGACGCCAAGTACCGCGCCGACAGCACTCGCTACATCTGCCCCTGCGGCCTGCCGGCAGAGGAAGAGGCTCGGATTAAGCAGCTCGCCCTGGAGGCCTTCGATGCAGTCGGTGCAAGCGGTTGGGGGCGGGTGGATCTGATGATCGACGGCTCCGGCCAACCGCTTTTGTTGGAGATCAATACTGTGCCCGGAATGACCGACCACAGCCTGGTCCCCATGGCGGCCCGCGTGGCCGGGATCGACTTCGAGTCGCTCGTGCTGCGCATCCTGGAGTCGAGCCTGGACCGTGGCTAACCCGACCCCTAATAGAGAGGGCCAAGGGCTAAAGGCCGAGGACCATGGACTCGGGGGTGCGGACGCAGCCGGCCTTCGGTCCTCGGCCCTTGGCCCTTCTTCCGCCCGTATGCGCGCCGTGACCGGACTCCTGCTCCTGGTCGCCATGGCCGGTGGGGTCTGGGCCTTCGGCTACTGGGAGCCGCGGCTCCTGCCCGTTCGGGTCATCGAGGTTCAGGGGGCGCTCCACCACCACTCTTCCGAGCTTCTGCAAAAGACCATTGGGGAGCGGCTCACCGGGGGCATCCTCACCGCGGACTTGAACGATCTTAAGCGGGCGGCCGAGGACTTGGCCTGGGTGGGGAAGGCGAGCCTGCGCCGGGTCTGGCCGGACCGGCTCCAGGTCAAGGTGGAGGAGCACAAGCCTGCCGCCCGCTGGGGCCGGGACGGGCTGGTGACCGCGGAGGGTCTGGTCTTCCACCCTCGCACCGGGACAGTACCGGCGGGTCTCCCAATGCTGGAGGGGGACGAGCAGCGCGCCCCGGAGCTGGTATCCCGCTATCTCAAGTGGCGCGACGACCTGATGCTGGCGGGGCAGCTCATCGACGGCGTGGCGTTGGACGCCCGGGGGGCCTGGCGGCTGGATCTGGTCTCCGGGACTCGCGTGGAGCTGGGCACCGACCATATCGAGCAGCGTTTGACCCGATTCATCGGGGCCGTCGCCCAGTTGGAGGCGGCGGGCCAGGCCGAGGTCGTGGACATGCGCTACAGCAACGGCTTCGCCGTGAAATGGGCGCATAGCACGGAGACGCTGGCGGCGTCCCCGACCGACTCTACGCCCGCGGTCCAGAAGGCCTCGGTCGTCAAAGGGGCCAAAGGTAAGGCCGCGGCCCGCAAGACCGTCGCGAAGACCAAGACCGTCTCGGGTGCGCGTACCGCCGAGGGCATCAAAGGCCCCAAGACGGCCAAGTCGATTGCCGCAGCCGAATCGGCCAAGAAAACCGGCGCGACCAAGGCAGTCAAACCGGCCGCGCCCAAGGCGGCCTCGGGTACTGGGACCGGAGCCGGCGCCCGCAAGGGCGCTCCGGTCACCGAGGGCTCGATCACCGATCGCAAGCTACAGGCGCAGACCGATCGCAGCACGCGATCGCGCTAACGGGGATAAACGGAATGCCGCGACGTAACGACAAGAACTTGCTGGTGGGTCTGGACATCGGGACCTCCAAGGTCGCCTGTCTGGTGGGGGAGCTTAAGGACGACGACCAGATCGAGATCATCGGTCTCGGCGCCCACCCATCTCGGGGTATCAAAAAGGGCGTGGTGGTGGATATCGAGTCCACCGTCCAGTCGATCCAAAGGGCGGTGGAGGAGGCCGAGCTGATGGCCGGGTGCGAGATCCACTCGGTCCATGCGGGCATCGCGGGTAGCCACATCCGCAGCCTCAACTCCCACGGCATCACGGCCATCAAGGAGCGCGAGGTCTCCCAGGCGGATGTCGACCGGGTCATCGACGCCGCTCGGGCGGTGGCAATCCCGGCGGACCAGCAGATGCTTCACATCCTGCCCCAGGAATTCATCATCGACGACCAGGAGGGCATCCGCGAGCCGATCGGCATGTGCGGGGTGCGCCTGGAGGCGCGGGTGCACATGGTCACCGGGGCGGTGAGCGCGGCCCAGAACATCTTGAAGTGCATTCGCCGCTGCGGGCTGGAGGTCGACGACCTGGTCTTGGAGCAGCTCTCTTCTTCCTATGCGGTCTTGGGCGACGACGAGAAGGAGCTGGGGGTTTGCCTGGTGGATATCGGTGGCGGGACCACGGATCTCGCGGTCTTTACCGACGGGGCCATCCGCCATACCGCGGTCATCCCGATCGCCGGGGACCAGGTGACAAACGACATCGCCGTGGCCCTGCGCACACCGACCCAGCACGCCGAGCAGATCAAGATCCAGCATGCCTGCGCGCTCACCCAGCTCGCCGGCGGCAGCGAGACCATCGAGGTCCCCAGCATCGGCGACCGGCCGCCCCGGCGTCTCTCCCGCCAGACCCTCTCGGAGGTGGTGGAGCCCCGCTACGAGGAGCTCCTCAGCCTGCTGCGCAACGAGCTGCGCCGCAGCGGCTTCGAGGATCTGGTGGCGGGCGGCGTGGTGCTTACCGGCGGCAGCTCCAAGATGAAAGGCCTGATCGAGCTGGCGGAAGAGGTGTTCCACATGCCGGTGCGTCTGGGCACACCGCAATACGTGATCGGCATGGAAGAGGTGATGCGCAACCCGGTCCATGCGACCGGCGTCGGACTCCTGATCTATGCCCGCCAGAACCGCTTCGCCCGACGCCCAGAGCTGGCGGCGGGGCGCAGTTTCAAGGGGGTGTGGCAACGCATGCGCAGTTGGTTCCAGGGGAATTTCTAGCCGCGCCGGAGGGCGGGGCGGGACCCCGCTCGTTGCCGGATTTCCGGGCCAGGGCCAAGGAGGCGCTGGCCGTTCGCGGGGGCCGCAGCCTGCGGTCCCGTGG
>JBGSOR010000124.1:0-1631 GCA_041738985.1 Chromatiaceae bacterium | reverse complement strand
GTGCTCGGCGACAGGCGCTCGAACCGGCCCGCAGGCGGCAACCCTATCGCGGCGCCGCCGAACGATTTGGGTTACTTCCCCGCCTACGGCAGCGCCGGCAACATCCCGCCCCACGCCTCCCCTTCTGCATCCATCCGCAGTTGCTCGCTGTCCAACCCGTCCGCGCGCTCGACGCTGCGCTGCGCCGCATTCGCCCGCTGCCCGTCAACGGCGAAGTCGCTGCCGACCCCGGTCAGGGCGTCGATCCCCAACGTGTCGAGCGTCGGGAAATGCCCGGTCTGCACCAGAATCGCCAGCCACTCGTCGAGGTTCACCCGGCTCCAGTCGACCCGCCCGAAGTCCGCCGCGTCGATTCCCGTGCAGTCCGGGCCCTTGGGAGTCCCCCACCCGCGTCCCAGCTGCGGGCGGATCTGCTCGTTCAGGATGCGCGCCAGCGGGGTGTTGAAGCAGCAGTAGGCGTCGCGCTTCTCGATGCAGATCCCGAGCACGTCGCTGCGGCAATAGCCGCCCACCGCGGTGCAGGACTTGAGCTCCCGCTTGGCCCCCAGCTCGAATTCGTCCTGCTCGCAGGTCCAGATCAGCTTGATCAGGATCATGACGACCTGGTAGATCGTGTAGGCCCACATGACGACGCCGAGGAGGCTCCCGATCAGGGGCGCAAACGCCACGCCTCCCTGGGCCGCCACCCCGTTGGTCACCGCCGCCCCCGCCCCGTCCGCGGCCACGAACAGCGCATTGGCCGCGGCACCGCCGAAGACCTGCGCCGTCCACTCCGCGGTCTGCATCAGGAGGGCCTTGGTCGTCTCGGCGAGTGCGGTCTTGAGCGCAGCATCCGTCGCCGCGGCCGTCGTCTTGCCCATCAGGGAGTTAGCCGCCGAGGAAAACGCCTGCGTCACCCGCTGTAGGTATCGGCGATGGGACCGCGCAGGGTCTCCCAGGCCCCGCGCACGGCGCTGCCGCTGTCGAGTCCCATGAGCGCGTTGTCGAGCTTCATGGTAGCGAACACCAGGGTCAGGTAATCGCCCAGCGCGGCGTTGCCCGGGGTCTTGCAGCAGTTGACGATGCCGCCCACCGCCCGCTTGCACTCGCGCGCCTCGCCGGAGAAGACGACGCAGCGGCCGCCGGGGTCGCACTGCATATCCGAGGCTGCCATCTGCGCCGCCTGCAGCGCGGCGACCGCCTGGGCGAAATCCGCCGACTGTTCCCCCGGGAAGCTCACGCAGTCGGTGCCCAGACAGCGGACCGGCCCCGTACAGTCCATGGTCGAGATCCGATCGAGCACCGGAACGGACTCGAGCGTCCCGCAGTCCCAGGTCTCCGCGTGGAGGTAACAGTGACCGTTGGCGTCCTGCGCCCCCTCGACGCAGACCGATTCGACGAATCCGCAGTGCGGATCTTGTTCCAGCGTCGCGCAATCGGTCGGGCTGTTCCCGTCGTTGAACGGGCAGTGCTCCTGTCCCTGGGGATCGGTCCAACAGTCCATCTGTCCGCGGTTGAATCCCGAGCAGTCGGCGGATACGTCGATCCGGGTGCAGAACGGGCTCTGGCCCGGGATCGGCGAGGGCTGGAGCTCCCCGGGACACACGGGGGCGCCCGCGCCCGCATTGCAGCCGTTGGCGTCGAGCGGCGGC
>JBGSOR010000081.1:0-6370 GCA_041738985.1 Chromatiaceae bacterium | reverse complement strand
GTCCGTGCCCTGGCCGAAACGCGCCGAGCCGGCCTCAGAGCCCCGCTGCGGCGAGCGCGCGGGCCACGAAGCGTGCGGATTCGTCGGGTCCGCTCACCTCCGAGGCAATCCGCATGACGAGCGCACGATATTCTCCAGAGCCGCTCAGCCCCTCCAGCCGGTCCCGGTAGCTATCGCAGACCATGGAGGCGACGGGCCCGATCGATAAGGCAAGAGCTTCAACGACCAGTCGGTAGAGTCGCTCGCCTGTCACGCTCAGCGTAGCGCCATCGGACTCGATGTCCCGGCGCGACCCGGGCAGGGGCAGGTTGGCGAAGGCGACCGGCGGGGGTGCTGGGGGCGGGCCCGCCTGCGGAGCGGGCCGGGACGGTGGGGTGCCAGTCCAGGCGGACGAGGTTTCTGCGGACCCATCGGACCTGGGGGGATGGCCGACCGCCGCCCAGGCGAGTTGGGACAGCAGCTCGGGAGTCGGTGGAAGGGGCAGCTCCGACCCGCTTTTGAGGATCGACTCGGAAAACGAATACTTGCCGTATTGCATCTTCTTGAGCTGCTCGACGGCGTCCAGCCCGCGATAGCGCCCGAAGGCGATAAAGCGGATCCGCCCCTGCGTCATGCCGATCCGAGCCGAATGGTTCGTGTCGGTGTGCACGAACATGGTGCCGGTGCGCCGTTCCGTGCACAGGGTCTGGAGGATTCCGACTAGATCCCGCAGCGCGAGCGTCTCATTTGCGTATTTCACGGCGGCGTTTCGAGGCCGGGGGCCTTAAGGGATCGCTGATTGACTCGAAGATCGCGGCGGCGGCCCGCCCGGAATCACCATACTACCGGGGGGGCGAGCTGCGGAAAATCGGCATTAATCAGCGTTTCCGTAACAAGCTCGTTGGGTCTTCATGCCACATCCTCAGCGCTGCGGGATTTTCATTCCGGCGGCGCGGCGAATCACGTCGTAATCGGCATCGCTGGCCGGTACGAATGCCTTCACATCGAGTGCCTTAAGTGCTGCATCGTCGCCCTTGAGCCCGACCAAGGTGTCGCGCAGCTTCGTCTTGACCTGGTTGGGCAAAGAGCGCTTGACCGCGATCGCCCAGCTGGGCATCCAGGCGGTACGCTGGATCACGCGGATCCGATTGGGCGGGACATAGCTGTCGGCGATGTGCAGGGCGTCCTCGTTGATGAACCCCGCATCCACATCGCCGTAAAAGACCGACATGACCACGTTCTCCTGCTTGTTGTCCACGGCTTCCTGGATGTGTAGATCTGTGAGGTCGATGCCCTCCTGCTCCAAGGTGACTTTTTGGGACAGGTAGCCGCCGGCAGACTTGAGGCTGACGGTGGAAACCTGATGCCTCTTCAGATCCGCAAGCGACACGATGGGGCTGTCTGCGCGGGTAATGACGATGCCCCGCAGCCGCGCCCCCGAGTCCCCCGTCGAGGACATGGCTACGGCATCCACAACATCGGATGCGGACGGGTAGAGGGTGGGGTCCACATAGGAGATGTCGATCTCGCCGCCTTTGAGGCGCTTTTCGAAATCTTTGAAGTCCGGCGACACGACGATCTCGATCGACTTGCCGATGGTAGACTCTAAGCGCTCCTTGAACGGCGTGACCCGTGCGAGGATCTCTTCTGGCGCGTAGCGCGGGGTAATCGCCAAGGTCAGGTCGGCAGCCAATGCGGCGGCCGGCAGCGTCAACGCAAGCGGCCCGGCGCAAAGAAAGGCCACGCTGGTCCAAGTCATGGTCTGTCCGCCTGAGCGTTTACTACCTGACGACGGCGAAGCTGCATGATCGAATACCTGATCGATGCCTGCATGCGCTTGAAGGATTCGGCGAGCTGCCAAACCTCGCCGCCGGCCCTGATGTCGATCTCCCGGTCTAGGTTGCCCTTGGAGATGTGCTCGGCTTGACGGCTGAGCTCCCGAATCGGCTCGGACACGGTCTTGGCTACCAGGAATACCGCCACGGCTCCGACAACTGCCATGACCGAAAGCAGGATAAAAAGCGGGATCAACGCCCTGCGGATCGCTTGCTGCACGCTGGCGGTGAAGAGGCCAATGCGGATCTCCGCCCCCGTATTCTCCGGGCGCATGGCGTAGTCAAGGATCTGCTGACCGCCGACCTGTAGAGATTTCTTATGGTAGCCTTGTTCCGGGGTCAGGCGGTTTTGGCTAACGATCTCTTTCGGAAAACCGGTCTGAGTCACCAGAGCGGCGAAATGCGGCTCGAATCTAACGAGATCCCCGAAGACCCCGGCGACTGCGATACCCCGCTGATCGATCGCAGCGGCATAGGCCACATCGGGTAGGGCCGCGATGGCCTCCGCGATTTTATTGATCCTCAAGTAATTCCGCTCCATCATGGGCTGCAACGCGGCGGCGGCGAAGGAACGCGTCACCGATTCCGCGCGCAGATCCACCTGGTCCAGCACCAGGGCCGGGACGTACTGCCGGTAAGCCAGCACCAGCAGCACCCCGAGCGCCAGGATGAAACCGAAGAACGCAATCATCAGCTTGGCAGCGATCGAAAGCCCAGGTACCCGCTCGCGGATGGCAACGGCCGTGTCCCGCTTGCGGGTCCATTCGATTGCTTTTGCCATAGATGAGAGCTCCTTTGTGATGCCAACATACGAGCGATCGGAGCGTCGTTGTCCGGGCGGTTCTCGGTCCTACCCGAGCCCCGTGGGATCTGGGATACCCGGTAGACACGCGAAAACCGAGCCGAGGCTCGGGCAGCGCAGGGTCTGAGCGTTTCAACGGCGGATGCGTGTGCTCACGAAGCAGACTAATAGCAGGCTAGCCGGGCCCCTTGCTGCATACAAGATGCGCGAGGTGGCTTTGGGCGCCAAGTCTCAGTCCACCCGCATCGCGTCTCACGAGTCAGTCAAGGTCCTGCGGTCGCCAGCTTTAAGTCGCTGCCGTCAGTCGGCGCGACGATCGGGGGCATGGCCGCACCGGGGCTCCCACTTCAGCTGGTGCCGCGATGGGCTCCCTTTACCCACTGGGCTCAGCCGCGCGCCAGCTCCGAAGTAGCGGACTGAACGACCCGCGGCTCGGTGAGGGGATAGGGGGCGATGCGCAGCCTCTGCAGGCGCTCCTGGTAAGCGGTGCAGAAGTCGTGATGGAAGGTGAGAAAGAGCGGATGCGAGGTGATACCCCAGACGTCCTCGATGAACCCGAGATAGTTGCGGGTTTGGCCCATGTGGTAGGCCGTCGGTGATTCGCCCAGGCGAAAGCGCTCGATGCGCTTGTCCCAAATCGGAAAGACTGCCGGGTTGGCGAGGTGGAGCACCTTGGATGCGCCCACCAGGGAGCCCAGGCATGCGGCCACGGGGCCAATCAGGGCCTCGGAGATGGTCACCCCGTCGCCCCGAGCCATGTCGAAGGACCGAATGGCGGCGGGGAGAAAGTCATCGTCCAGCTTGAGTGCCCGCGGCATCCAGGCATAGGCGAGCGCGGCGGTGCGCAGAAAGGGTTCGGAGGGGTCTTCGGACCCCTGGCGTGCGGCGTTCACCAGCGATGGATAGGCGCGCAGGAAGCTCGCCTCTTTGGAGCTGGCGCCGAAGCGGTACTCCCGCACACGGTCCACGGCGGGGTAGAGGCTCTCGATGTTCATGAAGTATCGGTCGCAGGTTTTTTGCGCGGCGGTGAGGGCCGCGCCGGGTCATGGGACTGCTGTAGGCGCCAGCGGAAATGCCTGGCTGGTAGCTCGGCAGTACCTGTCGGCGTCGCGTTTGGGCTCAGTGTATCAGTCCGCGAAGACCGAGACGGTATCGCCGAATGCGAAGAATGCCGGTCCTTGCCAGGGCCAACGCATCCGCGAAGATGACCCACACGATAACCCGGGCCGACTGTGCTTTGCCGACGCCGGTGGTCCGTCTTAAGGCGATTTCTGTCAAACCATGTAGCACCGCGCTCGTCTTTTCGCCCGCCTTCGGCGTCGCACCGACAGCCACATAGCCCAGCTATGCTCCTGTCTGCGCTCCTTGAAGGCGAACGACAATCCTCCGCGATCTGGTACATGATTTTCCGGCAATCGCCTAACGCCCTGTCAGGTCCCTGATCTCCACCACGGCGGCGGACTCGGGTTCGTGGGAATAGTCGTAGTGCTTGATCTTGCGACGGATGTTGCGTTGTATGACGACCCCCAGCACGCGCCACTCCAGGCCGTCCAGCTCGATGTCGGGGTAGATCCGGTTCTCCGCAATCAGGCGCTCGGCGCCATTGCTGGTTCTGACGTACTTGCGCAGCCAACGCACCCCCTCGACGTCCGCGACCACATAGGTCCCGTTGCGGCGCCGGTCCGTCGGCTCCACGATCACGATGCAGCGGTCCGGGAGCTCAGGCTCCATGTCGTCGCCGAGCACCTGCAAGGCAAATGGCTCCAGCAGGCTGCAACCCGTGCTGTCGAGGGTAGGATCTGCCATCATCCGTCCTTAATGTCTCGTCGTACCGAAGGGGACACCCGCCAGGGCCTACCCGAGGCGGCCTGCGGCCACTGCTTAAGGTGGCATTCGGGCCGCCGCAAAGCAACCAGAGCCGATGCAACCAAGGATCAACGCGAACCAGGGCGCCCACCGGGACCGCCGGGATTGGCACAACCTGCGGGGCATGCTGCCCTACCTGTGGGACCTTCGCGGCCGGGCCGCCCTGGCCCTGATCTGCCTGGTGCTGGCCAAAGTGGCCAACGTGGGGATACCCCTGGCACTGAAAGGGATCGTCGACGCCTTCGACGGCACGCGCGCTCAAACGCTGGTCTTGCCGCTCTCCCTTTTGTTGGCGTACGGGGCGCTGAAGCTCGCCACGGTCCTGTTCAACGAGCTGCGCGACGTGATCTTCGCGCGCGTGCGCTACCGGGCCATGCGCCGGCTTTCCACCCGGGTGCTTGCCCACCTGCACGCCCTGTCCCTGCGCTACCACCTGGAGCGGCGTAGCGGTGCGGTGAGCCGGGACCTGGAACGAGGCACCCGCTCGGTTTCCACCATTCTCAACTACATGGCGTTCAGCGTGCTGCCGGTGCTGGTGGAGTTTGCCCTGGTCGGGGCCATCCTCCTGGGGCGCTATGCGCCGAGCTTCGCGCTCGTGACCTTTGGCACCGTGGCGGTGTATGTCGCTTTCACCTTTGCGATCACGGAGTGGCGTATGGAGTACCGCCACGAGATGAATCGGCTGGACTCCAGCAGCAACGCCCAGGCCATCGACAGTCTGCTGAACTACGAGACGGTGAAGTATTTCGGCAACGAGGGCATGGAGCTACAGCGCTACGACAGTACTCTCGCCGGATGGGAGGAGATGGCGGCCAAGAGCCAGACCTCCATGTCGGTGCTCAACTTCGGCCAGGGGGCCATCATCGCGCTCGGCGTGACCCTGCTCATGCTCTTGGCGGCCCAGGGTGTAGTCGAAGGGGCCATGACCGTGGGCGACCTGGTGCTCGTCAACGCGCTCCTGCTTCAGCTCTTTATCCCGCTGAATTTCCTAGGCATAGTCTATCGGCAAATCAAGTATGCGCTGGCCGATATGGACCTGGTGTTCAAGCTTCTGGAGCGCCGTCCGGAGATCGAAGACACCGCCGCGGCCCCGCCCCTGAGACCGGGTCCCGGGGCCATCCGTTTCGAGCGCGTGGACTTCAATTACCAGCCGGAGCGCCCGATCCTCGAAGGATTGGATTTCCGCATCGAGCCCGGTCGGAGCCTGGCGGTGGTGGGCCACAGCGGGGCAGGCAAGTCCACCCTGGCCCGGCTCCTGTTCCGTTTCTACGACGTCACGGGCGGACGCATCCTGATCGACGGCCAGGATATCCGCTCCGTGACCCAGGCAAGTCTGCGCGCAGCCATCGGGATCGTCCCCCAGGACACAGTGCTGTTTAACGAGAGCATCTATTACAACCTGGTCTACGGGCGTCCCGAGGCGTCCCGGGCGGAGGTCCTGCGGGCGGCCGAGATGGCCCATATCCGCGTCTTCGTAGAGGGGCTCCCGGACGGCTGGGATACGGTGGTCGGGGAGCGGGGGCTCAAGCTCTCCGGGGGCGAGAAACAGCGGGTCGCGATCGCCCGGGCGATCCTTAAACGCCCGCGTATCCTGGTCTTCGACGAGGCGACCTCGTCCCTGGACAGCCACACCGAGCAGGCGATCCAGCAGACCCTCGCCGAGGTGGCGGAAGACCGCACGACCCTCACGATCGCCCATCGCCTCTCCACCGTGGTGGATGCGGACCGAATCCTGGTGCTGGATCACGGCCGCATCCGCGAGGCCGGGACTCACCGGGAGCTGCTCGCGGCCGCCGGACACTATGCCGCCATGTGGGAGCTTCAGCAGCGGGAGGCGGGGGAGCGCGCGGTGGCGATCCCGGAGCCCGGCCCATGACGGCGCCAGCGA
>JBGSOR010000077.1:0-22434 GCA_041738985.1 Chromatiaceae bacterium | reverse complement strand
ACCACCTGATCCCATCCCGAACTCAGAAGTGAAACGGTGTATCGCCGATGATAGTGTGGGGCCTCCCCATGCGAAAGTAGGTCACTGCCAGGACCCTCTCCGAAAACCCCGCAGCCGCACGACTGCGGGGTTTTTCTTTTTCGGATTCTTTCAAGGTAGGTGGCCGGAACGATCCCCGAGTCCGCGCTTCAGCGCCCCTGCGAGATTGGCTGTGCGGCGAGCTCCCGATGGCGGAAGCAGTCGAGGGTATGGTCGTTGACCATGCCGACGGCTTGCATCAGGGCATAGCAGATGGTGCTCCCGACGAAGCGGAAGCCAAGGCGTTTGAGCTCTCTGCTCATGCGGTCGGATTCGGGAGTCCTGGCGGGAAGCTGATTCGTTGCCTGCCAGGCGTTGTGGCGCGGTGTGCCGTCAACGAAATTCCATAACAGCTCTGAGAGGTTGTGGCCGCGCTCGTATAGCGCCTTTAGGACTCGGGCGTTATTGACGGTAGATTCGACCTTGAGGCGGTTTCGCACGATTCCGGGATCAGCGAGCAGGCGAGCGATGTCGCTTTGCTCGAAGCGAGCGATGGCATCCGGGTCGAAACCGAGGAACGCCCGACGGTAGCCATCGCGCTTGCGCAGGATCGTGATCCAAGAAAGTCCCGCCTGAGCACCTTCCAGGGTCAGCATCTCGAAGAGGTGTCGCTCGTCCCGGGTAGGGACGCCCCATTCCTGGTCGTGATAAGCCTGGTACAGGGGGTCTGTGCCGCACCAGGCACAACGGGCCAAGGCTTCCGCGTTCACTGGGACAGACGGTCGAGGATGCCGAAAAGCGCCTGGTTGATGCGGTCGTAGTCTTCGCGGCTGGCTGCCAGCATGCGCTCGGCGGTCTGTACATAGGCGGCGGGAACGATCTCCCCCGCGCACTCCCGAACGATGTCTGCGACGCTTTGGCGTGTTGATTCCAGATGGAATTGAAGCCCGAGGACCCGTCCGCCATAGACGAAAGCCTGGTTTTCGCAGGCATTGCTGCGGGCCAAGTGAACGCATCCCTCGGGCAAGTCGAAGGTTTCCCCATGCCATTGGAAGACTTCGAGTCTTGGCGGCAGAAAGCCGAGAAGGTCAGAGACGCGCGCCGCCTCGGTGAGCTCGATCGGCAGCCAGCCTATTTCCCTTTCGCGATTGGGATAGACGCGCGCGCCCAGGACCTCTGCGATCAATTGGGCGCCCAAACAGATTCCGACGACGGTGCGACCCGCACCGATACTCGCGCGGATCGCCGCCTTCTCTAGAGGCAGCCACCGGAAGTCGGATTCGTCGCGGACACTCATGGGTCCGCCCATGACAACCAGCCATTCGTGCTCAGCAGGGTCCGAAGGCGCTGCACCATCATGCAGCGGCACCGAAGTAACGCGATGCCCGCGCGCACTCGCCCAGTTGGCGATACCTGCGGGACCTTCGAACGGGACGTGCTGCAGGACTTGAATACGCATGACTCCACCCACCGCTCCAACCGATTCCAATACGTTCGCCGCCATGGCCGCCGATCGGCTCAACACCCCGGGTCTTCGGGGATCAGCTCCAGGGTGTTTCTGAGCAGCGCGTCTGTACGGTAAAGCCCGATCAGTGTTTTGGCATCGGTGACGGTTCCGTCGTTGCACCAATCGAGGGCCTGGTTGAGCGGTAACCAATGGACCTCTATCACTTCGTCTTGCCCGTGGTTGCGCACTTGAGCCTCCAGCCCCCGGGCCAGATAGAGATGGATGACCTCCGTGAAGACGCCCGGGGAGCTGTGCAATACGCCCAGATCCGTCCAGTCGGCGGCCGACACCCCGGCCTCCTCGATCAATTCCCGGGCGGCGGTGGCCAGCGGCTCCTCGCCCGGTTCGAGCTTGCCCGCCGGCAGCTCCCACAGCCAGCCGTCCGCCGCATGGCGAAACTGGCGCAGCAGACAAACCCGTTCCTGCTCGTCCAGCGCGACAGCCGCGGCGCCTCCTCGGTGCCGGATAATCTCCAGCATCGCCTGCCGGCCGTTGGGTAGGTCGACCGTCTCGACGGCCACGTCGATGATCCGCCCCTGAAAGACGGACTCCCGCTTCACGATCCGCTCATGGGTCATCGCGACTCCTCGTTCGATCGCACTCGACTCCGATCAAGGCGCTGGACGCGTCCGCGCGTAGTTCATTTCCGTCAGGTGGCGCGCCCCCAAGCCGAGGCGCCGCACCCGCAGCGGACGAAGCCCGGTGGAAGACCCTAAACTACCGGCCGCAGTCGATTCCCACAAGCCTGATCGAGCGTCCCTCGCCGCAGTTTCCACTGGACCCCCGCCCTGACCGGGCTGCCCACGCCCATCGTCGTTCGCGGACCGCGACTTTCGTGACTTTTAGCGACCGACCCTGAGAGTTGGAACGGTCTCGACTAAATCCGGCGGCTGCCTGCCGCACGGTCGGGGTATGGTTGCACCGGGGGAAACCGCTCCGCACCCGTCGTAAGGAGATGTAACCGGTCGCCCCCCGGCGATTGGGCCACCACGGTCATCTGGCCGTCACTCAATGTAAATAGAATTCCCTCCGAGGTCGCAGCGGTCGTGGTTGCTCGAGCGTGGCTGGAGCCGCCGAGGCGCCGGGTCCCGTATTCCGAGACGGGCGTGCGACCAGCCCGAGGCTGCTCGGGTTCCGGCGGACGATCTCCGATCGCCCGGTCGAGATGCGGGCCCTTCCGGCGGCGCTGCGCGCCAACGCCCCATCAGGGGTAACCCGATTCAACGCGGTCCCGCCGACGCCCGGATGGCGTCTCGTGGACCCCGCAGGACTTAAGGACCATGGCCACCATACTTGTTGTCGACGACGAGCCGGACATCCGCGAGGTGATCCGCTTCGCGCTTGAGAGCGCGGAGTTTCGCGTGATCGAGGCGGGGCACGCGGACGATGCCCGCCGGCTGCTCTCCACCGAAAGTCCCGACCTGGTCCTGCTGGACTGGATGCTTCCAGGTCGCTCGGGGCTGGAGCTGGCCCAGCAGCTCAAACAGAGCCCCAAGACCCGGGCCGTGCCCATAATCATGGTCAGCGCCCGGGGGGAGGAGGAGGACCGCATTCGCGGCCTGGACACAGGAGCGGACGACTATATCGCCAAGCCATTTTCCCCCCGGGAGATGGTGGCCCGTGTTAATGCGGTCCTCCGGCGGGCCAGGCCTGAGGAGTTAACCGACTCGATCGAGATCGGGGGTCTCTGCATGGACAACGTCAGCCACAGGGTGAGTGCGGAAGGGCGTCCGGTGGAGGTCGCACCCACCGAGTACCGCCTCTTGCATTTCTTTATGACCCACTCGGACCGGGCATTCAGCCGGTCCCAGCTCCTGGATCAGGTGTGGGGCGATCAGGTCTATGTGGAAGAGCGCACCGTGGACGTGCATGTGCGCCGCCTGCGCAAAGCCCTGGAGCCTACGGGACATGATCGCCTCCTCCAGACCGTTCGGGGGGTGGGTTACCGCTTCTCCGACAAGACCTGAAGGGGCTGCCGTGCCGCCAGGTAACGCCCGGGCTTTCGGCAGGCAGTGTCGGGGGTAGACCCGTGAAAGGCTCGCTCCTGCTTGAGTTGGGCGTCATCGCGTTGTCGCTCGTCCTCGCCGCTACGCTCATGGCGTTTGGGGTCACTCCGGATTGGGTCTGGCCCCTGGTCCTCGTTCCCTATGGGCTGCGGCATCTGATCCACCTCTGGCGACTCGCCAGGCTGGTACGGCGCCAGCACCGGCTGGTGCCGCCTTTCCCGCAGGGGCTTTGGGGGGATATCTACCGCAGCATTGCCCAGTACCAGCAGCGCAACCGTAAGCGGCGCAAACGCCAGATCCGTTTCAGTCGACGCTTTCGGGAGGCCGCGGATGCGGTGCCGGACGCCCTGATTATCCTGGACAAGCTCCAGCGGATCGAATGGGCCAATCCCGCCACCGCCCAACTTCTGGATGTTCATTGGCCCCGGGACGACGGTCGGCTTCTGGGAGATCTGCTATCGCATCCGGAGCTGGACGCCTTTATCGAAGCGGGCGAATATGCCCGGTCCCTGGACTTTGCCCCAGGACATAATCGGGCACTGGTGCTGTCCCTGCGCATTGCGCCCTTCGGGGAGCGCAAGCGTCAGCGTCTGGTGGTGGCTCGGGATATCACCAAGATCTATCACCTGAACATGATCCGGCGAGACTTCGTGGCCAACGCCTCCCACGAGCTGCGTACTCCCCTCACCGTCATTGCGGGATTTCTGGAGAACCTGGCGGACTCCCCTGTCACCCCCCAGCCACATCGTCGCCCGCTCGACCTGATGCAGAACCAGACCGGGCGCATGCGCTCCATTATCGAAGATCTGCTAACCCTTTCCCGGCTGGAGATGGAGGACCGCACCGACGAGCAAGGTACAGTGGACGTGGCCGAGGAGCTGGAGACCATCCTCCATGAGGCCCGTGTCTTGAGCGCCGGCCGGCATCGATTCGAGCTCGAGATCGACGACAACCTGATGCTGCTCGGTAGCCCGGTGGAGCTGCGTAGTGCGCTATCCAACTTGGTTCACAACGCCGTGCGGCATACCCCGGAGGGCACCCGCATCCGCATCGGCTGGCAAGGGGATGAAGATGGTCCCGTGTTTGCCGTGGAGGACGATGGGGCTGGCATCGCACCCGAGCACCTGCCGCGTCTTACGGAGCGCTTCTACCGGGTGGATCGCGGCCGGTCCCGCGAGTCCGGCGGGACTGGGCTAGGGCTTGCCATCGTCAAGCATGTGCTCAATCGCCACGACGCCCGGCTACTGATCGCGAGCGCGGTCGGGCGGGGCTCGCGCTTCGCCTGTGTCTTCCCGCCGGGGCGCGGGCTGACGCGGCACGGGCCTCAGCGGAAATCCGCCTGACCGGTGGCGCCTGTGGGAAGTCTCCGCTCCAGGGACTAGAAGACAGGGAACAAGTCAGGCCAGGGATTGGCAGTGCGCGCCGCCCCCCCCTGTTTTACGTGGATGGGGTCGCCGATCTCGATGCGGGCATAGATGAGCCGCGCATCCTCGTAATGCAGACGCACACAGCCGTGGGAGTCCGCATAGCCGGGTACCCAGCCCTCATGCACGAAATAAGGTCCATGGAACTGCAGCGAGTAGGGCATCGGCGTGTTGTCGTCGAAATAGTTGGTGTATTTTCCGGAGCGCTTGTTCTCGTCCTTGAACAGGACCCGGAAGCTGCCCTTGGGGGCTCGGCCGTCCCGGTAGAGACCTGGCCGCTTGCCACCACCCGGCCATCCTCTTCGTACTCGAAGGTCTGGGAGTCCAAGAAGATGGTCAGTGCCCTATTGTCGGCTTGGGGCAGTGCGTAACGCGGGTCCTTATCGGGTGCGATTCTGGGCGAGGCTTGGGGACCGGCTCGCGCCGTCGCGACGGCTACGATCGGTTGGCTCGCCGCCGCCCCATATCCGTCGAGGGTCTCAGGCGCCGCCTCGGGCGCGTGGGTCCGATGCGCGCAGCCGGCCAGCGCCAGGGCCAGCGGCATGAGGACCGCAATCGTCGATCTGTACATCTGAAAAACCTATAAGAGCCATCTTGTCGTTTGATCGGTTCCGTCTTAACCGAATGCAAGAGTGGAAACGGCCGGGCAAGCCGCTCATTGCCGAAAAAACCCCATTCGGCGGAGGACCTTCGGGTCGTTGCGGATTCCGCCGATGAAGACCGCGCCCAGGCCCGCGGATTCGGCGGCTGTCAGCACGTTCTGGGCCATGAGCGCCAGGTCCACCACCGCGGCTAGCGGCCACCCTCGCTGCCGAAGAGGGTGGCGATGGTCCGGCGGATCGCACGCTCCTGGGATTCGATATCGGCAAGCAGATCGAGCTGAACCCGGGCCTTGTCCAGGTTCCGCCCGCGCCGATCCACCCGGAAGTAGCGGTCCCCCTCCAAGTGGTCTGTGAGGAAGCGAATCGCTAGCTCGTAGGGCATGAGCCGGATGCTGTCGTAGATTGCCGCTACGTCTCCGGGGGTCAGGAAGTCCCGGGTCTCCGCCGCGTAGGCGGTGAGGATGTCCGTGCATAGGTCGAGATCGAAGCGCACCCGGTCCGCACCCTCCGGGGATTCCCCCAGCCGGTTGCAGCAGGAGCGCAGGCAATCCCCCAGATCATGCTGGATCAAGCCCGGCTGGACCGTGTCCAGGTCCACCAGGGCGAGCGCCCGACCGTCTCCTCGATGGAACAGGATATTGTCGAGCTTGGGGTCCCCGTGGGTCACCCGCAGGGGAATGCGGCCAGCGGCGTGCGCGCGCTCCAGCCGGTCAGCGAGCTCGCTTCGGGTATCGACGCGTGCCGCAAGCCTTTCCGACTCCGGGTCCAGCCCCAGGGGCCCCAGCGCGTCGCGGACCGCCATCAAACGGGCCAGATAGTCCGGCGTGCGGTGGAATCCGGGCAGGATGAGCGCGAGCCGGGTCGGGTCCAGGTCCCGAGTCAGGCGGTGGAAGCGACCGAGTGCCGTGCCCGCCTGGCCGGCCTGTCGGGGGGTCTCGATGCGCGGCAGATTGACCGCGTCCGGGATCAGCTCCATGAGACGCCATACTTCGCCGTCCGAGTCGCAGAAGAAAGGCCGGCCGTCCCGCGCGGGGATCAGGTCTGGCACCCGTAGCCCGTCGACCCCAGCCAGGTGATCCGCGAGGACCGCTAGGTTGGCCATGATCCGCTCCGGATCCGGAAAGACCCGGCGGTTGATGCGTTGGAGCACGCAGGGCCCGGAGCCGGACTCGATCCGGAAGGTGTCGTTGATCAACCCCTTCCCGAGACGCGCGACCGGGCCGACGGGAGGGTCGATGGCGAAGGCCGCGGCGATTCGCTCGAGGTCTTGCCAGCTGCAGGGCGGCGGTCGCGGGTGGGCGTTGGGCATGGACGATACTCTCCCGGCGGCCGGATCGGGCAGTCGCAGCTACGCTGCGCGGTATCCTCCGCTGTTGCGGCACTTCCGGAGGACTGGCGCCGGGTTTGTTCCTCCAAGGACGGTCCCAAAGGAGTCCTGGGGCTCCTGGAGCCGCCCCGAGCCGTTCGGCGACTCCAGCGACGCCGGCTAGCTCTGGGGGATGAGCTCCAGGCACTGGTCCAGGGATTCCCGCCAATCCGGCATGTACAGTCCGAAGGTCTGCTGGAAGCGGGTGTTATCCAGCACAGAGTAAGACGGGCGCTTGGCGGGAGCCGGGTAGTCGGTGGAGGGGATGGGGATCAACCGGCACTTGAGCCCGCTCCGTTCGAGGATGGCACTCGCGAAGCCGTACCAGCTTACCTGGCCGGCCCCGGTGAGGTGGTAGAGGCCGCCCATCGCCTTGAGATCCAAATCGCCCCGCAGGACGCGGTAGAGCACCAGGGCAGTCATCTCGGCGAGCATTCGGCTCCAGGTGGGGGAGCCGACCTGGTCATCGACGATTCGCAGCTCCTCCCGCTCCCGGAAGAGCTTGAGCATAGCGAGCAGGAAGTTGGCGCCGCGTGCCCCATAGACCCAGCTCGTGCGGAAGACCAGGGCCTGGGCACCGGAATCCAGTAGGGCCAGCTCGCCAGCGAGCTTGGTCTCGCCGTAGACGTTGAGGGGCTGGGGGCTGTCTGACTCCTTGTACGGATGGTGAGCGGTGCCGGAGAAGACGAAGTCGGTCGAATAGTGAACGATCGGGGTGCCCCGGGCGGCCAGCAGGGTGCCCAGCTCCCCAACCGCGTCGGCATTGATTCGGCCAGCGACGTCGCGCTCCGTCTCGGCCTTGTCGACCGCCGTGTAAGCGGCGGCATTGACCACCGCATCCGGCTGGGACTCGTCCACCAGGCGCTTGAGTAGCCCCCTGTCCAAGAGGTCCACGACAGGACCGTAACCTCCCTCGATAGACGCGGCGATGACCTCGCCCAGCCCGGCCAGGGTGCGCCGCAGCTCCCAGCCCACTTGGCCGTTGGCGCCGATCAACAGGATGCGTGGACGCTCGCCCGTCCGGGTCTGGTCAGTCATGTGTAGTCCTCGTAGACGGGGAGTCGGTCGGCTGCCACGTCCTCGAGCAGCGCGGCTTGGTTATCTTTATCGGACAGCTCCGGGGTACCCCCCGGGATCTGCTCCAGCGGCCATTCGATGCCGATTCGCGGGTCGTCCCAACGGATGGCGAGCTCGGCTTCCGGGTGATAGTAATCGGAGCACTTGTAGGCGAACAGGGCAGTGTCTGCCGTCACCAGAAATCCGTGAGCGAACCCGGGCGGCACCCAGAGCTGGCGCTTGTTTTCCGCGGACAAGGCGATGCCCACCCACTGGCCGAAGGTCGGGGAGCCGCGGCGTACGTCCACAGCGACGTCGAAGACCTCGCCGACGAATACCTGGACCAGCTTGCCCTGGGCGAAGGGATGCTGGAGGTGCAGGCCGCGCAGTATTCCCTGGCGCGAGAAAGACAGGTTGTCCTGGACCAGTCGCTCGGGAATACCGAGCTCCGCATAACGGTTGCCGCGGAAGGTCTCCAAGAAAAAGCCGCGCTCGTCGCCCCAGACCTTGGGCTCCAAGATCAGACATCCTGGGATGCGGGTCTCGATGACGTTCACGACTGCCAGCCCCGGCGCAGCAAGCCGAGCAGATAGTCCCCATAGCCACTCTTGCGCAGCTCTTCGGCGATGGCGCAGAGCTGCTTCTCGTCGATCCAGCGGTTGTTGAAGGCGATCTCCTCAGGGCAGCAGATCTTCAGCCCCTGGCGTTTTTCGATGGTTTCGATGAAGGTCCCGGCCTGCAACAGGGATTCGTGGGTGCCGGTATCGAGCCAGGCGGTGCCGCGGCCCAAACGTTCCAGGCAAAGCTTGCCGCGCACGAGGTAGGCCTTGTTAAGGTCCGTGATCTCCAGCTCTCCCCGTGGGGAGGGTTTCAGGCCGTCCGCCAGCTCGCACGCCTGGCCATCGTAGAAATAGAGCCCGGTGACCGCCCAATTGGATTTCGGCTCCGCGGGTTTTTCCACGAGGCCCAGCACCTGGCCGTCGTCGTCTAGCTCCGCGACCCCATAACGCTCCGGGTCGGAGACCCAGTAGCCGAAGATCGTCGCGCCGCTCTCGCGTTCGCTCACGGCCTTGAGCTGCTGACCCAGTCCCTGGCCATAATAGAGGTTATCTCCCAGGATCAGGCAGGAGGGGTCGCCAGCGATGAACGACCTGCCGATCAGGAACGCCTGTGCCAAGCCCCCCGGGTAGGGCTGCTCGGCATAGGCGAGTCGCACCCCCCACTGGGATCCGTCGCCGAGCAGGGACTCGAACAGAGGCAGGTCCCGCGGTGTGGAAATCACCAGGATCTCGCGCACCCCCGCCAGCATCAGCGTGGACAGGGGGTAGTAGATCATCGGCTTGTCGTAAACGGGCAGTAGCTGTTTACTGACCGCGCGGGTAATCGGATGAAGCCGGGTGCCGGAGCCCCCCGCGAGGATGATGCCTTTCCGTTTCATGGTGTGGTTCAATTGCGCTTCTCCCCTGGCTCGAAACTTCCGCTAGGCCGCTCCACCCAGTCGCTCCCCCCGATAGCTGCCGTCGGTGACCCGTCGGCACCAGTCCGCATGGTCCAGATACCACTGGACCGTCCGTCGCATCCCGGACTCGAATGTCTCCCGGGGCTCCCATCCCAACTCCCGTTTGAGCTTGCTGGCATCGATGGCATAGCGGCGGTCGTGTCCCGGTCGGTCCGCCACGAAGGACTTGAGCCTGCGATGGGGGCGGTGGGGAGAATTGGGCAACAGCTCATCGAGCAGGACGCACAGGGTATCGACCACCTGGAGGTTCGTGCGCTCACTGTTCCCACCGACGTTGTAGACCTCCCCGGGGGAGCCTGCCTCCAGGACACGCAGGATGGCACGGCAGTGGTCGGTGACGAATAGCCAGTCCCGGACGTTGCCGCCATCTCCGTAGATCGGCAGAGACTCCCCTTTCTGTGCCTTCAGGATCATCAGGGGAATGAGCTTCTCGGGGAACTGGTAGGGCCCGTAGTTGTTCGAGCAGTTGGTGGTGAGCACCGGCAGCCCGTAGGTGTGGAACCAGGCCCGCACGAAGTGATCGGAGGCCGCTTTGGAGGCCGAGTAAGGCGAGTTGGGGGCATAGGGCGTGGTTTCCGTGAAGAGACCGGTGGGACCCAGGGAGCCGTAGACCTCGTCGGTGGAGACATGGAGAAAGCGGAAGCGACGTTGCGCCTCGCTACCGAGCCCGGACCAGTAGGCACGTGCGCAGTCGAGCAGGTTGAAGGTGCCGACGACATTGGTCGTGACGAACTCCGTGGGCCCGTCGATCGAACGGTCCACATGGCTCTCGGCCGCGAAGTTGACCACCCCGTCCACCTCGTACTCGGCGAGTAGGCGCGCCACCAGCGCGCGGTCGCCGATGTCGCCCTGGACGAAGACATGACGCGGGCTGCTACCCAGTGGGGACAGGGTATCCAGGTTGCCCGCGTAGGTCAGCTTGTCCAGGTTGACAACCAGGCAATCGGTCTCATCCATCAGCAGGTGGACGAAGTTGCCGCCGATAAATCCCGCCCCGCCGGTGACCAGCAGTGTGCGCATGGGTCTATCCTCAGAGTCCCGGCAGAAGTCCCGGTTCAATCAGTTCAAATGGGGGGAAGCAAGGGGCCGAGGGCCAACACGAGCGGCAATAAACGCGTAGCGGCGAGGCCGCGATCCTGGGCACAGCCCCCTTGCCGCATGGTCCGATCGCTGGGCCGGGGCGCGATGCATGCCTGCAGAATGCTCGTGCGATTCTGCCGTTTTCCGACCCACGGGGAAGAGAAACCCTGCTCAGAATGGAATGTCGTCGTCGAACGGCATCCCGCCCAAGTCGGGTGCCGGTGCGGAAGGCGACGGGCCGCTGCGCCCGGCCGCGGGTGACGGTTGGCCTCGGGGCGCGTCGTCGAAAGGCGCAGAAGTGCCCCCTCCGGGCCGACCGTCGAGCATCTGCATGGAGCCGTTGGGGCCGACATAGACTTCGGTCGTGTAGCGGTCATGACCTTCCTTGTCCTGCCACTTCCTGGTGCGCAGCTGGCCCTCGACGTAGACCTTCGAACCCTTGTGGAGGTATTGCTTCACGATCTCGGCGAGCTTGCCGAAAAACACGACCCGGTGCCACTCCGTGCGTTCCTGGGGCTCGCCGGTGTTCTTGTCCTTCCAAGACTCGCTGGTGGCGATACTGATGGTGGCCATCGGATCGCCGCTGGGCATATAGCGAACGTCAGGCTCGTTGCCGAGATTCCCAATCAGGATGACTTTGTTGACGCCTCTGGACATAATCTCCCTCGCGCCCGCGCGGGCGGGTCAATAATGGCGAACCCCTTTTCCGCTGCTTTTAGGCAGCGGAAAACGCTTGCAATCTTGCCGAATCCAGCTCGCGGCTGTCCACTTTGAGGTACGCGACCCCCTCCTCCGGGACGACGACCGCATCGCGCACCCCGCGCACCGCAAGCAGTTGGCGCTGGAGACCCAGGGTCTCGCCGTCTTCGATGGCGCCAACCCGGATCATCCGGTTGGTGACCCGCTCGGGGGCCGCCATGGTCCGCGCCACCAGGAGCCAGGCCAGGGCGCAGAGTGCGGAGAACAGGAACACTGCGGGGGCGCCTAGGAACTGGTAGACCGCCCCCCCCGCCACGCCACCCAGGAAGGCGCCGATGAACTGGGAGGTGGAGTAAACCCCCATGGCGGTGCCCTTGGCCCCGGCCCGGGCGATCTTGGAGATGATCGACGGCAGCAGGGCCTCCAGTAGGTTCACGGAGGTGAAAAAGACCGTGAGCAGGATCAGCACCGGCACCAATTGCGTGCCCCACAGGGCGAATCCAGCGGCGGTCAGGCCGAGCACCGCGATGGCTCCCAGAAACACGGGCTTGATGCGGTTGCGCCCCTCCGCCACGATCACAAAGGGCACCATGCCCCCCAAGGCGACCAGCAGCACCGGCAGATAGATCTCCCAATGGTGGGCGGCATCCACGCCGGCCTCGACAATGGCCGGCGGGATGACCAGGAACATCCCGGTCATCATCAGGTGGAGCGAGAAGATGCCGAAATTGAGCCGCAGGAGCTGGCCGTCCCGGAGCACACCGCCGAGCTGGTTGGCGACCGGCTCCGCGTCCCGGTGCACGGACCGACTTTCCGGGTTTGGCACCACCAGCCACAGGACCAGGATGCCGCCGAAGGCCAGAATGGCCGTAAGCCAGAAGACCCCGGAAAGCCCCCACAGCTGCGCGATGGCCGGGCCCAGGATCAGGGCGAGCCCGAAGGCGATGCCGATGCTCGCCCCTACGCCCGCCATGGCGCGGGTGCGCACCTCGTCCCGGGTCAGATCCGCGGCGAGCGCAGTGACCGCGGCGGAGACCGCCCCGGCCCCCTGAATGACCCGACCCCAGATGACGCCCTCGATGCTGGTGGACAGCGCCGCCATGACGCTGCCGGCCACGAAGACCGCGAGCCCCGCGAAGATCACCGGCTTGCGTCCAATGCGGTCGGACAGCATCCCGAACGGGATCTGGAGCAGTGCCTGGGTGAGCCCGTAGGCACCGATAGCAAGCCCGATCAGGAGCGGCGTGGCCCCCGTGAGCCCGGTGGCATAAAGCGAGAAGACTGGCAGGATCAGGAACAGCCCGAGCATGCGCAGGCCGTAGATCCCGGCGAGTCCGACCGCGGCGCGGCGCTCGTTGGGGGTCAGGGGAATTAGCGTCGGCTTGGCGGGACTCATGGAAAACGCGCTTTGCGTGGATCTGGCGAGGGTTCGCATAATACCAGCTTCTCCAAGCGGGCCGAACGGATAGGACAGCCCACCCGGCGCGACCGGGCAACCCCGGTCTGCGAGGACGCAAAGGCCCGGCCGGACCCGTCTACGCAAGAGCTCGCTCACCGCTCTCCGGCCAGGCAGAACCATGGACTGTATCCGTATCCGCGGCGCCCGTACCCACAATCTCAAGAACCTGGACCTGGACCTGCCCCGCGACCGGTTGATCGTGCTGACGGGACTCTCGGGCTCCGGTAAGTCCTCGCTCGCCTTCGACACCATCTATGCGGAGGGGCAGCGCCGCTACGTGGAGTCCCTGTCGTCCTACGCCCGGCAGTTCCTCTCGGTGATGGAGAAGCCGGACCTGGACCACATCGAGGGTCTGTCCCCGGCCATCTCCATCGAGCAGAAGGCGACCTCCCACAACCCACGCTCCACCGTCGGCACGATCACCGAGATCCACGACTACCTGCGGCTCCTGTACGCCCGGATCGGCATCCCCCGCTGCCCGCAGCACGGGGAGCCCCTGGAGGCCCAGACCGTCTCCCAGATGGTCGACCAGGTGCTGGCCATGGCCGAGGGTGAAAAACTCATGCTCCTGGCCCCGGTGGTCTCGGCGCGCAAGGGCGAGTATCAGCGCCTGGTGGCGGAGCTCCACGCCCAGGGGTTCGTCCGGGCGCGCATCGACGGCGCCATCCATGAGCTGGACGTCGCGCCGGAGCTGGATCCCAAGCGCAAGCACGACATCGAGGTGGTCATCGACCGCTTCCGGGTCCGTCCTGACCTGGGGCTGCGGCTCGCGGAGTCCTTCGAGACCGCACTCGCGCTCTCGGGTGGGATCGCCCGGATCGGACACATCGACGAGCCCGACCGCCTGGAGCTGACCTTCTCCGCCAACTTCGCCTGCCCGGTCTGCGGTTACAGCATCCCGGAGCTCGAGCCGCGCGTCTTCTCATTCAACAACCCGGCGGGCGCTTGCCCGAGCTGCGACGGCTTGGGCGTCGAGCAGTTCTTCGATCCGGTGCGGGTGGTCGCCCAGCCGGCACAGAGCCTGGCCAGCGGGGCCATCCGCGGCTGGGACAGGCGCAACGCCTATTACTTCCAAGCGGTACGCGCCGTGGCTGAGCACTATGGGTTCGATGTGGAGACCCCCTGGCTGGATCTGGCGCCGACGGCCCAGCAGCCGATCCTCTACGGCTCTGGCAAGGAGAAGATCAAGCTCAAGCTCCCCCACGAGCACGGCAGCGCAAAGCTCCGTCCGTTCGAGGGTGTCATCCCCAACATGGAGCGTCGCTACAAAGAGACCGACTCCAACGCCGTGCGCGAGGAGCTGGCCCGCTACATATCGTTGAAGCCATGCCCGGCCTGCAGCGGCGCGCGCCTCAACGAGGCCGCGCGGAACGTCTTCGTGGCGGACCGCAACCTCCCCGCGGTCTCTGCCTTGCCGGTTGGGGAATGCCTGGCCTGGTTCGCGGGCCTGACCCTGCCCGGTAAGCGCGGAGAGATCGGGGCCAAGATCGTCCAGGAGATCATTGCGCGCCTGCGTTTCCTCGCCGATGTGGGTCTGGACTACCTGAGCCTCGAGCGTAGCGCGGACACCCTTTCCGGTGGCGAGGCCCAGCGCATCCGCCTCGCGAGCCAGATCGGCGCCGGCCTGGTAGGCGTCATGTACATCCTGGACGAGCCCTCCATTGGCCTGCACCAGCGGGACAACGCACGCCTGCTGCGCACCCTCGACCACCTGCGGGACATCGGCAACACCGTGATCGTGGTCGAGCACGACGAGGAAGCGATCCGCGCGGCGGACCTGGTGGTGGACCTGGGTCCCGGCGCCGGCGTCCACGGCGGCGAGGTCGTTGCCCAGGGCACTGCCGCGGAGATTGCAGCCAACCCCAAGTCGCTGACCGGCCGCTACCTGTCAGGCGACCTGCGCGTCGAGATCCCTAAGTCGCGCACCCCCTCGGACCCCGAGCGCCAGCTGCGCATCCGTGGGGCCAGGGGCAACAACCTGCGATCCGTCGATGCCGCCATCCCTGTCGGCAGCTTCTGCTGCGTCACGGGTGTCTCCGGCTCCGGCAAGTCGACGCTCATCAACGACACCCTGTTCCCGGTCATCTCCCGCCACCTGAACGGCTCCAGCGTCTGCCCCGCCCCCCATCGTGCCATCGAGGGTCTGGAGCACTTCGACAAGGTTGTCGATATCGACCAGAGTCCCATTGGGCGGACCCCGCGCTCCAACCCGGCCACCTACACGGGGCTCTTCGGTATGGTGCGGGACCTCTTCGCCTCGGTGCCGGAGTCCCGCTCCCGGGGCTACGGACCCGGCCGCTTCAGCTTTAACGTCAAGGGTGGGCGCTGCGAGGCGTGCAAGGGCGATGGGCTCATCCGGGTGGAGATGCACTTCCTGCCGGACATCTATGTCCAGTGCGACACCTGCAAGGGCCGCCGCTATAACCGGGAGACCCTGGAGATCCGCTATAAGGGAAAGACCATCCACGAGGTCCTGAGCCTGACAATCGAGGACGCGCTTCCGTTCTTCTCTCCGGTCCCCGTCATTCACCGCAAGCTCCAGACCCTGATGGAGGTGGGACTCTCCTATGTCACCCTGGGTCAAAGCGCGACGACACTCTCCGGCGGCGAGGCCCAGCGCGTCAAGCTCAGCCGCGAGCTCAGCAAACGCGACACCGGCCGGACGCTGTACATTCTTGACGAGCCCACCACAGGGCTTCACTTCCACGACGTCAAGCAATTGCTCGATGTCCTGCACCGCTTCCGCGACCACGGCAACACAGTCGTCGTCATCGAGCACAACCTCGATGTCATCAAGACTGCCGACTGGGTGATCGACCTGGGGCCCGAGGGCGGAGACAAGGGAGGGGAGGTGATCGCGGTCGGCACGCCGGAGCAAATCGCTGCCAATCCGCGATCGCATACCGGGCGGTTCCTCAAGCCGCTGCTTGATCGGGGGTGGTGAGCCACGTGCGCAAATAGACTCCCAAGGACTCGCGAAACCTAATCTAGCGTGCCGCGGCACATTCGTGCAGAGCGTTGGGCGGAAGCCCTACCGCTCGACGCAGCATTCCGCGCTGTGCAGGTACGCCGACAACCCGCCCGCGCTTAGTCCCAAATGCCCAAAGCGTGCTCGCCCTTGGTCTGTGCCAGACCCATCGAGCCCGATTCGGTTAGACTGAGCGGGGGAGTCGGCTGGGCAGCCGCTCCGCCCGCTCGCGGGCGGGGAGGAAAGTCCGGGCTCCATAGGGCAGGGTGCCAGGTAACGCCTGGGGGGCGCGAGCCCACGGAAAGTGCCACAGAAAATACACCGCCAACCTCGTTCTCCGGTCCTCCGGCAAACGAGCGGTAAGGGTGAAATGGTGCGGTAAGAGCGCACCGCGCCGTTGGCAACATCGGCGGCAGGGTAAACCCCACCCGGAGCAAGACCAAATAGGGGGGCATGCAGCCGCAAGGCTGCAGCGCGCGGCCCGCGCGCGTCCCCGGGTAGGTCGCTAGAGGCGCGCGGCGACGCGCGTCGTAGATGAATGGCTGTCCTCGACAGAACCCGGCTTACAGGCCGACTCCCCTCCGCTCCAGACCGCCGCCACCGCGTCGCCGCAAGGGCCGGCGCGACGGGTTCTTTCCGCCAATTCCTCATCCATTTTTGCGTCCGGCGCGCCCATGCGCCTGAGTCAAGACGTTTTTCTGGCGATGACAACCACATTCGAGACTGCCGGGTTAAGTCCATGACCGCCAAGAAAAAACGCGACGGAGGTCGCTTGACGCTCTCGAGATCGGTGTCTAATATGGGTGGGAAGTGGGAGAAAGTGGGAGTCGGGGGAGCGCTGGCGCTGGGGGGGGAGGAGGGTGTTTCGGGGGGCCGCCTATCTCAATCTGGACGCCAAAGGGCGTCTGGCCGTCCCGGCCAAGCAGCGCGAGCGCCTGCTGGCTGAGGGCGGAGCCAACCTGGTTCTGACCGTGGACCGGGCGCGCTGCCTTCTGCTCTTTCCTGCACCCGCCTGGGAGATAGTCGAGCGCGAGCTCGCGGATCTCCCTGCCTTCGACGAGGCAGCCCTCGATGTCCGCCGTCTGTATCTCGGCAATGCCGATGATGTGGAGATGGACGGCCAGGGTCGCATCCTGCTCCCCCAGCCATTGCGCGAGTTCGCCTCGCTCGACAAACGCGTCGCCTTCGTCGGCATGGGCGTGAAGTTCGAGATTTGGGACGAGCAGCGCTGGCGGGACAAGAACGAGGCCACGTTGAACGACCCGAAGAGCGGCGAGCTGGCAATGAGCTCTGCGCTCGCGAAGATCCGATTCTGAGCGCTCGATGAGCGATGCCGCCCATCGAGCGGTCTTGTTGGAGGAATGTGTGGAGGCCCTGGCGGTGCATCCCGGCGGAACCTACATCGACGGCACCTTCGGGCGCGGCGGGCACGCGCGTGCGGTCCTCGCTCGCTTGGGTCCCGTCGGTCGGTTGATTGCCCTCGACCGGGACCCGGAGGCGATCGCTGTCGCCCGAGCCCTGTCCCAGGCCGATCCGCGCCTGATCGCCGTTCAGGCCCGCTTTGGGGATATGAAGCAGGTGGCCGCCGACGCTGGGGCGACTCGGGTGGAGGGCATCCTGCTCGACCTGGGGGTGTCTTCGCCCCAGCTCGACCAACCGGAGCGGGGCTTCAGCTTCGCCTTGGACGGTCCGCTCGATATGCGCATGGACCCCGGGCACGGCGAGTCGGCCGCCCAGTGGCTGGCCCGCGCCGACCAAGTCGAGATCGTCGCGGTGCTTCGGGATTTGGGCGAAGAGCGGTTCGCCGGTCCCATCGCCCGCACCATCGTGGCAGCCCGCGCCGAGACGCCGATCGTCACTACCCGGCAGCTCGCCGAGCTGGTGGCCCGAGCGGTGCGAACGCGGGAGCCGGGGAAGCATCCGGCCACCCGAACCTTCCAGGCCCTGCGCATCCGTGTGAACGACGAGCTAGGGGAGCTGGCGCGGGCACTTGAGCGCGTTTGCGACCTGCTCGCCCCCGGCGGCCGCCTGGCAGTTATCAGCTTTCACTCCTTAGAAGATCGGATCGTTAAGCGCTTCGTGCGTCGGGAGACCCATGGACCACGACTTCCCAAGGGACTACCAGTGACCGCAACCGAGACCAGGGGCCGGTTGCGTCCGGTGGGCAAGCCGTTACGCCCGACCGCGGCAGAGGTCGCGACCAACCCGCGGGCACGCAGTGCCATCTTAAGGGTGGCGGAGCGTCTGCCATGAGTCCCCGGATGGCCTGGCTTTTCGCCCTGCTGATCGCCGGAACGACTGGCTCAGGCGTCGCGGTCGTACATTCCAAGTATCTGACGCGCATTCATTTTGCTCAGCTCCAAGACCTGCGCGCCCAACGCGACGCCCTGGACGTGGAATGGAACCGACTACGCCTGGAGGAGGCCGCCCTGTCGACCCACGTGCGGGTGGAGCGCAAAGCCCGCGACGAGATCGGTATGTATCTACCCCGCATCGACGACGTGCTACTGATCCAAGAGGCCGACGATGGACTTCAATAAGCGCTCGGTCCGCCGGAGCGGTCGGACGGTTCGGCCTGATCGGGCACGCGCCGCACCTAACCCGCGCCTGCGCCGCGGTGTGCTGCTGGCGGCCTTGGGTGTCGCCTTTGTGGCGGTCGCGGCCGCGGTCTTTTTTCGTCAGGTGCTGGAAGACGATTACCTGCGTTGGGAGGGGGAGCGCCGCTACCTGCGCGAGGCCAAGATCCCCGCACGCAGGGGCATGATCTTGGACCGCAACGGGGAGCCGCTGGCGGCCAGCACCCCCGTGGACACCGTCTGGGCCGATCCCCGCAAGCTCGCCCCAAGACCCGAGATCGTTACCCCGCTCGCCGCCGCTTTGGGGCTCAATGCCGCGGAGCTTCGCGAGCGCGTCCTCGCGGACCCTAATCGTGGGTTCATGTATCTCAAACGCCGTGCCGGCTTCCAAGAGGTGTCGGCGGTGCGCGAGCTGATCGAGAAGCGCGACCTCGATGCGGTGGACTTCGAGACCGAGTACCGCCGCTTCTACCCCGGGGTGGAGGTATTCGGCCATGTCATCGGGTTCACAGATATCGACGACCGGGGCCAAGAGGGCGTCGAGCTGGCCTATAACGACTGGCTGCGCTCCGAGCCCGGTCTGCGCCGGGTGATCCAGGACGGGCGTCGGCGCATCGTGGAAGAGGTGGAGCAAATCCGCCCGCCCCACCACGGCAAGGACCTCACCCTAAGCCTGGACCGTCGACTCCAGTTTCTTGCCTATCGGGAGCTCAAGGCCGCGGTGGCGGAGCACAAGGCGGTGGGTGGCACAGCCGTGGTACTGGATGTGGTGACCGGCGAGATCCTCGCCATGGTCAATCAGCCGGGTTACAACCCCAACATCCTGACTGGGGGCGACGGGGAGCGCCGCCGCAACCGTGCACTCACCGACACCATGGAGCCCGGCTCCACGGTCAAGCCGCTGGTCGTGGCGGCCGTTTTGGAGCGGGGCCTCGTGACGCCCGAGACCCGCATTTCCACCGCAGGGGGCACCTTGCGCGTCGGCAACGGCGTGGTGCGCGACGTCCACAGCTACGGCACCCTGACCGTCACCGGCATTATCACCAAGTCCAGCAACGTGGGCGTGGTGAAGCTCGCCCAAATGATGAGCTACCAGGGGCTCTGGCAGTCCTACGACGCGCTGGGCTTCGGCCGCGAAACGGGCGTGGAGTTCCCCGCCGAGACCCGGGGCGCGCTCCGCAATTACACCAAGTGGCGAGTATTCGACCACGCCACCATGGCCTTCGGCTACAGCCTCTCGGTGACGGCGATGCAGCTCGCTCAGGCGTATGCCGTGATCGCCGCGGACGGAGTCAAACGCCCCATTACGCTGCTCAGGCGCGACACCCCTCCTGAGGGGACGCGCGTATTCAAGGCAGAGACCGCGCGTGCGGTGCGGGCCATGATGGAGACCGTGGTATCCGACCAAGGCACGGCCAAGCGCGCCTCGGTTCCCGGCTACCGGGTCGCCGGCAAGACCGGTACTGCGAAAAAATCGAGCGGTCGGCGCGGCTATACCGCGGGCCGCTATCAATCGGTGTTTGCGGGCATGGTTCCGGCGGGCAACCCGCGCCTGGTGATGGTCGTCATGATCGACGAGCCACGCGGCAGGGCCTACTACGGCGGCTTGGTAGCTGCCCCGGTCTTCGCCAAGGTCATGGAAGGTGCTTTGCGTCTGTTTAACGTGCCGCCGGACGAGCCGCAGCCCTCCATGCTGCTGGCCGGCGGACAGGCGGCGCAGTGATGCCATTGCCCCGGGAGCCCCATGCCTGGCGCCTGGCGGACCTGCTGGACGGGATCTGCCCCGCCGGTCTGCCTGGCGGCCCAGATGGCGAGCGCCTGGTTTCAGCGCTTACCCTGGACAGCCGCGCCGCGGTACCGGGCGCGCTGTTTTTTGCGTGCCAGGGAACGCAGGTCCACGGACTCGCCTTCGCCGACGAGGCGGTATGCCGGGGCGCCGCGGCCATCCTTGCGGAGCCGACGGCGGACTGGCCGGCGGAGTCCCTGGCACTGGTCCAGGCCCGCACCGGGGTCCCGACCCTGGGTGTAGTCGACCTCCCGGTCCGGATCGGAGCCATCGCCGACCGTTTCTTTGGAGAGCCGAGCGCGGGCATTCAGGTCTTCGGGGTCGCCGGCAGCAACGGCAAGACCACCGTCACGCACCTCTTGGCCCAGACCCTGGCTCCGGAGCTCCGCTGTGGGGTGCTGGGGACAGTCGGCAACGGCTTCCCCGGGGAGCTGACTGCAGCGACCGACACCCCGGACGCGGTCGGTCTCCAGGGGATGCTGGCGGGGCTGCGGCGGCAAGGCGCGACGGCGATCGCCATGGAGGTCTCATCCCATGCCTGGGACCGGTTCCGGACCCAAGGTGTGCGCTTTACCCACGCGGTGCTCACGAACCTGAGTCGCGAGTGCTCGGACCATCATGGAGATGCCGGCGAACGCGCAGGCGCCGGGGGCTGGCTCTTCCGGACCGAGGGGCTGCGCTGGGCCGTGCTCGATCTGGACGACCCTTGCTACGCAGAGGTCTTGCGAGGCCTGGCCCCCGGGGTCCAGGTGGCGGGCTACAGCCTCAGGGCCGACGTCCGGCCCCCGTCCCGCTGCGACCTCTGGGTACGCGCGGCGGCCGTGCAGCCGAGACCTGCGGGACTGGAGCTCCGGGTCGAGACGAGCCGGGGCCAGGGGGTGCTTCAGGTGCCATTGCTCGGCACCTTCAACGGTGCCAATCTGCTTGCCGTCATCGCGGTCCTGCTGGGCCGCGGGGCGTCCTTGGAGGAGGTGTTGCCGGCGCTCGCGCAAGTGCGTGGGGTGCCGGGACGGATGGAGCCTTTTGGGGGGGATGGGGTGCCGTTGGTGGTCGTGGACTACGCCCACACGCCGGATGCCCTGGAGAAGGCCCTGACCAGCCTGCGGCTGCATGGATGCCGCAGCGTGATCTCCGTCGTCGGCTGCGGCGGGGATCGGGACCAGGGCAAACGGCCGCTGATGGGCGCCATCGCCGAGCGGCTGAGCGATGCACTGATCCTGACCGACGACAACCCCAGGACGGAGAGCGGCGACGCCATCGTCGCGCAGATCCTGGAGGGCGTGTCGCGCCCGGATACCATCCGGGTGGAACGGCAGCGCGGGCTCGCGATCCGCCGGGCGATCGCCATCGCCGGGAGGGGGGACGCGGTCCTGGTGGCCGGCAAGGGTCACGAGACGACTCAGGACCTGGGAGATCTCAAGGTGCACTTCAGCGACCGCGCCCAGGTGGTCGAGGCCCTGCGCGAATGGCGGGAGGGACACCACTGATGTGGACCCTGAGCCAGGCCTGCGCGGCGGCCGGGGGGCGACTCCTGGGTGCGGACGCGTCTTTCGACTCGGTGGGCACCGACAGCCGCCGGGACTGTACCGGACAGCTCTTCGTGGCGCTCCGCGGGGAGCGCTTCGACGCACACGACTTTGTGGCCGCGGCCCGTGCCCAAGGGGCCGCCGCTGCCCTGGTGGACCATGGTCTGGATCTAGACATCCCCCAGTGGCAGGTGGACAACACCCGCCTGGGGCTCGGCCGACTCGCCGCCGCCTGGCGGGACCGCTTTCCGGGCCTTGTGGCCGCGATCACAGGCAGCAACGGCAAGACCACCGCCAAGGAGATGCTCGCCGCCATTCTCGCCCAGGAAGGGAAGACCCGAGCGACCCAGGGCAATCTGAACAACGACATCGGCATGCCCTTGACCCTGCTCGGGGCGCGCGACGAGTCCTTCCTGGTCCTCGAGATGGGGGCCAATCACCCGGGCGAAATCGCCTATATGACGGCCATCGGCCGACCCCAGGTGGCGCTCATCACCAACGCTGGCCGTGCCCACCTCGAAGGGTTCGGGAGTCTGGAGGGCGTGGCCAGGGCCAAAGGGGAGATTGCCCAGGGCCTTCCCGCGGGCGGGGTTTTCGTGGTGCCCGGCGACTCCCCGTTCACGCCCCTTTGGCGGGACCTCGCGGGAGGGCGGACGCTGCGCACCTTCGCCCTGGACGCCCCCGCGGACCTGACGGCGGACTCGGACTCCATCGCCGCCGATTGGGGGCACGAGGGTTTTCGCACCCGCTTCGTCGGGCGTGCCGAGGGAGCGGATCTCCCGCTCGCCCTACGTCTCGCCGGTGCTCACAACGTGCGCAATGCGCTGGCCGCCGCCGGCGCC
>JBGSOR010000074.1:0-12224 GCA_041738985.1 Chromatiaceae bacterium | reverse complement strand
ACCACCTGATCCCATCCCGAACTCAGAAGTGAAACGGTGTATCGCCGATGATAGTGTGGGGCCTCCCCATGCGAAAGTAGGTCACTGCCAGGACCCTCTCCGAAAACCCCGCAGCCGCACGACTGCGGGGTTTTTCTTTTTGCCCAGGGTGCTCGATTGGCATTCTCGCTCGGGTGATCTAGCGTTGCCGACAGCCCCGACCAGTGGCGGCGAGCGGCGGAAGCGAGGCGCGGACTATGCAGTTTATCGACCTGAAGACACAGTACGGCCTCATCTCGGCGGACGTGCAAGCGCGCATCTCCCGGGTACTGGAGCATGGGCAGTTCATCATGGGGCCGGAGGTGGCGGAGCTTGAAGATATGCTCGCTGACTTCGTCGGCGTTAAGCACTGCATCGGGCTTTCCAGTGGAACGGATGCCTTGCTGGTGGCGATGATGGGTTTGGGTATCGGGGCAGGCGACGAGGTCGTCACGACACCATTTACGTTCATAGCCACCGGGGAAATGATTGCTTTGCTGGGCGCGAAGCCGGTGTTTGTGGATATCGATCCGTGGACGTACAACATCGACCCGGCGGCTATTGAGGCCGCGATCACCGACCGGACCCGGGCGATCATACCGGTTTCTCTCTATGGTCAGTGTGCGGATATGGACGCTATCAACGCGATCGCCGCGCGCAACGGCGTGCCGGTGATCGAGGATGCGGCTCAGAGCTTCGGCGCGCTGTATCGCGGGCGACGTTCTTGCGGTCTGTCGCAGGTCGGGTGCACGTCCTTCTTCCCGGCGAAACCCTTGGGTGCCTACGGCGACGCTGGTGCCGTATTCACGGACGACGATCCCCTTGCGAAGGCATTCCGGGAAATCCGCAACCACGGACAGGATCGGCGATACCACCACCCGCGCCTGGGTATCAACGGCCGCATCGACACCTTGCAGGCGGCCATTCTGATCTCCAAGATGTCCCTCTTTCCCCAAGAAGCGGTGCGGCGCTCGGAGCTTGGGAACCGTTATTCGCAGCTCCTTGCCGAGCACGGGGCAGAATCGTCACGCGATGGCGGCCAAGGGATTCTAACGCCCTACGTGGCACCCCATAACGTCTCGGTCTTTGCGCAATACACGTTGCAGGTGCCGAATCGGGACGCCATGGTCGTTGCACTGGCCGAGCTCGGAATCCCTACGGCCGTGCACTATCCGGTTCCCCTGAACGCGCAGCCCGCATTTTCCGGAAGGCTCGGAACGGAGGAGACTCCGGTTAGCGCTGAGGTTGCCGCTCGCGTCTTGAGTCTCCCGATGCACCCGTATCTTCAAGACTCCGATCTGCACCGGATCGTCGATGCGGTGTCCACGGTCGCCGGACTTGGCCAATGATCGCGTTGCATCTACTCGTCTGTTAGTCAGGTGCAACAGATAGGGCAGGCGGGGTCCGCCCGGAGCCGCAGACTCCGCCACTCCATCGCGGCGGCGTCGAGCAGCAATAGGCGCCCGGTCAGAGGCTGTCCCAGGCCGGTTAGCACCTTGAGCGCCTCGGTGGCCTGGATGCTCCCGACGATCCCTACCACCGGCGCGAGCACGCCGTTGGCGGTGCAGGTCTCCTCGACACCGCCGTCCCGGGGGTAGAGACATTGGTAGCAGGGGCCTCTAGGCTGGCCGGAGAAAACTGCTACCTGCCCCTCCATACGGATCGCGGCCCCGCTCACCATAGGCTTGCGGGCCACCACACAGGCTGCGTTGACGGCAAAGCGGGTTGCGAAGTTGTCGCTGCAGTCCAAAACCAGATCCACATCGGCGACCAGCGCAGGCAAGGTTTCCTGGGTTAGGCTGCGTTTGACCAAGACCAGCTCGACCTCCGGGTTGAGGGCGGCCAATGCAATCCGGGCTGAGTCGGCCTTGGGCATCCCCAGTCGCTCCGTGGTGTGAAGGATCTGGCGTTGGAGATTGGAGAGATCGACGGCGTCGAAATCCGCCAGGACGAGCCGCCCCACCCCAGCGGCGGCCAGATACATGGCGGCTGGCGAGCCGAGGCCGCCGAGCCCCACCACCAACACACGAGACGAGCGCAATCGCTCTTGTCCGGCGACGCCGAAGTCCGGGAGCAGGATCTGACGACTGTAGCGCTGGAGCTGATCGTCGTTCATCGCGACACCAGCCAATCGCAGGACGTGCAGCTGAGTGGCTTGTTGGCGAACGAATGAGGCAAGGACGGTATCTCCTTGGGGCCTGCGTTGGATATTCGGGGGGATTCTCTGCGGAAGCCGGATGCTGCGCCAGGGCGCGTCTCAGGATCCGAGCTCCGCTCCCTCCGACCCTTCGGTTAGGGCCGCTAGGGCCTCTCGGTCCAAGACGGTCACGTGGGTACCCTTGATCTCGAGCACCCCGTCGTCAGAGAGACGCTTGACGATACGGGAGAAGGTCTCCGGCTGGATCGAGAGCCTGGACGCGAGCACCCCCTTTCGCAGGTCCAGGGCGAAGTCCCGACGGTCCTCGGGTGTCTGGCTGAGCAGATATCGGGCGAGCCGCCCGGTGGCCGAGTGCAGGGTAAGATCGTCGATCTCGCCCACCAGTCGGCGCAGCCGCTGGCTTAGTGACCCCAGCAGCGCGAAGCAGGTGTCGACCGACTCCCGCAGCATGCGGGCGAAGTCCGCCGCGTCGAAGGAGACCAGCTCCGCTGGCGAGAGGGCCGCGGCGCACACGGGGTAGCGGGGGACGTTGAGAAACATCAGTGCTTCCGCGAAGGTCTGGTCCGGGGCCGCGATCTCGATGATCTTCTCTGCCCCCTCCGGTGACAGCCGGAATAGGCGCAAACGCCCCTGTCGGACCAGGAAGAAGCGCTCCGCCGGATCCCCCTGCCGGAAGAGCCACTGGCCCTCGTCCAGGTGAAGGCGCATGGCCCGCTGGGCGACGCGCTCCAGTTGGGGCTCGCTTAAGCCCCGGAGCAAAACGGCGCCGCGGATCTCGTCGATGGGGGTCATGGGGTCCTCGCTTGAGGTGCCTGCCTTGGGATTGGCGGCTTGGATCCGTCTGAGACTGCCAGGGCATACCGGGAACCGCAATCCATAGGATTGTTACCGCTCGGATGCCCCGGCATCCGGGGTCTTTCCGCGGCAGCTACTCGGCATGATACTGGGGGACATTCGCCGAGTTGGGACAACACTGTGAACGATCGTGACCTGCTGGAGCACATCTACGACGTCGTCCTAGGCCGTTCGTCCTGGGATGAAATCATGGAGCGCCTGCGCGCCGAGTTTTCTGCGGAGCAGGCGTTGTTGATCGCCTACGGTCAGGGGCCGGGGGAAACCACCACCCATTGCCGGAGCGGGCCCGACGAGGGCGCGGTGCGGGCCTATGCCGACCACTTCGCGGCCATCGATCCCTACGTGGAGGCCATGGGGTCAGGGGTCTTCCCCCAAGGCCGCGTCATGTTCGGGGACGATGTGGTGCCGGGCAAGTCCCTGTGCGCCTCCGAGTTCTACCATGACTGGTTCCGCCCAAACGGGCTGCGTTACACGGCTGGCGGTCATGTCCAGAGTCGCGACGGCCTGAGTCTCTTGCTGGCCATGCCGAGGTCGGACGCCGCCGGGCCCTACGTGCCCGACGAGGTCTGTAAGCTCCAAGGCTATTTCAATCATATCCGGCGTGCCCTGGAGATACAGGATGAGATGCGCTCCCGGGTTTTCGTGCCGGATTTCGACCGAATCGCTGCCCGCTATCGCCTCACGCCCGCGGAGGCCAGGTTGCTGGAGCTCCTGGTCGAAACCGGTTCACTCAAGAAATCCGCCCAGCGGGCGCAGCGCTCCTACAACACCCTGCGCGCCCATCTCCGGGCGGTACTTGGGAAGACAGAAACGTGCAGTCAGTCACAACTGATGCGCCTGATCCACCGGGCACCGGTCGACTAGTCCATTTGGACCATGCCGCGCGGTCGGTGCGGACGCATAATCCCACCGCGCGCATGGATGTTCGCGGCTACAAAGGAATCGCCTGGACACGGAGCCCCACACGGGATGTTGGGGCACGGAGTCTTTTACAAGCTTCTGCCGGCCCCGTCTTCCCTCGGGGCCGGCGCCTCGCTTTTCCGACACCCAGTCTGAGCGGCTCCCCCCTCCAAATCGCCTCGGTTGCCAGGCCGCGGCCGCCTTGCTGTTGTGCCGGGTCAATGCGCCTGTGCCGGCGGGTCACCATACTCGCACGCGCGCCCAGGCCAGTGGCTTGCGAACAGGCGCACACAAGATAATAACCAGCGAGGCTTGAACGACATGCTCTTGACATCATCCGTGGCGCAGGAGGGGGATCGCCCAGGGACCGGTCCGATCACCGGGCGCATCATGGGGGCCGCCGCACTCGCCGTGGCGCTCGGGATCGCCAATCCGGCTGCGGCAACCGAATCCGGCGGCGGGCATTATCCGAACGGCGCCGAAGACTTCATGGTCGGTGCGCTCCCGCCACCCGGCAACTATTTCCTGAACTACCTGAGCTGGTACAGCGCCGACTCGTTCCGCGATGGCGACGGAGACAAGCTGTTCAACGAATTCGACCTTGACGTGGTCGCTAACACACTACGCTTCATCCATGTGACCGATCGGCAGATCCTGGGTGCCAACTGGGCGGTCCACCTCTTTGTTCCGCTGGTCAACGTGGATGCCTCTCTCCGCCCGATTCCAGCGGCCCCCGAGGTCTCCGACTCCAACTTCGGCCTGGGAGACCTGATCTTCGACCCCTTCATCCTCGGCTGGCACGGCAAGGAGTGGCACGTCACGACGGGGCTGGACATCTATATCCCAACCGGGCAGTTCGACAAGGATGACCTCGCCAACGTCGGACGCAACTACTGGACCTTCGAGCCGATTCTCGCGTTTACCTACCTGAGCGCGGGCGGCTATGAGGCGTCGGTGAAGCTGATGTACGACTTCAACACCGAGAACGACGACACCAACTATCGTTCCGGCCAGGAGTTTCACTTCGACTACACATTGGGGTACCACACCGGACCCTGGGCACTCGGGGTCGGAGGCTACTACTACCAACAGACGACCGACGACGAGGTGGATGGCCGCACCTTCCTCGACGGGTTCAGGGGGCGCGCCTTCGCCATCGGTCCCCAGGCCAAGTACGACTACAAGAACATGGCATTTACGTTGAAATACCTGGCGGAGACCGGGGTCGAGAACCGGCCCGAGGGCAACACGCTCTGGTTCAAATTCCTCTACGCGTTCTAACCGTTGGACCGACCGATCGGGACGCTTCAGTCCCGGTGTCGCGGCGGACGGGGTCTCGACCCGTCCGCCAAGGAGTTGGGAGCAGCCCCCCGATCAGGCCGGGGCGAGCTCCCCGCGGTCTAGGATGCGAATCTCCACGCATCCGATGCCCGCTGGGCAAGGATCTCGATCAGGCCCGGGTGCTCTCCGACCAGTGGGGTCGGGTACACGCGGAGCTCGGGCACCTGCTCCTGCACGCGGCGGCAGATGTCCGCGATGTCTCCATCCGGGCCGGCGTGGCGGCCAGGTGCCAGGAAGAGCATGGCGAGTATCGCGGGCGAGAAAGGGTCGTGCCGCGCCAGGCGTGTCAGAACCGTCTCCAGGAGGTCCCCGTTGAAGTCGTATTCGGGGCCTGGCCGCCGCTCCATCGCCGCCTCCAGGACCGCGACACCCCGGCCCAGCTGCCGCCGCACTCGCTCCGCAAGCCAGGCGCGCACGGCGCTCACCGAGGGAGAGGGCGACCCGTGGTCCACCAGGACCACACGCCGTGGTTCGATGCCCTGGCGTGCGGCGGTCCGGGCCACCTGATCGGCCAGGATCGCCGCCAGGCGAGGCTCGCCCGGGGGAATGGGACAGAGCTCGGGGGCCACGCGGAGTCGAAAAGGTCCGTGCTGGGCCTCGATCGAGGCAGCAGTCTCCGGTATGAGCCGCGTCAATGCGGCACTGGGCCCGAAGAAGAGCGGTAGGACCAGGAAGTCGCGCTTTCCCCCTGCGACAGTGCGGCGCAAGTAGGGACCGAAGATGTCGGCACCACGGCCGTCGAGCTGGTCCGCCGGCACGCGGTCTGCGTGCTGGAGCGAGACCGGGTGCACCGTCCCCCCGAGTCGCTCTCCCAGGTCCGCGGCGATACGACGCAGGGTGCGGGTGGATTCCGGCCGGGAAGAACCGTTGTCGACGAGGAGGAGGCTGGGCATGACGTGTTCTAATGCTCCATCGACCCGGGCACGGTCCCGCGACATCCCCCGACTTCCGTCCCGGCCCGACGGCGTTCGAGCAACGCCGCAGGCCGGCGGCCTCCAGGGGCCTCAGTGCCCGGCCAGCATGGCCCGCAGCATCCAGGCGGTCTTTTCGTGGGTCTGCATGCGCTGGGTCAGCAGGTCCGCGGTGGGCTCGTCGCGGGCCTCGTCTACCACCGGGAAGACCTCCCGGGCGGTACGCACCACCGTCTCCTGGTCCTTGGCGAGCTGGGCGATCATCTGCAGGGCGGTGGGCTGTCCGCTCGCGTCTTCCACCGTGGCCAGCTCCTGGAACTCCCGATAGGAGCCCGGGGCGTGGAAGCCGAGTGCGCGGATGCGCTCGGCGATCAGGTCCACCGCCAAGGCCAGCTCCGTGTACTGGGTCTCGAACATCAGGTGCAGGGTGTTGAACAGAGGACCCTCCACGTTCCAGTGGTAGTTGTGGGTCTTGAGATAGAGGGTGTAGGTGTCGGCGAGCAGCCGGCTGAGCCCGGCGGAGATCGCCTGGCGCTGAGCTTCCGGGATTCCGATGTCGATCTGGGTGTAGGCGTTCATGTCGGTCTCTTGGAGGATGTCGATCGGGGACGAAGGAGTGACGAAGCGAAGGCCACGGAATCGCAGGGAGACTCCCCGGACCTTTGCCACGCACTGCAGGGTGGGACTTTGGGGCCCGCCGCACCAGGCTACAAGGCCAGCGTGCCGGCGGACGCTATGCTAACGGCCGGCGCGCCAGCTGGGGAATCGTCTCTTCCGCTCGCTGGCACAGACGGGCCTATCTCAGGTCCGACGCCCCTTTTCTCCGATCGACCTTTCCCGTAGCTTCACCGGCGATCGCCCACCCCCGAGTCAGCCCCAAGCCCCGGCCCAGCCATGACGCGAACCCGACCCACAGTTCTCCTCGTCGACGACGAGCCGCTTTCCCTGGAGACCCTGGCACGTACCCTGGACGAGGACTTCGAGATCCGCACCGCTACGAATGCGCGGGACGCCATCCGCATCCTGGAAGAGGAATGGGTCCAGGTGGTCATCTCCGACCAGCGCATGCCGGAGGAGTGCGGGGTGGAGCTCCTCGCCCGGGTGCGGGCGCGCTGGCCAGAGGTGGCGCGCATGATCGTCTCCGGCTACACCGAGGCCGAAGACATCATCGACGGCATCAACCGTGCGGGGGTCCTCCAGTACATCACCAAGCCCTGGCACCCGGACAACCTGCTACTTATCGTGCGCAACGCCTGTCGCCTGGTGGAGCTTCAGCGGGAAAACGCGCTCCTCGCCTTGGAGATGAAGGTCGCGGCGCCGACCCTGGAGGAGCGGCTCGCCCGCACCCGGGAGCGGCTCAAGCGCAACTTCCGCTTGGACGGCATCCTGCGCACCGCCGCAAGCCCCATGAATGCAGTCTGCGAGCGCATCGGCCGGGTGGCCCCCTACGACATCCCGGTGCTGCTCACCGGCGAGTCCGGCACCGGCAAAGAGCTTCTGGCCCGGGCGTTGCATTACAACAGCCCCAGGGCCGACAAGCCCTTCGTTGCCGAGAACTGCGGGGCCATGCCGGACCAGCTCCTGGAGAGCGAGCTCTTCGGTCACGAGAAGGGGGCCTTCACCGGGGCCGTGAGCGCTCGCATCGGACTTTTCGAGCAGGCCAACGGCGGGACTATTTTCCTGGACGAGATCGGCGACACCTCGCCCGCCTTCCAGGTCAAGCTCCTGCGGGTCCTGCAGGAGCGGGAGGTCCGCCCCATCGGGGCCAACCGCCGCCGCCAAGTCGATGTGCGGGTGGTGGCGGCCACTAACCGGGACCTGGAGCGCGAGATCCGGGAGGGCCGGTTCCGCGACGATCTGTATTACCGACTCGCTGGGGTGCGCGTGCATCTGCCGACGCTCCGCGAGCGACCCATGGACATCCCTGCCATCGCGCTCGGTATCCTGGAGGATGCCCGACGCACCTTCGCCAAGCCCGTGGGCGGCTTCACAGACGAGGTCCTGGCCTACCTCCGCGCCTACCACTGGCCGGGCAACGTGCGCGAGCTCCAGAACGAGGTCCAGCGCCTCGTGGTGCTGGCGGATGGACCGAGCATCGGTGCGGACCTGCTGGACCGGCGCATCCTGCGCGCGGCCCCCGGATCCGTATCCGAGACGTCTGCGAACGGGTCGGCCAGTGCTGCGCTCGACTGGGACGGGGAGGGCGAAACCCCCGGCGCCTTGCCCCGCACTGGCCCACTCAAAGACCGGGTCGAGGCCCTGGAGGCCCGGGTGCTCCGCGAGACCCTCGTCCGTCACCGCTGGAACAAGACCCAAGCCGCCGATGAGCTTGGTCTCTCCCGTGTGGGCCTGCGCAGCAAGATGGAGCGCTATGGACTCATCGCCGCCGGGCCTGACCGGGACCCGGAGCGGGAGGGGGCCGTCTAGCTCCGAAATTCCCGAGGGGTGCGCCTTCGACGTCGCACCGCTCGCGGCTAACCGACCGCCCGGACAAACGGCGCCCGGGCGCAGGGGCGCGAGGTCAGCTTTCGAAATCGACCAATTGTCCGCGTTGCTTCATCAGGTCGACGATGCGGTCGGTGAGGATCAGCTCCATCGCGTACATCATCTTGCCCCCCGGAATCACCAAGGTGTTGAAGCCGGTGATCATGGTCCCGTCGATCAGGCCTTTGAGCTTCAGCGTGTAGTCGACGCTGGGTTTGGGCTTCAGGAAGTGGATCATGACCAGGCTCTGGTCCGGCGTGGGCACGGTCGTACAGCAAAATGGATTCGACGTATCGGTCAGAGGGATGCGCTGGAAGTTGATATGCGTGACCGAGAACTGGGGCAGGATGTAGTACATGTAATCGTACATCCGCCGGTAGATCGTAAAGGTGACGTCTTCCTGGGTGTAGCCGCGCTCATGCGTATCGCGGTGGATCTTCTGCACCCACTCCAGGTTGATGGTGGGACACACGCCGATCAGGAGGTCCACCTCCTTGGCCATGTCGATATCCCCCGCCACCACGCCGCCGTGCAGTCCCTCGTAGAAGAGGAGATCCGTGTCCGGCGGGATCGGCTCCCAAGGAGTAAAGGTCCCCGGTATATGTCCGAAGCGTGCGGCCTCTGCCTCGTCGTGTATATAGTGCCGGCACTCCCCCGAGCCGGATCGACCATAGCCCTGGAAGAGCTCCAACTGCTTGTCGAACAGGTTTCCCTCCGGACCGAAGTGGCTGAGATTGCGTCCATCCTCTTTAGTCTTAGCCAGCTCCTCCTTCATCTCGTTGCGGTTGTAGCGATGGAAGCTGTCGCCGGCGATAAAGGCGGCGTGGGAGCCAATCCGCTCGAAGATGTGCTCTAGGGCCCTTTTGACCGTACTGGTTCCGGCTCCTGAGGACCCGGTGACCGCGACGATAGGGTGCTTTCTGGACATGGGTGTCTCCTCGTCATCTTTTTTGGTGATTGGGGTTTGGTCGATCTCCCCGCTGCAATCCCGGACTTTGTCTCCATTGAGCGCCCCATGGCGGGCTCTCGGTCGGATCCCGCCATCGCGCACGGAGGGCGGCAGGCGGGGATCTGCGGGGCTCCGGCGCCCCATGGGGCGTACCGGATGCGGGGAAGATACCCCTAATCGGATGGGTTTTCCCCATTAAGAAACAGCCGGAGATGCTGTCCGAGCGATTCCTCTCTCTTGGGGAGCGCGGAGCCGCTGCAGCTCACAGTAGGAAAAAAGGGACTGTGATTCGAGTTTCGATCAGTCTCCCAACACCCGCTTCAGAACATCCGCTGCCTCCTGTCTGCTCAGTTGCCGCTCCACCGAGTAGCGGGTGGCCGCGATCGATGCGGGCGATTGCAGGCACAGCGGGCAGCCCTCGTCGGAGGCGCAGGGGCATTGCGCCAGCCAGTGGCGGGTGTGCTCCAGCATTCGGCGCAACAGGGCGTCGTCGTCGTTGAGGGCATCGACGAGTCCGATGCCCTGTGGGTAAAGGTCCAGGATTGCGAGCCCCCATTCCCGCCGCCGATCCATTTTTAGATTTTCTGCCGCGACCACACGCACCGCGTCCTCTTCGACACCCACATGAACCGCCAGCACCTGGGCCAGCGCCTGAGCAATGGAGTGCAGTGCAGCCGGGCGATCTTCCACGTCCTCTGGGAGGAAGCGCAGCATCAGCCCCTTGGTCGGGAAGGAGAGGCTGGCGATGGGCTCGCCCCATTGAATCTCGTTTTGGCGCAGGATGCCTTGGGGATCGCGTCGGACCTCGACGATGCCGCTCACCTCTTCCTCGTAATGGGTCTGGATGACAACCTTGTTGAGGGCGTCGCGATCGAAGAAGGCTTGGGTCTGGCCTGGGTCCAGCTCGGTGCGGCGCAGCCGCGGCTCGGCGATGCGCCAGGTCAGTGCCGAGTCGTCGGTGCGCGTGCAGTAGAGGACGCCGCGGCGCTCGATCTCCTGGGCGTCGGTCGCAGGCCAGAGGTTCATACGGTAGGTCCGGCCGTTGAGCCGAAAGACCCGCCGGGGGTAGGCGACGATCGTGGAGCGCTCGGGGTCGATGCGCAGCAGGAGCGCTTCCGACTCGCCGGCCTCCCGCTCGACGATGGAGACCAAGCGGTCGCCGACCGTGTCCAGCGGCCCCGGCCGATATTCTGCCACCGAGCTCTTGTAGCCGGTGTCGACCTTGAGTCGGTTCTCGCGGTCCAGGAAGCGCACGTCCCGTCGCTCGATTTGATGGCGGTTGGCGAGCTCCTCCAGGACCGGGTCCAAGATGTAGTCGCGCCACTGGAAGGTGTTGAGGAGGCCTTGGGCCACCGCCTCCATCTCGCGGAGTGCCAGCAGCAGGTGGCGGCGCACGATGGCGGGCTGGGGTACGCCGGGAACGAGGCGGCGGGCGAGGGCGAAGAACCGCCCCGGGTCCTTCTGCAGGGCCATTAGCAGGTGGCGCACATAGGGGTTGCCGGGCGGCAGGATCAGGCCCACGTGGTGCTCGGATAGTCGATCCAGGCAGCGTCCTCCCTGGGAGAGCAGGTTGCCCAGGGACAGGACCTCCCCGGGCCGGGCCTCCAAGATGCGTGCTCCCGCCTCCGCATGACCCGGCAGCAGCTGCTCGGACAGGGGGCACCCGCGGACCCGCTGCTGCATGAAGTCCGCCGCGTGGATGAGGTCCAGGCACTCGGGCGGCTCGAAGCAGGTCGGCCAGCCCGCCTCCACGGAGGTGCGGGTGGCTACCAGGCTGGGATCCCAGCGGTCCGGATGGACCATGTCCGCGGGCCTTAGCTCCGGCGTCGGCTCCAGCAGGTGGATGGCAATGGGGTGGTTCCGTCGGCGCTCCACCACCACCCGGTCCTCCGCCCTGTAGGCATAGGGGAGCAGCTGTGACAGGAAGGCGGTCGAGTTGGCCTCGTGGCTCGGACGATAACGGGCGAAGGCGATGGAGCGGGTTTCCTTGTTGCCCTTGCGTTCGACAAGCCGGTGCAGGCGATGGGAGACGGCCCAGACATTGGCGGCCAGGACCCCGGAATAGGCGTCCAGATCCCACCAGACGACGAGCCCGATGCGGCCAAGGAGCGAGGGGTGGTCCGCCAGGTCGGCGAGCCGCTCGGACAGCGTGCCGGCATCGACGATCCAGGCCATGGCGGCCTCATCGACGCTCAGACTCGCCCGGGGGAGATCCAGGGCCTCGGGCCCCGGGAGCCAGGCGACGAGGCGTCCGGCGAGCCCTTCCGGGCCTCGGGGGACCACGATCAGGGTGACCATCTCCAGACGCGAATGGACGAGCCGGATGGCGATGGCCAGGCTCTCCAGCTGGCCGCAATCGTCCGGCGCCAGGACGAGCCGATCGAGTCCGCGGCGGCGATTCTCGGCAGCGGCGACCAGATCGGCAACGGCTTCGATCAGCTCGGGGGCGGCCTGGCGTTCGTGCAGGAGGTGCCAATGGTCGAAGATCGCCCGCGCGGCGGGGTCCGACACCTGGGCCGGGTCGCCGGATGGCTCGAGCCGGCAGAGGGTCTGGACGGCGAATCCGCGTTGGCGCATGGCGGCCACCCAATCCGCGGGTACAGGCTCC
>JBGSOR010000545.1:0-2421 GCA_041738985.1 Chromatiaceae bacterium | reverse complement strand
GGAGTCCCAGGGCCACGTCGAGCGAAGCCGCGTCCCCAGTCTCGAAGGCGTCCACGCCAGCGGCCAGCCAGCGGGCAATCCCGGGCTCGCGGTCGGCCAGGATCTCCGCGCAGCGCCGCAGGGCGACGATACGCTCTGCGGGCGTCCTAGGCGGCGGGAGCGATAGGTTTTGGCTATCGAAAGGCATGATCTGATAGGTTACCCTGCTGCCGATCCCCTAGGGGCCTGAAAATTCGCTGAATTACCGCGGCGCTTTCGGGCGCGGTAGCACGGGTTCACCAGGGTCCCCTGCTCTCGCGTCCCAGAACTGCCTGCCGTACCCAGGGTTCGAGCGCCTGGACATCCGGCCGGCTTCGCTCGCGCTGGTCCTGGTCTTGGATCTGGCTACGTCTTCGCCATACCTGCGGACCCAAGCGGTCAAGTGTGCTCAGCGAGACGCCCGCCGCCCGGGCCAACTCCTGCCGCTCGGCGGCGGCCCCGCTTTCTGGACGGCTCCCGGATCACGGACCGCCGCTCGCCAGCCGTTGCGATCTCGACCACGGTCAGCGCACAAGCCGAGCAGAGCCGAAGGTAGCTGACCTCGCCCGAATAGCCGTAGGTCAGCCTGTGCGTGTCCCGGTCTGCGTGCTCGGCACCGCCGCCCTGGTCCGGCTTCGGGTACCAAATGTCGGCCGTTTGCCCCGACCTTTGGCCGCAAATGTGGCACCAATCGTGCCGTTCAGACTTGCAAATGACGCTCATCCGGACCTCTGTCGGACCTCTTTGGACGCGTGGCTGGTTTGAACACATACGGTTGTTATTGATTTACAACACATCATGGGGGCGACATAGGGCATGCAGGGTATGGTTTAGCTAACGCGGGAGAAATGGCACAAAAGGGACAGACTTGACAGTTTATAGAGAGTGGCTAAACCATACCCTGCATGCCCTGAATACCCTAGATTGCACCATTTTGGACCATTGATCCGACCTAACGGGGCAGCACGCGCCACTGGGCAGAACTCTTCGACGCTGCCCCCTGGCGTTTACGTTGCAGCTTGAGCCCGTGTAACCAGCGTTCGTTGTAGGCCCGCAACCGATACCCGAGGTCCCGCGCGGACGGTCGGGTGTCTCCCATCATGGACTCCACCGCATCGGCGAGGGCGGGGAAGGCGCGCCCACTGGTATCGCCCATCGAAGGCGTCCGGGCGGCCTCCAGCACATGTCCGGCGGTCTTCCACTCGCTACCCCAGAGCTCATGCCACGCGGCGAGCAAGGCGCCCATCGCCACCAACTCATGGTCTTGGTCGCGAACATCCTCGGCACGCCCCAGCGGATCGGCCATCCCCGCCCATACCAAGGGCCGGCGGATCATGCGGTCCCACAGCTCGAACGATCCGAACCGAGGAATCTCCACCCGGGGCTCGCCCGCTTCGATATACGCCTTGGCAATCGTCAGCACGGCGCGCACCAGACGCGCCCGGTTGTCCAGGATGTGCGCAACCGCATCGCGCTCGAACTCCCGTTGCTCCGGCCGCTCCATGCCCGCGTCGATGCGCAGCAGCAGGACGCGGCGCGCCAGATCTCCAAGTAACGTCAGGTTGTTGCCGGTCAGCATGAATGTGGAATTCGTCGGCACATGGACCCGCTCGCTCTTGCCGAGCACCCGAACCGCCTTCCGCTCCTGTGTCGCTGCCACACACAACGCGTCCGATTTGACCGGGTGCGAGATGTTGTCCAGGATCACGATGGGATCCCCGTCCATCAGGATCGCGTCGATCCGCTTCTCGGCTTCCGCCGGATCGGGCGGCAACCCCATTGAGGAGGGCCGCCGGCCGATAGCCAACGCGCCGATGGCCTCCGCGAGCAACGACTTCCCGGTGCCTGGCGTGTTCGCATCGAGCGCAATCAGGGGAGCCGTCGGCAGCACGCGCCGAAGGACTGCCGTCATCATCGCGGCGACGGCAGCCGCCTGGTCCGATTCGTCCACGAAGGGGAAGGTGCCGATCGCTTCGTAGAGCAGGTCCTTCGCGGCGACAGCGTCGCCATGCGCGGGGCAGGCGGGCATGGCGCCCCAGTCCATTCGCTTACCGACCAGGTAAAGGCCACTCTCCGGGTCGTGCCCGGGCTCGCACATGACACGGCCATCGGGGAGCACCACGGGGGCCTCGACGAACCCGAGGAGGGTGCGGTACGGGTAGGCGCCCGCCCTGGCGATCAAGGTCTCGGCAACCAGCCGGGGGGCGTTGGCGGGGCGCATTTTCTCATTGCGGCCGTCGTACTTCTCCCACGGGACGATCCGCGTCAGGATGTCCATCAGCCATGTCGCGGCGACGCCATGCAGGACCGGCGCTCCCGGGGGGCGCTCGACCGTGCGGCTCGGCAGGGCGTCGGCCACGCGCACGAGACGTTCGCCATGGACGAAGATCCCAACCTCAGCCG
>JBGSOR010000535.1:0-2444 GCA_041738985.1 Chromatiaceae bacterium | reverse complement strand
GCCACGATCTCCACCCCCGGCCAGCCGCGGGCCGCCAGCACCTCCGGTTGGCGCGAGGCGACCCGCACGCGAGCATTCGCGGCCAGGAGCCGCGGGACCAGATTGGTGCCGATATAACCACTGGCACCGAGGACGAGACGGAGTCGCGGGTCGTGGGAGAGTGGCATGGCGGTCGGTCTGGCGTTTGGCAGTCGTTCGCTGGGGGCCCCGATCGGGCGACGCGCCCGGTGGCTCCCCGTGTCCACGACATAGAGGCGGCTCCCCGAGAACGGAACAACAGGCCCCGGTGCTTGAGGCGTCAAAGGGGCGGAGATCGTTCAGTCGCCTCTCGGCGCCCGGCCGACCGGCACTGCGGGCCGCGATCCGGACGAAGAGCGACCGGTCGGCCGACAAAGAGGTCGGAAGCGTGTCCTGTCCGATGAGTGCCTGGCTCGAAACGCCGAGCCCCGATTGCCCCGTTCCTAGCGCCGCCGCTCTCCGGCGCCCCAGGTCGTGCTCGGGTCCATCAGCCAGTAGACAATCCCGAGCGCCAGGACAACGGCTGCGGTGGCCAGGACGTACATCGGCTCGATCTTATGGAAATCGAAGACGATCACCTTCCGGGCGATCGCCATCAGTGCCGTGGCAATCACCAGCCTGACATGCACTACATCGTCGCGGAGGTAGAGGGTGATGTTCATGAAGATCTCGATGGCTATCAGCACCGCCAGAAAGGCGCCGAAGGTGACGACGATCTCGCGGGCATGCAGCTCCACGACCGACGGCCGCAACACCTCTTCGTAGAGGACCATCGCCGCGTCGACCACGCCCCAGAGGATGGTCGCGACCATCAATACCGCCAGCACCCGCACCGCGCCACGAATGATGCGGTGAAGAACATTGATCATCCGATCGTCTTCATGGACGCCCAGCTCGCCCTGGCCGATGCTCTTGAATCGCTCTTTGCGGAAGTGGTCCATCAAACTCTGGACGATGCTATCGTGCCGAGCCAGATAGTCAGGGTTGAAGTCCTGCTCGCCAAAACCCCGCAAACCCTCGACCTGCCGAAGCTCCTTATCCGATACACGCTTGAACCCCATGCTCCAATCGGAGTATTGGCGGCGTTCGATCGTCGTGCGTTGCAGGATCTGAAGGTCGGTATGGCGGGGGTCTCTGCGAATCTTTTCGACTAAGGCATCGATCACCCGCTCTTCGCCCTCCAGCACCTGCAGAAAGGTCCCGTTGCCATAAAGCAGCATTCCGGTGACACCCCGCCCGGCGTTGCTTTCCCGGCATTCCTGCAAGAGCCCGAGCAGCGCTTGCTTCGACATGGGCTCAACGGCAGAGCTGATGTACGAAATCTGGATCATGGTCTCTCCGTAAGGCGATGAGCGCCACCGCCCAGCCGGCGGACACATAGGCTGAATCCGGGTGCGCAGAAAATCCTCGACAACGCGAAAGGCAAGGACAGGACGATGCCCTAGAATCCGATCCAGCCGATCGCCCAGGACCGATTATCGCGGCAGTAGCAGTGCATCCCGGTGTCCCACCCGCATGTGCGACCGTCCGGCGGCAATCTGGGCGAGCCGCGCCTCGCGCCATTCTCCGATAGCCATTGTCCAACGGCCGACCAGCGTACTATCCGTCTCCGCGGTCTGCTCCAGCGCGGCGGCGGCCCATCCCTCCACGAGGGCCGCTTGGATCCTGGTCTCGTCGGGCTGGAGCTCCCAGTCGCTATCATCGAGGCGCACGTCGAAGCCGAACCTGGCGGCCAGGCACGCGAGGCGCAGCGGGGCACCGGGTCCCAGGGCCGGCCCCGTCCCCTTGTCCCGCAGCTGGTGAGCGTTCACCAGACCGATCGCGACCCCGTCCAAGGGGTGCGGGGGCTCCATAGCTACCCGGCCGTCGTAGGTCAGCGTCAGGAGCATGGGTGCACTCGCCGCTGCGCAGGTCCCCAGCAACCCGAGGAGCCACTCCTCCGAGACCAGATCCAGCAGCGCGGAGGCGACCACCAGGGTCCCTCGGTCGATGGGCAAGGCCTCTATCCCTTTGGCCAAGTCGTAGCCCAGGGTGCGGATCTGCCAGTCGACCCCGGGCCCCCGAATCTCCAGCCCCTCCCCATCCGTCGAAGGCACTAGCCCCTGGCGCTCGGCCCAGGGTTCGGTCTCGCGACACAGGGCGGCCAGCAGCGCGGGGTCCCGGTCGATGCAGGTCCAGCGTTGGGGGCCGGTCAGGCTGGCAGCGAGCCGGGGCGCGAGATAGCGGAGGTTGGCGCCGGTGCCGCAGCCGAGATCCAGCACGGCCAGTGACACGGCCGATTCCCCGGTAAGACGGAGGGTACCGGAAAGCCAGTCGACGAGCCGCTCGACCAGCGAGATGGAGCGGGCGCGGGCATCCGCGGGCTCCCTCAGAGCGAGCCAGTCCGCGCTGAAGTCACCCATGGCCAGCCTCTGTGCACGCCGCCG
>JBGSOR010000501.1:0-1822 GCA_041738985.1 Chromatiaceae bacterium | reverse complement strand
GCCCTGGCCCGCTTTCCGCGGGAGCGGGTGGCTGGGCTCAGCGGGAGCGACTGGCTGCGTTTCCTCGACGCTACCGGGGGGGGCGGCGGCTTTTCGACCGGGGCCGGCCGGGTCCTGGCGGAGGCCCCTTATCGTGTGCCTGGCGCGGTTTCCGGCCTGGATCCAAATGCCCTCGCGGATCTGGCCGCCCGCTGGATCAGGTCCAACTGGGGTGTCGATGGCCTCAGGGACAGGGGCGTCTTCAAGGAACGCACCGGGGAGGCGGCCCCATGATCGCGCTCGAGTGGCCCTGGGTCCTTTTGGCGCTGCCCCTGCCGCTCCTGGCCCGGCTCCTTCCCCGTGCCCGGCCCGGCGTCGGCTCGGCCCTGCGGGTCCCTTTCTACTCGGAGCTTGCAGGGGTCGGAAGCGCCGGAACCGGTCGCGCGTCCATGGCCCGGCTGCTCTTGGCGGCGCTCGCCTGGCTGCTCCTGGTCGTCGCCGCGGCGCGGCCAGAATGGGTCGGGGCGCCCGTGGAGCTGCCGGTCTCCGGGCGGGACCTGATGCTGGCGGTGGATGTCTCGGGCAGCATGGAGCAGGAGGACTACGAGATCGATGGGTCCATGGTCTCTCGGCTTGCCGTGGTCAAGGCGGTGGGTGCCCGATTCCTGGAGCAGCGCACCCAGGATCGGCTGGGGTTGATCCTCTTCGGCAGCAACGCCTATGTGCAGACCCCCCTGACCTTCGACGGGCGCACCGTGGCTGCCATGCTGCGGGACTCGGTGGTGGGTCTGGCCGGGCGGGAGACCGCCATCGGGGATGCCATCGCGCTGGCGGTCAAGCGCCTGCGCGAGCAGCCCGAGGGCAACCGGGTGCTGATCCTCCTGACCGATGGGGCTAATACCGCCGGCCAGCTCGATCCCCTGGCGGCGGCGGAGCTGGCCCGGGAGGCGGGCGTGCGCGTCTACACCATCGGCATCGGCGGTGGGGAGCTGGGTATCCGTACCCCTTTTGGGATGCGCCTCATGCGCCAGGGGGGCGACTTCGATCCGGCGACCTTGAAGCGCATCGCGGAGATCACGGGCGGACAGTCCTTCTCCGCCACCGATCGGCAGGAGCTGGAGGCCGTCTATGCCGAGCTGGACCGGCTGGAGCCCACACGGCGGGAGGAGCGTACCTATCGTCCACGGGAGAGCCTGTTCGTCTGGCCGGCCGGTGCCTCCCTGGTGCTGACCGCCTTCCTGGCGCTTGGGGCCCTTTGGGGACTGGGGATTGGCAGTGGAGCGATCGGCCGAGCCCCGAGCGGCCGCTTGGGGATAGCAAAGGGGTCGCGCGATGCCGCCTGAGCTCCACTTCCTGAGACCCTATTGGCTACTTGCCCTGCTGCCCCTGGCAGGGCTGTTGTTCGCGCTGTGGCGCCGGCCGGACGGAGATTCGGCCTGGCGTCGAGTCGTGGACGCGCACCTGCTCCCCTACCTGCTTTCCGGTGCCCCGGGTCGGACGCGCCGTCTGCCTTTGGTCTTGCTGGGGCTCGGCTGGCTGTTGGGGGCGATCGCCCTGGCTGGGCCGGTCTGGGAGCGGCTGCCTCAGCCGGTCTTTGGTACCTCCGCCAAGCGGGTCATCCTGCTCGACCTCTCGCCCAGCATGAATGCGGGGGATGTCAAGCCCTCCCGCCTGGCCCGCGCTCGCTTCGAGGTCCTGGACCTGCTACGGGCCACACGCGAGGGGCAGGTCGCGCTGATCGCCTTCGGGCCCGAGCCCTTCGTGGTCTCGCCCCTGACCGGGGATGCCCAGACCATCGCCGTCCAGGTCCCGCGGCTCGCCACCGACCTGATCCCCGTGCCCG
>JBGSOR010000462.1:0-2465 GCA_041738985.1 Chromatiaceae bacterium | reverse complement strand
CGCACCGCGTGGACGGAGCTGGACGTGGTCCAGTGCGGGTTCTGCCAGTCCGGCCAGATCCTCTCCGCCACCGCCCTGCTCACGGAGAACCCGGACCCCACGGATGCCGAGATCGACGCCGCCATGTCCGGCAACATCTGCCGCTGCGCCACCTATGCGCGCATCCGCTCCGCCATCCGGCGCGCCGCCGAGTCCCTGGCCTAAGTGGAGATGCGACCATGAATACCGACACGATCGAGAACGCCAGCCGCCGCGCCTTCATCCAGAACGGGATCGCCGCGGGGGCGGGACTGCTGCTGGGGCTGCGGATCGGGTCACAGGGCGAGGCACTGGCCGGCATGCTGGAGGCTGGGTCCGGTGTGGCGGGCGGTGCCGGGCGCGCCCCCGGCACCTTCGAGCCCAACGCCTTCGTGCGCATCGGCACGGACAACCGAGTCACGGTGATCGTCAAGCACCTGGAGATGGGCCAGGGTACCTACACGGGGCTCCCCACCCTGGTGGCGGAGGAGCTGGACGCCGCCTGGAACCAAGTCTATGCCGAGGGCGCCCCGGCGGACGCGGCGCGCTACAACAACCTCCTGTGGGGTACCGCGCAGGGCACCGGGGGCAGCACCGCCATCGCCAACTCGTTCGAGCAGATGCGCAAGGCGGGGGCCGCGGCGCGCCAGATGCTGGTGGCCGCGGCAGCGGAGCGCTGGCAGGTCCCGGCCGCCGAGATCCGGGTCAAGGACGGCATGCTGAGCCACAAATCGGGTCAGAGCGCAGGCTTCGGCGAGCTGGCCGAGTCGGCGGCGAAGCAGCCGGTCCCGGCAGAGGTGAAGCTCAAGGACCCGTCCCAGTTCCGGCTCATCGGCAACCCCGCGCTGCGGCGCAAGGACGGCCCGCCCAAGACCGACGGCACCGCCGTCTTCACCCAGGACGTCCGCCTGCCCGGCATGTTGACGGCCCTGGTGCTGCACCCGCCTCGTTTCGGTGCCCGAATCAAGCACCTTCACGACACCGAGGCCCGTGCCATCCGGGGCGTGGAGCGGGTGGCCGCCATCCCCAGCGGGGTGGCGGTCATCGCCCACGACTTCTGGACCGCTCGCAGCGCCCGGGATGCCCTGCGCGTGGACTGGGACGAGTCGGCCGCCATGACCGAGGGCTCTGCGGAGATCCTGGACCGCTACCGGGCGCTAGCCCAGACCCCCGGGGCGATCGCCCGAGAGGACGGGGACGTAGACAAGGCGCTGGCCGACGCCCAGCGGGTCATCGAGGCGGAGTACAGCGTCCCCTACCTGGCCCACGCGGCCATGGAGCCGCTGAACTGCGTCATCGAGCCCACGGAGAAGGGCGTGCGGATCTGGAACGGGGAACAGTTCCAGACCGGGGACCAGGCGGCACTGGCCAAGGTAATGGACCTGAAGCCCGAGCAGGTGGAGCTCCGCATGCTCTTCGCCGGCGGGTCCTTCGGCCGGCGGGCCAATCCCCACTCCGATTACCTGGTCGAGGCCGCCCACTGCTACAAGGCCCTGGACGCCCAGCTCCCGGTCAAGCTCCAGTGGACCCGGGAGGACGACATGCGCGCGGGCTGGTATCGGCCACTCTACCTGCACCGCCTGCGTGCGGGCATCGACGCCAAGGGCCGGCCCGTGGCCTGGGACCAGCGCATCGTGGGCCAGTCCATCATCGCGGGGACCGCCTTCGAGCCCGCCATGGTCAAGGATGGGGTGGACCAAACCTCCGTGGAGGGGGCCGCGAACCTCCCCTACAAGATCCCCAACCTGCGCGTGGACCTGCACTCCCCGCGGCTGCCGGTCCCGGTCCAATGGTGGCGCTCCGTGGGCTCCACCCACACCGCATTTGCGGCCGAGTGCCTGATCGACGAGCTGGCGGCGGCAGCCGGGGAAGATCCGGTGGCCTTCCGCATGGGCCTGCTCAAGGGCCACCCGCGCCACCAGGGCGTACTCAAGCTCGCCGCCGAGAAGGACGGCTGGGGCAAGCCCCTGCCCAAGGGGCGGGGGCGCGGGGTGGCCGTGCACGAGTCCTTCGGCAGCTATGTGGCCCAGGTGGCGGAGGTCACGGTGCGTCGGGGCGGCCAGTTCCGGGTGGATCGGGTCGTCATCGCCGTGGACTGCGGGATCGCGGTCAACCCTGACATGGTCCGGGCCCAGATGGAGGGGGGGATGGGATTCGGGCTCTCCGCCGCCCTTCTGGGGGAGATCCGCATCGAGAAAGGCGCCCCGGTCCAGTCCAATTTCCACGACTACCAGGTCCTGCGGATCGACCGCATGCCCCAGGTGGAGGTCCATATCGTCAAGTCCGCGCAGCCCCCCACTGGGGTCGGGGAGCCCGCCACCCCGGTCATCGCCCCAGCCGTGGCCAATGCGCTCTTTGCCGTCACCGGGCAGCGCCTGCGCAGCCTGCCGCTACGCCTCTCGGCATAGACCCCGCCATGGGACCCAGCCGCCGCCCGGCGGCGCCTG
>JBGSOR010000396.1:0-3673 GCA_041738985.1 Chromatiaceae bacterium | reverse complement strand
GCCCTGACCGAGGAGGCGGCCGGGCGCTTCGGCGGTCTCGTCCAGGCCCTGCGCGGGCGCGGCCACGACCCCTGGGCCGTCGGCCACTTTTGCATCCGACTCCTGTTCTGCCTGTTCGCCGAGGACATCGAGCTCCTGCTGGCACTGAACCAGGAGCGATCCGGAAGAACGGCGATTGTGCCGGACGGGCCTTGATGGACCGGCTGCAATAACGCGCCGAGACCATTGAATACACGAACGTGCGGTACCCCGGTATATGGCCAGTGTGAACAAGATCATCGAGCTGCTGCAGAAGCACAGACTGGTGGAAAGCATGGTGCACCACCAGGCGATGCCGCGCCAGGACCTCGTCGAGACGCTGGTGCGCAAGCAGCACTTGGTCGAATTGCAGAAGCTTCTCGCGCGTCTGCCGGCCTCCGAGATCGGCGACGTGCTCGAAACGCTCCCGGTCGAGGACGCGAAGTTGCTTTGGGAACAGGTGGGAGAGGATCGGCAAGACGACGTCCTGTGGGAGATCTCCGACACCCTTCGCGAGGCGCTGGTCGGACCGCGGGAGCCCCGCGACGGCCAGGGTCAGATGAACGCCTACGAGCTTGTTAACGGGCGTCTGCGTCAGGTCGCCATTGCATGCCGCAAGGATCTCGCAGATATCCGCCCCATCTGGATCGACCTCCTCGGCGCTTCCAAAGGCGAACGGCGCAGTATCGGACAGCATTATGGGCTGGAGCTGCCGCAGCCGGACGATGCCACGGATCTGGAGGTCAGCGCGCGTTTCTACGTCGAGGAAAACGACGAGATACACCTCCATTCCAACTTCCTGCTGGACCGCGAGGGCGAATCGCGCAGTATCCCGGTGGCGTTTACCCTGCACGGCGACATCCTGTTCACCGTGCGCAACGAGGATCTGCCGGTATTCCGCCTTGCGCGATTGAGGGCACGGAGTCAACCGGGCTATGTCTCGGACGGCAAAGACGTATTGCTCGATCTCTACGGTGCGGACATCGAATACTCAGCCGATTCGCTCGAGGAAATCTACACGGAGCTCGGAAAGGTGGGCCGCCAGGTATTGAGCGAGAGCATGACCGACGCGCAGGCGTCCGGCATCCTGGCGGATATCGCCGAGCAGGAAGACCGCAACGGCCGCATCCGAAGCAACATCCTGGATACCCAGCGCATGGTCTCCTTCATGATGCGGGGCCGGTTTCTTTCGGCGCAGCAGGTCAATGACGCCAAGGAGATCTTGCGCGACATCGAGTCCCTCAACAGCCATACCACATTCCTGTTCGACAAGATCAATTTCCTGATGGATACCACGGTGGGTTTCATCAACGTGAACCAAAACCAGCGCATTTCGGTGCTGACGACCGTCAGTGTGGTATTCATGCCGCTCAACGTGTTGGCCGGCATGGGGGGCATGTCCGAGTACTCCATGATCACGGAGGGGGTCCCTTGGCCGCTTGCCTATGGCGCGCTCAGCGTCGCCATGGCGATTCTCGCCTGGATCACGTTTATCGTTCTGCGGTTCTTCGAAAAACGCAAAACCCGGAGCTTCCTGGCGAGGCGCATCAAGCCCTCGGGCGAAGCGGCTCGCGGGGGGCTTCGCTTACGTACGAGGCCCTGACGGGCGCTCGGTGGATGGGGCGATGGAAAGCGAAACTCCATGCACACCGAGATTGCTTGCAAAACCGTTATCCCGAACCGGGCAGGACGGGCAGGATGAACGGTCGCCCGTGGGGCATGCGATGACCCTACTTGCCCTCGTGCTTGAGGCTCACCTTGAGCCGGATCCGATACTCCAGTATTTGACCGTCATCGCTCAGGTTGACATCGAGTCGGTCGACTTCGGCCACCCGCAGGTGCCGAGTCGATTGTGCGGCTTCCATGATTCCGTTCCTCGCCGCTTCTTCCCAACTGTTAGGGCTAGTTCCGATGATTTCGATAACCTTATACGCGCTCATAGTATCCTCCCGGCTGAATTGCCCTGCGCAAGCTGCAGCAGGGGGCGTGGCGAGGCTTGACGAAGCCTGACGCCGTGGGAACGCCGATCCCCACCATCATTATTTAGTTTACCGATAGCCTTAGTTCAAGGAGGACATTCATCTCGTCTCCAGCGCCGCAACCCATCGAGTGTGCGGCCGGGGCATCTGCCGATGCGCCATTTGGCGCTCGGAGTGCCCAAGCGATTGGGCTGGTTGCTGGAGCGGGAGCCAAAGGATGGACATGCGTCCCACGCCTCGCCCGATGGGTTACCCAACCGACTGTCCGCCAGTCTGGCCGTCAGGCTCCACCGGCGTGCGAAACACGTCCAAACGGGCAGCCTGACTGACGGCTACGACCGCCGGGTGGCGCAGGCGCCGCTCGGCCGAGATGGCGTAATAGCGCTCGCGTACCTCGGTGGTGCTGCCGATGGCCTCCACCCGATACTGACGCGCGATCTCGACGTCGATCACGCTGGGAGACATGAACAGGCCCACCGCGGCCTGCCCGAATGCTTGCATCAAGGCCCGGTCCTCGAACTCCCCGACGATCTGCGGGCGGATGCTCAGCTGATCCAGCCAGTGCATCAGGCTGCCGCGCAGCGCCGTGTTAGTCGCCGGCATCAGCATGGGGGCGTCCCTCAGGGACTGAGGGAACCCGTCCCGATAGCGGGCCGCGATCGCGGGGGCCGCGAAGAAGGTGATGCCGCAGTCCCCGAGCGGGTGGTTAAAGGCCCGTACGTTGACGGCGCCAGCCAGCGGCGTGTCTGCCAGGACCATGTCCAGCTTGTGGACGGCGATGTCCGCGAGCAGCGCGTCGAGCTTCCCCTCCCGGCACAGGATGCGCACGGGCTCGGGAAGGTGCAGGGCAGGCTCCAGCAGCCGGTAGGCGACCATCTTCGGCACGACGTCGACTACGCCCACCGAGAACTGCAGGGGCCGGCCGCTGCTGCGTCCCTTGAGCGCCTCGGTCATCTCCGCCCCGAGTCGGAAGATCTCGTCCGCGAAGGTCAGCGCCAGGCGCCCGGTCTCGGTGAGCGCCAGATTGCGGCCGGAGCGGATGAACAGACGCGCCCCGAGGCTCCGCTCCAGTACCCGCAGCTGGCTGCTGACGGTCTGGGGCGTGAGGTGAAGCACCTCCGCGGCCCGTGCCACGCCGCCCTCGCGCGCTACCGTCCAGAAGTAGTAGAGGTGGTTGTAGCTGGTGCCCCGCACGTCTGGCCTCGTTTCGATAATATCGAGCTATTCGCAAATAATGTTCGAATTATATTGCGAGAAGGGCTGGACTACACTTGCCGGCATGGCATGGCATCTCTCTGCCTTGTTTAGCCTTGGCGGATCCTCTCGCCCGCTCGCCATGTCCAAACCCACTCAACGACACCCAACGGCGACCCACGAGGTACCTGACGATGAACACGCAAGAGCGCAGCATGATCGAAGGCCTGTTTCAGCGCCTGCAACAGGCCGAGACCCAGGCAGGCCCCCGCGACACCGAGGCCGAAAGCTTGATCCAGGGCCTCATGGCCCGCCAGCCCGCCGCCTCCTATCTCCTGGCTCAGGTGGCCCTGGTCCAGGAGCATGGACTGCGTAATCTTCAGACGCGGGTGGAGGAGCTGGAGCGCGAGCTGGCCGAGCGCCCCCAGGGCGGCGGCGGCCTCTTGGGCGGTCTGTTCGGCGGGCGGTCCCAGGGTGCCGCC
>JBGSOR010000392.1:0-4816 GCA_041738985.1 Chromatiaceae bacterium | reverse complement strand
CGAGCCCGAGCCCGAGCCCGTGGCCGTCCCGGAGCCGGAGCCCGTTCCGGAGCCGAAGCCCGAGCCCGTCCCGGAGCCCGAGCCCGAAGCCGCCCCCCTTGAGGTCCCAGGCGGCATCGCCGCCGACTCCTGCCTGCTCCTGATCCACGTCGACGTGGACGAGCTGATCGAGGAGAAAGACCGTCCACGGCTCGCGCAGATGCTCATGGCCCACACCGGCTGGCGGGTGGCCGGTGCCGCCTCCTTCGGCTCGGGCACCGCCATGACAGCGGGCGCGGTGCAGTGGGTGGAGGGTCAGGACTGGCAGGCGCCTCCGGCACGGATCGTGATCGTCATGGACGGCTCCCAACCGCCCATCACGGAGAATCTGCGGTTCCTGCGGGAGCTGCGGGCCAGCGCCGGGACCCGTGCCCAGCTCCTGCTGGCCCTGGTGGGCGACCCCCAGGACGACGACCCCTTGCCCCCCATGCGGACCTTCGACTTCACAGACTGGCAACGCAAGATCGATGCAATGGGCGATCCCTACCTGCGACTGGAGATGCTGGCGCCGCGCGGCGAGGACGGAGACGATCGATGACGGACGCGAAGGTTGAGATCCCCCGACTGGCGATCATGGGCCACCCCAATGCGGGCAAGTCCTCGGTGGTCGCCACCCTGACCGAAAACGATCGCATCGCCATCGACAAGCGCGCGGGCACCACGACCGAATCCGATTTCTACCCGGTCGTCATCGACGGAGAAAAGGTGATCGAGTTCATCGACACCCCGGGCTTCCAAAACCCGAGCGCCATCCTGGAGTGGTTCCAGACCCATCCGGAGGTCCGCGACCTGGCCAAGGAGTTCGTCAAGGCCCACCGGAACGACCCCCTCTTCGCCCACGACTGCGAGCTCCTGGACCCGGTGGCGGAGGGGGCCGGAATGGTCTTGGTGGTGGACGGCTCCAAGCGGATCAAAGAGAAGGACCGCATCGAGATCGAGCTCATGCGCCTCACCGCTCGCCCGCGCATGGCGATCCTGAACAACCTCACCAAGGAGACCCGCCACCTGACCCAGTGGCAGGACACTTTAAGCAAGGGTTTCAACTCGGTGCGCGCGTTCAACGCCCACCGTGCGACCTACTCGGAGCGCATCCGGCTCCTCAATGCACTTAAGAGCATCGACCAGCGCTGGGAGGAACGCCTGGCCCGCACCATCGACGCCTTCGAGCGGGACTGGGACCGGCGCACCGATCAGGCGGTGGACAGCATCGTCAATCTCCTGAAGGACGCCTTAACCTACCGGGTCACCAAGACCTTCAAGGAGTCCAAGCTGGTCTTCAAGAGCGGGCGGGACCGCGCCAAGACCGAGGTCATGGCAGAGCTAGAGGACGGGTTGCGGAGGCTGGAGACCGAGGCACAGCAACAGATCCGCACCCATTTCCGGCATCACGTCTGGGACCAGCCGCCGGAATCGCTGCTGGCCAAAGACCTCTTGTCCGAAGAGGTCGGCCAGGCCCTGGGACTCTCCAGGCGCGCACTGGCCTTCGCCGGCATGACCGCCGGGGCCGCCACCGGGGTCACCGTCGATGTGGCCCTGGCCGGCCACACCCTGGGCGCAGGTGCCTTCCTGGGCGCCGCGGCGGGCGGACTCTTGGGACTTGCCGGCGGAGGGACCCTCGCCAAGCTCGATATCGAGACCAAGCCCGGCACCCAGCGATTGACCGCCGGGCCGGTCCACAACGTGAAGTTCCCATTCGTCCTGCTCGACCGCATCATCCTCTACAGTGCGCGGGCCATGAACTGGGCCCACGGGCGTCAGGCCGCGGACGAGGAGGCCCCCGACAAGGTCCCGGACAAGGCGATCCCGGCCAAGGGATTCACCGAGGAGCTGTCCGCCGCGGAGCAGCGGGAGCTGGCCAAGTTCTTCGCCACCATACGCAAGGGCAAGGCATACGACCGCGAGGACGCCTGCCGCGACATCGTCAAGCGCATCCTCCGAGACCTCTCGGAGAACCGGATCGATAGCCGGGTCCATCTTTAATGGGCGCGGCCGCGGGCGTCCCCGAAACCCAGGAACACCAATGCCGACTGCCGTCCGGCTAAAGGGGCGCGTTGAAGGATCGGGATAGACGTCGGATCCGCCCGCGCCGTATCGCCAACGCGAGCCCCACCCCTAAAGGCTCCGATTACGCCATAGGGACTAAGACACTGACCGAGGCGAGACTGTTGGCAGGCACCAGTGAGGACGGGAAGCGATCATGCCACCCGCCTGCAAGCCCCCCCGGAACAAAAGACAGCCTGGCAACTGGCCACTGTCGCAGGGCGGGCTGGATACAAATCGCCACCGAAGCTCGTCACCGTCGCCAAGATCGCTGGTCTCTTTCGCCCGCAAACTGGACGCCCCTGGCGCGTCTTCGACACACTGCCGCCAAGCAGTGCGCTCGGGTTTCTTGACTGGGTGGCCGGTGAGCCGGCAAACCTGCCTGCGGGCCGCGAATTATCGCATCCTCCTTAAGGGGACCGGTCCCGGCCAGCTCCAGACACCCGACCTTACAAGCCGGCCGCAACTTACACAGTGGAAGCTGACGCGCGAGGTCGACGCGACGGCTGACCGCAAAGTACGCATTGGGGACGCGCGCAGGCTACGCTGAGAGCGATTCAGCTTGAACAACAACGGGCATTCACCCGCAAGCTTTGAGGCAACCGTTTGATCCGCTTTGCGGCCATCAATTCCCATCCGGCGGCAGACGAGTCGCGACGCAAAACAGACCCCGAGCCTGGACAGACGAGCGACCGCATCGGAGCCGAAAGCCGACCGTCGGTCGCCGAAAAGGCTCTCGTCCGCCCCTCGAGATCCCAACATCCCACACACCGCAGCCTGCCGGCACTAACACGCTTGGTCATCGCCGCCGGTCCGGTCTATCCTACCCCCGGCTTGCACCGGATGGTTCGGATCGACTGCCCTGGCGGAGGAACCCATGGGACGGCCGCGCATCTTCGTCTCCGCCGTCAGCGCCGAGCTGGGCGGTGCCCGCCAGCGGGTCGCCCGCGTGTTGGGCAACCTCGGCTACGACCCGGTGAGCGAGGAAGACTTCCCCACCGGCTACGGCGAGCTGCGCCGCTGGCTCGCCGAGCAGATCGACGGCTGCGAGGGCGTCATACAGCTCGTGGGCGATGCCTACGGCGCCGAGCCGCCGGCGAGTGACGACCCCGAGCATCCCTGGCCCGACCCCGCGCTCGGACGCTGCTCCTACACCCAGTACGAGCTCCTCTACGCCTGGCGACAGGTCAAGCCGGCCCCCAAACGTACCTGGGCGATCCTGATCGAGCCGGGCTACCCGCGGGAGCGGCCCCTCGACCGATTGGATTTGCCGCTGGCCGACCCGACGACCGCAGCACCCCTCGACCCCGCCGCCTACCAAGCCGAGCGCCGCGCGCTGCAGCGCGCCTACCGCGAGCGTCTTGTGGCCGACAACCATCTGCGCCACAGCGTCCAGAACCCCCTCCAGCTTGAGAACCTGCTGCGGAAGCTCAAAGACGAGCTGGCGGTGCTGCGCCAAGAGGAAGGGCGTCGCCAGCGCCGGTTCGGAAGGATTCTCGCCGCCGTGCTCTTGGTAGTGGTGCTGCTCGGTGCGGGCGGCTGGTGGGGGTACCACGCGTTGAGCGGGAAGATGGATGCCGCAACAGCCATCACTGCCGAGCGCATCGAAGCGCACCTGCGCACCGCGGTCGAGGAGACCTATCGGCGCGACCTCAGGGCCGCCGAGACGCCGTCGGATTGGAAAGAGCGCGAGCGGCTGCGTGCGGCGGCCGAAGCCCAGCATAAGAGCCAGCTCGAGCGCACCGCGGCACTGGCCGCGTCCTTCGCCGAGATCGAGCAGCGGGGCGAGGCCGCCAACGTCTTCCAGGAGCTGACCCGCGTTCTGGAGAAGCAAGGGACCGCCGAGGCGCTCGCCTACATCGAGAGTAAACGCTCGGGCGTCCTCGGCGAAGTCGACCGAATCGAGCGGGACGCCCAAACGCGCATCCGCGACAAGCTCCAGTCCTTGCTTAATGCCGCTGGCCTTTACCAAACGACCGGCGACGCCGAGAAGGCCCGCGAGCTCTACGGCGACATCCTGAAACGTGCCCCGGACTGGTCCGCCGCGCTCGCCGACGACTACGCGTTTCTCATCGCCCAAGGCGAGCAAGCGACGATTCGCGGAAGTCTTCCCGTTGCCCGGCGCGACTTTCTGGACGCCCGGGACCGTGCCGAGCGACTCGTCACGTTGGAGCCGCAGAACCGCGACTGGCAGCGGAACCTCGCCGCGGCTTGGAGTTGGATCGGCGATTTGGAAGCCGACTTGGGCCACAGTGAAACGGCACTCGATGCCTACCAGCGGTTTCACGACGACATGGCGCGCCTGGCCGCGGCCGACCCGAGCAACGCCGGCTGGCAGCACGACCTCTCGGTGAGCCTGGAGAGGGTCGGGGACGTCAAGTCCGCCCAGGGCGATCTCGCCGGGGCGCTGGCCGCCTACCGGGAGAGCCAGGAGATCTTCAAGCGCCTGGCCGCGGCCGACCCGAGCAACGCCGGCTGGCAGCACGACCTCTCGGTGAGCTTGGAGAAGGTCGGGGACGTCAAGTCCGCCCAGGGCGATCTCGCCGGGGCGCTGGCGGCCTACCGGGAGAGCAAGACGATCGCCGAGCGCCTAGCCGCGGCCGACCCGACCAACGCCGGCTGGCAGCGCGACCTCTCGGTGAGCCTCATCAAGGTCGGCGACCTCAAGTCCGCCCAGGGCGATCTCGCCGGGGCTCTGGCGGCCTACCGGGAGAGCAAGGCGATCGCCGAGCGCCTA
>JBGSOR010000366.1:0-10393 GCA_041738985.1 Chromatiaceae bacterium | reverse complement strand
CGCGGCACTCGCGCTGCTCGCCGCACTCCCTGGCGAGGACGAGCAGCCACCAGGCCCAGGAATCTACTTCGATTCCCGCCCGCGTCGCGAGCCTGCAACCCCTGACCTGGCCGTCCAGGCCCTGACCGCACTCGGGCGCATCGACCCGGCGCTGGCCGGCCGGGCGCTCGATCATTTCATCGCACACCCCGCGGTCTACGCCATGGACAGCATCCTGCTCCCCGCTGCCCTCGCCCTGCGTACCTCGATTCGCCAAGCCCCGGAGTCCCCTGCCGTCGCCGCACTGCGCCAATCGGTCCTCGCACACCTGAGCCAACGTATCGCCGAGCCGCTGGAGCCCCCGGCGGACCTGAGCCGCCCGGCCAAGCTCGTCTGCTCCTGCAATTATTGCCAGGGGCTCTCGCGCTTCCTCGCCTCGCCGCTGGAGCCGGTTTACCGCCTCAAGGCCGCCGAGCGCGAGCGCGGGCATGTGGCCGATGTCGCCACACGCAGCGCCTGCGACCTGGACCTCGATACCGACAAACGCGGGCGACCCTACACGCTGGTCTGCACCAAGAATCGAGCGAGCTACGAGCGGCGGGTGCGGCAGCGGGCACAGGACCTGGAGTACCGGCAGTCGTTGGGCGGTTGACCTGAGGCGAGAAGTGACCGTATTGCGACTCACCCGGCGGGCGATCAGGATGCCCGACTAACCCTTTTTTATTTCTTGGCGTCTTGGCGCCTTGGCGTCTTGGCGTGAACAATTGGGATTTGGGATCAACGATGAACTACACCGCCATCCTCGAAGCGCTGGGCCAGGCCAGCCTGTTCCAGCTCTATCGTTTAAACGCGGCCATCCGCAACCAGCTCGATGATCCGACGCGCATCGCCGCGGTGAAGCGGGCGCTGCGCGTCGGTCAGACGCTACGCTGGTTCGATAGCGCCGAGAATCGGCTGGTGGAGGCGAAGCTTCTGCGGATGAATCGGACCCGGGCCGAAGTACGGAATGTCGCTAACGGGAAGACCTGGACCATCCCCTTCTACCTGATCGATCTGGAGGGTCAGGACGTAGCCATCGCCGCAAGGAAACGCCAAGCGCTGGACCGCAATAGCCTGAGGGTCGGGGATCGGGTCGGCTTCAAGGACCGCCATGGCCAAGAGCGATTTGGCCTGGTCGTGAAGCTGAACCCGAAATCCGCGTCGGTGCAGGTCGATGCAATGCGCTGGCGAGTGGCGTACGGACTCCTGGTACCGGTGATCGATGGCCATCTGGGCGACGCCATGGAGGCGTTGCCGGGGGAATGGGTCGCGATCCCCGACGAGGAGACGGACGGCTCGCCGTCGTTGTTGCCAAGACAGCCATCACACTTCGACACCCCGAAATCCGAGAATGCGAGCGACGCCGCTGCCGACCGGTTGCCCTAATGAAGGTAGTTTGTCCGGAACGCCGAACGCTATGATGCGTCCGCCCCAGCGCTCGCGACGTCGCTGGGGATAGGGATACAACGCGTATTCGACCGCCGAGGGGGCGCTCAGCCATGGGTTACAGGTTCGTTATCGGCGCAATGGCGCTCGCCGCGGTCATGCTGGCGGCACAAGGCTGCTCCGGACCCATGCGGAAAGAGGCCGTTCCGGCGGCCTACACCGCCAAGGCGGTCGTTCCCGGCATGCCAGACGTGCGCTACCGGGTCGGGATCGACAACGAGGACATGCAGCGCGAGGCCATCGCCGCGCTGGATCGCGAGAAGGCGTATCTCGCGGCCAGCGGGCACCGGGGCCCCTTGCCGCCGGCGGTGTTCCTGGCGGTCTCCGGTGGTGGAGACCACGGTGCCTTCGGGGCAGGTCTTCTGAACGGTTGGACGGTGGCCGGCAACAGGCCCGAGTTCAAGCTGGTGACGGGGGTGAGCACCGGCGCCCTCATCGCCCCCTTCGCCTTCCTCGGACCGGCCTACGACGCAAGCCTCAAGCGCTTCTACACCACGGTCTCGGCGAGAGACATCGCCGAGCGGCGCTCCCTGCTCGCCGCGGTCACCAGCGACGCCCTGGCCGACAACGCGCCGCTCTGGCGGCTGGTGGCCAACGAAGTCGACCAAACCATGCTCGATGCCGTCGCCAAAGAATACGAGAAAGGCCGGCTGCTGCTGATCGCCACCGCGGACCTGGACGCGCGCCAGGCCATGCTTTGGAACATGACCAAGATCGCTGCAAGCCGCGATCCCAAGGCGCTGTCGCTGTTCCGCTCCATCATGATCGCCTCGGCGGCCATCCCCGGCGCCTTCCCGCCCGTGATGATCGACGTGGAGGCCAACGGCCGCGACTACCAGGAGATGCACGTGGACGGCGGCACCATGTCCCAGGTCTTTGTCTACCCGCCCTCGCTGCGGCTCAAGGACGCGGGCAAGGCGCGCGGGGTCACCCGGGAGCGCAAGGCCTACGTGATCCGCAACGCGCGACTGGACCCCGAGTGGGCGAACGTCGACCGCCGGACCATGAGCATCGTCCAGCGGGCCATCTCCTCCCTGATCCAGACCCAAGGCATCGGCGATCTCTACAGGATCTACGCCACCGCCCAGCGCGACGGCGTGGACTTCTACCTCGCCTATGTCCCGGCGAGCTTTAACGCGCCCCACCGCGAGGAGTTCGACACCGAGTTCATGCGCGCCCTCTACCAGACCGCCTACGACATTGCAGTCAAGGGCTATCCCTGGCAGAAGGCGCCGCCGGGGTTCTGAATCGGGATTCGTCCCTGCGAATTGGCGGCCGCGCGATGCTGCCGATTCGGTCCGGCAGCAGCCATCTGCAATCCGTGCGCCGGAAGTAGGGGCGGACGATTGCGCCTGAACCGCCGCGGCACCCCTGACCTAACGCGCCGAGGCGCCATCGGGACGCCGTCCCCAGCCCTTACCCAGTCGCTCCAGCATGGGCACCAGGGCGGCCGATGCCCCGCATCGCAGCGCTGCGGCGACGATCAAGCCGGGTGTCTTCCAAGCCGCCGGGGTTTGCTGTACCGCGTCGCGGCGGCTAGGTTGCTCTCTTAGGCCCGCTTTCGATGGCCCCCGGAGACTCCCCACATGGCCACGCTCGGCCAGTTGCAGCGCATCAAGCTCGAAGGCTTTCTGTCCATCCGCCAGATGGACCTGGAGCTGAAGCCACTGAACCTGCTCATCGGCCCGAACGGGGCCGGTAAGTCCAACCTAATCAAATTTTTCCGGTTCATGGGCAAGCTCCTGCACAAGGACCTCCAGATCCACGTCCAGCAGGATTTCGGCGGCGCCGATGCCGTTCTGCACTTCGGTCGCAAGGTCTCCGAGCAGATCAAGATCGAGCTCTACTTTCCGCCCAACAGCTATCACTGCACTCTGGTACCGGCAGCAGGCTCCGGTGGGGTGGTCTTTTCTCAGGAAATCGGCTGGTTTTACGGCGATCAATATGGCTACGGAAACCGCAAGCATCGCATCGCTCTGGCGAAGCCTGGAAGCGAAGAATCCGGCCTGCCATGGAACGAGCCCACGCATGATCGAAAGGAGCGACACCTCGTCAATCACATGGAGGGCTGGAAGCGCTATCACTTCGACGACACCTCCGACGGGGCCAGGGTTAAGCAGACCAGGCCATTGCAGCCTTCGGCGCCATTGGAGGCAGACGCAGGAAACCTGGCGGCCTTTCTGCGCCACTTGTGGCTGCAGCACGAGGCGGAAGTATCGCCGGATCGTCGAAACGGTGCAGCGTGTCTCGCCCGCGTTTCAAGACTTTCTGCTCGAGCCCGAGGGCGGCATCCGATTGCGCTGGAAGCATCGTGGTGTCGATACCCCATTCGACGTCTCCCAGCTCTCGGACGGAACCCTAAGGTTCATCTGTCTCGCCACCCTGCTGTTGCAGCCGGACCCGCCGCGGACGATCGTGCTCGACGAGCCGGAGCTCGGACTGCATCCCTACGCGATCCAACTCCTGGCAGGGATGATGCGCAGCGCGGCCAGCCGAACCCAGGTCGTTGCCGCGACTCAGTCCGTCACCCTCGCCAACCAGTTTGGCCCGGAGGACCTGATAGTCGCCGAGGTGAGAGACAATGCCACCGAGTTTCGGCGCCTGGCCGCGGACGATCTCGGCCAATGGCTGGACGAATACCGGATGGGCGACCTCTGGGAGAAGAACTTGATCGGGGGGACGCCGGATTGACCCGTCTTGCGGTGAGCTGCGAGGGGTCAACCGAGCGGGAATTCGTGAACCGCTGTCTGGCGCCCCACCTGGCGACTCGGGGGGTCCACGCCACTCCGATCATGCTCTCGGGCCCCCCGAATCTCCATCGGATTGGCTCGGAGCTCAAGCGCCTGCTGCCGACCTTCGATTGGGTCACCACGCTGTACGACTACTACGGCTTTCAGCGCCGTCCGGGCCGGGACCCCGACGAGCTGGCGTTGGCGATCGCCGACGCGGCGCCCATCCAGAACCGATCTCGGGTGATCCCCTGCGTGCAGTGCTACGAATTCGAGGCCCTCGTCTTCGCCGCTCCCTAGGTGGCCGCAGCCCAGTTGCGCTCGCCAGCGCTCGGCCGCCGTATGGTCGAGATTCTCCAGGCATGCGGCGGCCCGGAGGACATCGACGACGGCTATGAGACCTGCCCTTCGCGCCGTCTCAAGACCCTCTATCCACCTTTGGACAAGGTGCTCCATGGTCCTGAAGTGGCCAAGGCCATCGGCATTCCCCTCCTACGTGAGAAATGCCCGCGATTCGCCGATTGGGTGCAGCGACTGGAGGGGCTTACCTGAGCGAGCCACGCGCCGGGGAGCGGATTTCACAGGCTCCGCCGGAGGTCCTTCAGCAGCAGAAACAGGGGGTAGGGGTCCGTCGGGCTGGCTTGGACTGCGCGCTGAGGCGCAGGTCCAGGCGCTCGTCCTTGCGGCTACCGGGGTTGGACATGACTCTGGGCTCTCCAAGTGTGACCGGCTCATCTTAGCCCCGCGTACGTTGCCCGTACAACGGGCCGCCTCCGGCGCCGCCGGGCTCAAGGGCCGCGGCCCGTCCCTGTCCGCCGCCTTGCCTCCCACGAACGGGAAACCTTGGTCTGTCGCTGGTTTGCCGTTGTTGGCCAGCGCATGGGTTTCCGGAGCTCCGCCTTGTTTCCTCGGATCTGGACATTAGCTAGACAATGGTAAGGCGTATCGGGTCGAAGGGGAGCGGGAGCCGCAAGCCCTGTCCCTCAAGGTCGACGGGGATGCGAAGGACCTGCCGCGCTGCGCCTCGACCTTCGCCTACTGGCACCGCGACTTCCTGAAGCAGCGCCGCCTGCTCAACCCCCAGACCGGCCCATAGACACCCGATGAAAGCCAGCACACTGTCGATCGCCATCGCCCTCATCGGCCTAACCCTTGGGGCCAGCATCCAAGCCCTCGCGGAGGAGAAACCCATGAAGACCGTGCCCCAGGTGGACCTGCCCCGATTCATGGGTCCCTGGTATGTAATCGCCAACATACCGACCTTCATCGAGAAGGGCGCACACAATGCTGTCGAGTCCTACGTCCTCAATCCGGACGGCACCATCGCCACTACCTTCACCTTCCGCAAGGACGCCTTCGACGGTCCTCAGAAGGAATATCACCCGAAGGGGTTCGTGGTGCCGGGCACCGGCAACGCCGAGTGGGGGATGCAGTTCATCTGGCCCTTCAAGGGTGAGTTCTTGATCATCTGGCTTGAGCCGGACTACAGCATCACCGTCATCGGTCGCAGCAAGCGGGATTATGTCTGGATCATGGCCCGCGAGCCCCAGATCCCAGAGGCCAAGCTTTCGGAGATTCTCGCCTATCTCAAGGGGCTGGGGTACGACACGGAAAAGGTCCAGTTGGTACCTCAGCGCTGGTAAGTCGACCCACCCTCCCAAGTGGCGATCGATATCACTACTCAGGCGATTTCCGGAATCGCTCTCGCCTGACGTCTCCGTTCGGTCCGCGGGGTCAAGACCGTCAATGAGATCGGGCAGGACTACGTCGTATCTAACCCAGAAACCAGGCCGGCGACCTTCGTCTTCGATGCGCCTACACGCGAACGTGCTCCGGCTTGCCGAGCACCGCCGGATCGTCGAATCGGCAGCCGACATCGTCGCGGAACTTCGCGACCTCCGCTTCTTCCTTCCCTTCGCCTCAGTGCCGCGCACGACCTCACTCCGAGGGGAACAGCAGGCACCATTTGGGCTCCAAGGTTTCCAAGATGCTTTAGTAAACTGTCACCGGCACTCCCCTTTACATGAAACTTGGAAAGAACTTACGATCCCTCCAAGACATCCGCGACATGGGCAAAGACCATGGCTGACGACGTCGAAGACCTGACCACCGAGATGCTCCGGCGCGTCCACACCAAGCTGGATGACATCCAGGCTGAGATGCGCCTGCGCTTCACCGGCGTCGAGACCGGCCTCGCCGCGCTCGATCAGCACCTCGCCGCCTTTCACGCCGTCGATGCTGCCCGCGCCGACGAGATCGCGGACCTGCGGCGTCGATTAGAACGTGTGGAGCGGCGGCTGGAGTTAGCGGACGCCGTCTAGGCGCGATCCCAGAGACACTGAGCAGTGTCCGCATCCGACGGCGCAAGCCCCGTGTCCGCCACATGCGCCGACCGGTGGCGGCCCAGCTGGACCGTGAGCTCGCCGGCATGTTCCCAGCGGATCATCCGGAGCTTGAGCCCGAAGACTCGGCCCCTTGCCCGCGCTATGGCTGGATTCTCGCAACGACTCGAACGTGCTTGCAGGGCGCGAACATTATCGCGGTACGTCACGGATTTCTCAGGAGACAATCGCTGAACGTAGCCGCTGCCCGCGACCAGAAGCTACCACCATGCCCGCCATCGCCGTCGATGTTGGTCGAACGTTGGCCCGTCCAGACGAGCTTGGTTTAACATCCTCTGACGCCTAACCGCAAGGATCAGTCAACCCGGACCGAGACCGATGCCGACACCACTGCATGCCATCGAGGAGATGCTCCCGCAACTTTCAAAGGGCGAAAAGGCTCAACTGCTGCAGTGGATCACGCGCGACTTGGGAGACAGCGCACCCGGAATCGATCGAACCCCCGGTATCTGCGGAGGCGAGGCGCGTGTGGTACGCACCCGCATCCCCGTGTGGACATTGGAGCGGGCGAGACGGCTTGGGGTGTCGGAAGCAGACATCCTGGCGAGCTTTCCGACGCTCAGAGCGGAAGACCTTACCAACGCCTGGAGGTATGTGCTTCTGAACGCCCAGGAAATAGAGCGCGCCATCGCGGAGAACGAGGACTAAGCCGGTGGCGATGCTCCTCAGCAACGAGAATTTTCCGCTTCCGGCGGTCCTCGGGTTGCGCGCGAGGGGCCACGACGTGCTCACGATCCAGGACACTGGACGCGCCGGCGAGGCCATGCCCGGCGACGAGGTATTGGGCTACGCGACCGCCCAGGGTCGCGCCGTCTTGACCCTGAACCGCAAGGACTTCATCCGACTGCATATGGCTTCCATGAATCACACGGGGATCGTTGTCTACACCCTCGCTCCGGCTTTTTTCGGTCAGGCTGAGCGGATCCATGAGGCGCTCCAGTGCGAGCGCGATCTGCGCGGGAAACTGTTACGGGTGAATCGACCTGGACCCTGATGCCAAATCAGACGATCCAGCTGCTTTGGGCACTTAGCCCTTGCACCGTCGGGAATTCGCGGCATTGGGGAGCGCGACTAAACAGCCGAAGGCGGCCTTGGACGTTTTACGTGGTACGTCCCCGATTTCCGATTTCCGTCCGTCCCCAATTTCCGTCCCCAATTTCCGCCCCATCCCCAATTTCCGCCCGAATTTCCGCCAAATCAAAAAACCTCAGCTTCGAGGATCTCCATGAAAATACTACATCTAACCTATTCCGGCCGCGAAGGGGGAGGTGGCGGCGCAGTGTCAATGCATCGGCTCCACACGGGTCTAAGGAAAAGCGGCTTAGACTCCAAGGTATTATGCGTCACTGGTCGGGAGCCGGACCCAGATTATCTCTCGATAAACGACGCCGAATACAACGGAAAGGCCGTGAGATATCGAAAAGCGCTGGCGAAGCGGTTGGGTCTAACAGGCTTCGACGGGGTTAGACCAGCGGCAATTACAAAACATAAAGCCTTTATCGACGCCGATGTCGTGCAGATTCATCGGCTATTAGGAGTGACTCCATACGTCGCACTGCCCTCTTTGACAGAAAAGAAACCCACCATCTTAACCCTTTGCGACACTTGGGCTATTACCGGTCGCTGCTATAATAACTTAAACTGCAACCGCTGGAAATCCGGATGTGGCGTCTGTCCCAACACGAACGTCTTTCCTATCGCCCGTCATGACGCTAGCTACCTTGAATGGCACCTGAAGCGCTGGACATACGATCATTCCCGTTTGACCGCGGTGAGCAAGAGCACCTGGATGACGGAAATGCTTCAGCAGAGCATATTGAATAAGAGCCCCATACACCAGATACCAAACGGAATCGATATCCAAGCATATAAACCCTTGGATAAAATAGAATGTCGCTCCATCCTGAAAATTTCGGCATCGAAATATGTCTTGATGTTCGGCGCACTTGATTTAGGCAACCACATTAAAGGCGCGGATCTCTTGTTAGAAGCACTTAAAATGCTGCCCAAGAGCATCAAAGAAGAATGCGTCTTGATCACCATGGGAAAGAATAGCTCCGCTACCTGGGACGTCGCGGGCATCCAGACCCTCTCTTTGGGATTGTTGGAGCACGATGACATTAAGAACCGCGCCTACTCCGCCGCGGACGTTTTTCTTTGTCCGTCACGCGGAGAAGCATTAGGCAATGTCATCATAGAAGCCATGGCCAGCGGAACGCCGGTTGTAGCTTTTCAAGTTGGAGGCATTCCGGACCTGGTTCGTTCGAAGATGACAGGAATCCTTGCTAAACCCTGGGACACGAGGGAGTTCAGTCGCGGTATCCTAGAGCTACTCGAAGACGACATTCTCAGGAATGAGATTAGCCAACGCTCCCGGAAACTAATCGTTGATGAATTTTCTCTAGATCTGCAAGTTGAAAAATATTGCAGGCTATACAACAGCATGATTCAATAAACGAGCTCTTAATACAGACTGCTCATGGATTCGATCTATTATACACATCGCAACCAATATAAGACTATGAGAAAAGCCCTGCTTATCTATGTGCTAGCGCTTTCCCTTGCTATAAATTTGATCTTAACGTCTTGCTCGCAAGAAAAGGGGAAAAGCCCGCCCAGATTTCAGAAGTGGTCTATCGGAATCTATACGGGAAAAAACCTTTTGGATCTTCGCACCGGACCAACAACAATTAATCCGGTTTTGGAAGCCAGCGATGTCACGGATCGCGATGCTCGGTTTGTGGCGGACCCCTTTATGGTCCGTAAAGCAGGAAGCTGGTACATGTTTTTCGAGATACTCGATGGAACAACGAAGCAAGGGGATATTGGTTTCGCCGAAAGCATTGACGGCCTCGAATGGCATTACCGTCAGGTAGTTCTCGACGAGCCATTTCATTTAAGCTATCCGCATGTTTTCGAGCACAACGGAGCGTTCTATATGGTCCCTGAGAGCCACTCCAAGAATGCAATTCGCTTATATCAAGCCACTTCGTTTCCTACCGAGTGGGAATTTGTGGGAAACTTGATTGAAGGAAAGCCTTTTCGGGACCCATCTATCACGCGTTTCAATGGAACCTGGTGGATGATTGCTGCCTCAACGCCAAAAGACACTTTGGATCTGTATTTTGCCGACGATATGCTAGGCCCATGGATCGAGCATCCCAAGAGCCCAATTGTTCGATCAGATCCGAACATCGCCAGACCCGGTGGACGAATGATAGTCTGGCAGAACAGCTTGGTGCGCTTCGCTCAAGATTGCGATCCCATTTATGGCAATTCCGTTCGTGCATTCATTATCACAGACTTAACCAAAACAACCTACAGCGAGAAGCTCGCTGATATAGACCCGATTCTGGGTCCGTCCGGCACAGGATGGAACCAAGACGGGATGCACCAGATCGATACTCATCACGCCGCGGATCAGAGTTGGATTGCCTGTGTCGACGGTTTCCGAATGGAGCCATAACCCAATGGACTTCCTACGATCCTATGTCGACTATGAAGCAAGGACTCTATCGTTCAAGGCAAAGGGGCCACCAGTAACAATAGGGACAGGAAACGGGAACATAAAACGTTTTCCGCTAGACTGACCAGAGGTATCCCATTCGCGTCCCCGCGCCGCAGTGGCCAGACACGCCCGAATCGTTGGTGTCCTTCCGGCAAGCCTGCATGAATTCGGTCCGCTGGTCCCGTACGGTGTGAGCGCCGCGTACTGGGCGAGGTGCGGAGCGCGCGCGGTCGCCATCGCACCGTGGCGTCGGAGCGAAGCGGACGGCGCCGGATGGGGGTTCGCAGGGG
>JBGSOR010000337.1:0-3593 GCA_041738985.1 Chromatiaceae bacterium | reverse complement strand
CCCACGGGGACCCCGGGGGACTGCGCGAGCGCCTGACCCGCCAGATGCGCGAGTTCGAGCACTGTGCCCGTGCCAAGGGACTGGACGACCGGGTGGTGCTGCCCGCGCGCTATGTGCTGTGCGCCCTGATCGACGAGTCGGTCCGGGATACCCCCTGGGGCAGCCAGAGCGACTGGTCCGAGCGCGGTCTGCTGATCCAGCTCCACAACGAGACCTGGGGCGGCGACAAGTTCTACGAGGCCCTGGACCGCCTCATTGCGTACCCCAGCGGAAACCTGCATCTGCTGGAGCTGATGTACCTGTGCCTGGCCATGGGGTTCGAGGGGCGCTACCGGGTGCGCGACGGCGGCCGGGACGAGCTGGAGCGGGTGCGCGAGCGGCTCTACCAGACCATCCGCAGCCAGCGCGACCGGCCGGAGCCCGAGCTCTCCCCGCACTGGCGTGGCCTCGTGCCCCAGCGCGACCCGCTCATCCACCAGCTCCCGCTGTGGGTCTTTTCGGGGCTCGCGGCCCTGCTGCTGCTCGGGCTCTTCGCCGCCTATACCTTCGCGCTCAGCCGCGACTCGGACCCGGTCTACGCGACGCTCGCCAATCTGGACAAGGGCCTCGCCGCCGCGCCCGAGCGCAAGCGTGCCCCTATCGTCCGCCCGGTTGTCGAGACCCCGGAGGTCCGACCCCAGCCGGCACTGCCAACCCTTCGGACCCTGCTCGCGGACGAGATTCCCGAGCGCTTGGATGTGATGGACCGACCCCAAGGCGAGACCCTGATCCTGCTTGGGGAGGGACTCTTCGCCTCCGCCCGGGCCAACCTCAGCCCCCAATTCGAGCCCCTGATCCGGCGCATTGGGGAGGCGCTGAAAGGGCTCCCCGGCCAGGTGCTGGTCACCGGACATTCGGACAGCGCGCCGATCAAGTCCCTGCGGTTTCCATCCAACTGGCACCTGTCCCAGGCCCGGGCCGAGACGGTCGCGGCCATGCTCTCGGAGGACACCGGACAACCCGAGCGCTTCGCCGCCGAAGGCCGGGCGGACAGCGACCCCCTGGTCCCGGATAACCCCAGGGATGCCCGCAACCGTCGGGTCGAGATCATGCTGATTCGGCCGGCGGGCACCGGCAAGGTTGGAGGCCAATGAAGATCTTCGGATTCCTTGGAGCCCGCTGGTTCCTGACCCTGCTCGGGACCGTCGCCCTCGCCGTCTTGGTCTGGTTCGTCGGGCCCCTGTTCGGCTTTGCCGGACGGGAGCCCCTGGCCTCCGAGCTCACGCGCTGGATCGTCATCGGCACCCTCTTCGGCATCTGGGCGCTCGTCCACATCGTACTGGCCGTCGCGGCCCGCGTGCGCAACCGCAAGCTCATGGAGCAGCTCGCCGCAACCCCCGAGTCCGCGGACCAGGCCAGCATCGCCTCCGCGGAGGAGATGGAGATCCTCCAGCAGCGCTTCGACGAGGCCCTTTCGGTGCTCAAGCAGTCCGAGGGGCGGCGCCGACTGGGCGGCCAGTGGGTCTACCAGCTGCCCTGGTACCTGATCATCGGGCCCCCCGGGTGCGGCAAGACCACCGCACTCGTCAACTCCGGGCTGCGCTTCCCCCTGGCCGAGCGCTTCGGTCAGGACCCCATCCATGGGATCGGAGGCACCCGGAACTGCGACTGGTGGTTCACGGACGAGGCGGTGCTGCTCGATACCGCCGGACGCTACGCCACCCAGGACAGCTACGCCCAGGTCGACAGCGCCGCCTGGGGTTCCCTGCTCTCGCTGCTCAAGAAGCACCGCCCCCGCCGACCCCTCAACGGCGTGCTGGTCGCCATGAGCCTGTCCGACCTGCTCCAGCAATCGGAGGCCGAGCGCGCCGCCCACTCCCGCGCCATCCGCCAGCGGCTCCAGGAGATCTACAACACCCTGGGTATCCGCTGTCCGGTCTATGTCGTCTTCATGAAGGCGGACCTGGTGGCCGGGTTCAACGAGTTCTTTGCCGACCTCGGGCAGGAGCCCCGCGCCCAGGTCTGGGGCATGACCTTCCCCTTCGACGAGGGCAAGGCGGGCTCCCCCGCCATCGACGGGTTCGCCGCCGAGCATCGACTCCTCTCCGAGCGGCTCGCCGAGCGGCTGTTGGACCGGATGCAGCAGGAGCGCGACCCGTCCAAGCGCGGGCTGGTCTTAAGCTTCCCCCGCCAGTTCGGCGCCCTGGGGGAGCCGATCGACCGATTCCTCAGGGACACCTTCTCGCCGACCCGCTTCGAGGCCAGACCCCTCATCCGCGGGGTCTACTTCACCAGCGGCACCCAGACCGGCACGCCGATCGATCGGGTGCTGGCGGTCATCGCGGCCAACTTCGGCACCGGGCGAGCGGGGGCTGCGCCCTTTCGCGGCACGCCCAAGAGCTACTTTGTCACCCGACTGCTCAAGGATCTGGTCTTTACGGAGGCAGCGGTCGCCGGACTGGACCCCCGGGTAGAGCGCCGCCGCCTGTGGCTGCGCCGGGGCGCCTATGCTGCCGCCGCCGGCATCGCCCTGCTGGCGGGGCTCGCCTGGACCACGAGCTACACCCGCAACCGAGCCTATATAGCGGCGGTGGCCCAGAATGCGGGCACCATCGAAAAGCAAATCGAGTCGTTGTCCCCGGAGGAGCGCGACCCGCTTGCGCTCCTGCCCATTTTGGACGGGGTGCGCACGATTCCCGGGGGCTATGCGGACCGGGACGCAGGCACCCCCTGGTCCATGGGGCTCGGGCTCTATCAAGGGGACAAGCTAGGCTCCCAGGCGCAGCTCACCTACGGGCGCCTGCTCCACAACGCGCTCCTGCCCCGGGTCATTCTGCGACTCGAAGACCAGATCCGGGCCGGCGGTGCCGACCCAGACGCCCTCTACGCCGCCCTGCGCATCTATCTGATGCTGGACGATCCCAGCCATTACGACCCGGCGGCCGTCCAGCTCTGGGTGATCCAGGACTGGGAGAGCAACCTGCCCCGGGGGACCGCGATCGAGCAGCGGGAGGCCCTGCGCGGCCATCTGGCTGCCCTGCTGGAGAAGGCGCCGACCCGCCTCCCGCTCGCGCTGGACGGAGAGCTGGTGACCAACGCACGGGCGATCCTGAACGAGACCCCGCTGGCGGATCGGATCTACGGGCAGCTCAAGAGAGAAGGACTCGGCGAGGGCTTCGAAGACTTCCGCATCGACACCGCGGGGGGAGACCTGGCCGCTCAGGTCTTGGTCCGACGTAGCGGCAAGCCCTTGAGCGAGGGCATCCCGGCGCTCTACACCTATGCCGGCTACCGGCGCGGTTTCGAGCCCTCCGTCGAGCGGCTGCTGGGTGCGGTCGCCCAGGATAGCTGGGTGCTTGGACCCCAGGCCCAGCTCAAACCCGGGACACCCGAGGCAGACCGCCTCGTACGGGCGATCCAGACCCGCTATTTCGAGGACTATGCGGCCGCCTGGAACGATCTCCTCGCCGATGTCGAGCTGACCCCGGCGGGCGACCTGAAGAAGGCGGCGCAGATCGCCCGACTCCTGGCTGACCCCCAGGACTCCCCCCTGCGACGGCTGCTCGTCGCGGCCGCGGACGAGACCGAGCTGGACCGCCCCGAGCCGGATCTTG
>JBGSOR010000325.1:0-11266 GCA_041738985.1 Chromatiaceae bacterium | reverse complement strand
AGCTGGCTTCGGCCCCTTCCAGGTTTTCAGCGAGGCGGTCGTACCTTTCATGCCATCACAGTGACTTTCACTCTTAGCAACTCGTGGTGTGAAACTCGGTTTGACGCCCTGTTAGGGCGAATTAATGATGATTGATCGTAGTTGATGTGGCGTTACGCTATAACAGACGCCGGCTTCGCCAGCGCGCCGCGCGCGGAGTCGAATGCCTTCCCGGTGGTCATCACCGCCCACGCGATACGGGCAAGCCTATTGGCCATCGCGACAATGGCGACGTTTGTATGACGGCGCTGCTTGAGGTCCCGCGCCCAGTGCCTGACGGCGTCCTCCTTTTTCTCGACCCAGCGCATCATGGCCCGTGCCCCGTGGATCAATAGCTGGCGCAGATAGACATCGCCGCGCTTACTGATCCCGAGCAGCCGCGGTTTCCCGCCGGTGGAATGCTGTCGTGGCACCAGCCCGAGCCAGGCGGCCAAGGCGCGGCCATTGGCGAACAGCCCCCATTGGTCTCCAACGGTGGCGATCAAGGCGGTGGCTACCAGCGGGCCGATACCGGGAGTCGTCATCAACAGCTGCACTGATTCCGTGGTCTCGGCAACGGCCCGGATTTGGTCATCGTAATGCTTGGCCCGTGCATCGAGATGACGCAACTCCTCAAGGAGGCCATGCAACTCGGCGCGAAACCGCTCGCTGAGCCCGTTCTCGGCGTCTTCAAGGATTTCGGGCAGGCGACGCATCGCCGCCGCGCGGCCTTGGGGCATCGCGATGCCGTATTCGGCCAACAAGCCGCGCACCTGGTTGACCAGCGCGGTGCGCCGTTCGATAACCTGCGAGCGCATTCGGTGGATAGCTTGAATGTCTTGCTGCTCGACGCTTTTGATTGGTACAAACCGCTGGCGTGGACGGCAAGCGGCTTCGCAAATGGCTCCCGCATCTGCGGCGTCGGTCTTGTTGTTCTTCACAAAGGGTTTGACGAACTGCGGAGCGATTAGCACAACCTCATGCCCCAGCGCTTGGAGTGTGCGCGCCCAATGATGAGCACCGCCACAGGCTTCCATGGCGATGCGGCAGGGCGGCTGTTGGGCGATGAAGGCACTCAGGGCGCCGCGGGCGAGCTTGCGGCTAAATACGGCCTCTCCTTGGGCATCGACGCCGAAAACATGCACACTGTTTTTGGCCAAATCGATGCCGATGGTGGCGACGGGTTCTTTGCTAAACTTCTTCATCGGTCTGCTCCGCTCTGGGTTGACGATGGGTGGTTTGTTCATCGCCTATTTTGCCCGCTTCGGGCTCGTTTTAGGAGCGGGGCGGACCATCCCATTAGGCTCGAGTCATCATGGCTCGAGTCATCATACCCGCAAAGAGGTTCAAATTAGGCGAGAAAACCGGGGGCGGTCGGGGCGGGTCTCGCGCCGCGTGTCCCCGGCTACCGCGCCGTCTACTGGCCCTGCAGCAGGGCTTTGAGGCGCTCGACCTCGGCCGAGGCTTCGTCTTTGGCTTGCCGCTCGGCCTCTTTCTCCCGCTCGGCCGCCGCCTGGGCGGCGCGTGCGTCTTCGAGCTCGCTGCGGATGGACTGCTGCTCGCGCAGGAAGTTCTGGCGCGCCTGGAGGCGTGATAGGCACGCTCTTTCTCGGAGAAGGCTTTCAGGGTGCTCATGGCTTGCCTCATTTCGGCGGTTTGCATCCACTCCGGCGACGCGGCGGCGTCCAGGCGCTCGCCGTCGCGGGAGAACGCGAGCCAGCGCTGCTGCTCGGTTTCGACCCGCTCGGCGGCGAATTTTTTCAGCTCCAGCAGGTAGATCCCGCCGTGGTCGAGGAGCGCTCATCCGCGGTGGTCGCGTTGGCGGTCTTCGCCCAGGAGTCAATTGGCGCCGCGGGCGATTTCAGCGCCTCCCCGTCCCCATTGACCATGTGTAGCCGCAGGGCGACAGTAAGGCCATGATCGAGGTCCGCAAGACCGGCGCCTTCGCCGAGTGGCTAGACAGCCTGCGCGACATCCAGGCCAGAGCGCGTGTCCAAGCCCGGATCGAGCGCCTCGCCGCTGTAAACCCCGGACGTCGAACCCCTTAGGGAAGGCGTGTCGGAGCTGCGTATCGACTACGGCCCCGGTTGCCGGGTCTATTTCAAGCAGCGAGGGCGGCAGATTGTCCTTCTCCTGGCAGGCGGCGATAAGGGCACCCAAGCCAAGGACATCAAGGTCGCCCTGCGTCTCGCGCGCAATCTTTCGGAGTAGGCGCTATGACCAAAACCGTTACCACTCGCTACGACGTTGCCGAACACCTGAGAACCCCCGAGGAAATGGCCGCCTATTCGAGGCTTGCCTTGAAGAGGCAGACGGTGACGCTGCATTCGTTGCCAAGGCCCTCGGCGACATCGCCCGTGCCAAGGGCATGGCGCAGGTTGCCCGGGATGCGGGACTCTCCCGCGAAAGCCTTTACAAGGCACTTTCCGGGGAGCGTAGGCCCGGCTTCGATACAATCCTAAAGGTCATTGGCGCCCTGGGGCTCAAGCTGCATGCCGAAGCACGCCATGGCTGACCATGTCGCGTAGCCGCTGGAGTGCAGTTTGTTTCCCGACGGAGAAGCGGTTGGATTGGCATCGGCGGCGGACGGAGCTGGAATCCAAATCTCCTGGCCCGAGGCTTGTTTTGGGTCCGGACGACTGGCAGAGTTGCCCCATGGTATCGAGCGTCGCCCTTTATGAAGCCCTGACGACTGCGCCCGACGACCGCGCCCGCGCGCGGGTGATCGCCGAGGCATTCGAGCGCCTGGAAGAGCGCTATCCGCACCTTCCGGAGCTGGCGACCCAATGCGATGTGCGCGAGAGCGAGCTGCGCCTGCAAAAAGAGATCGAGCAAGTCCGTGCCGACTTGAAGCTAGATATCGCGCAGCTCCGTGGCGAGGTGGAGCGGACCAAGTTGGATCTGCTCAAGTGGCTTGTCCCCCTGATGTTCGCGCAAGTGGCCGTGATCGCGGCCCTTGTAAAACTGCTCTGACGCAGTGCCTGGGCTTGCGCCGCTCGGGCCGGGCGGAATCGGAGTCACCATTTAGCCGACCCCGATCAAAGGCACGACGAACATTCTCGCGCCGAAATACGCTTCTTTCAGCCCGGAAGTTCCGCATTGTTGCCACTGACGCGCCCGCGGCTCTCATCGGTCGGTCGCGGATTGACTCCGATCCGCACCAGTCACCCTTCTGGAGCAAGGCGATGGGGGCTGCCCCTTTCGGAGTCGTAATCAGGCATTCGAACGTGCCGGGATCAGGTCTCGAATTGCACGCACCCTCGCAAGGTGGAATAAATGTCCAGGCGCTCGCCGTCGCGGAAGAACGCGAGCCAGCGCTCCTGTTCGGTTTCGACCCGCTCGGCGGCGAATTCGATCAGCTCCAACAGGTACATCCCGCCGTGGTCGAGGAGCGCGCGTCCGCGGTCGTCGCGCAGGCGGTAGCGGTGGGCATAGTCGGGATCGTCGCGCAGGAGGTCTTCGCCCAGGAGCCAGATGGAGTAGGTGGGTCGCAGCGTGCCGTCGCCCTGGCTGGACCTTGGAGTGCCAGAGAATCGCTCCAAGACCCGGCGCCAATCGCGCTACGGAAAGCGGATATCCGATGCGTGCAGGCAACTCTCAGTTGCGGAGCGGACCGATGGCCTCGGACACGGAGGCGGCGCTTACTGCTTTACCCAACCATTGGCGCAGCCGGGCTGAGTCGGTGCAATCGGCGATGGCGGAGCCTTGCTCCGGTGTCAAACCGAGCCCCCGTTCGGCTAAGACCAATAGGAGCGCATCGCGCAGGGCAGCGAGCTCTCCCTCGGCCTTCCCTTCGGCCTTTCCCTCGGCCTTTCCCTCGGCCTTTCCGTCGTCGCGCACCTGCTGCAAATCGCGGTAACCACGGCGCTGCAACAGGTTTCTCAAGGTCGCCTCATGGGCGGCGTCACGGTCGAACAGGGCAGCGACGGGTACCGGGTTTCGGAGTATGCCGGCGGCCTCCAGCGCCTCGTCGGTATACGCCAGCCGCATCGGTACGCCGGGCGCGTGGATCTCGACCCGCCGGGGACCGACCAACCGCACGACCCACACCAGGCGCGTCCCTCCCGCGAGCAGATCGGCGATCTTAGCCGCGAGCTCGGCCTCGTCCTGCCCCGTATCCGCATATTCGACTGCCAGCGGCGGTGCGACTCCAGTCACCCAGCCGGGGGCGTCGGCGACATTGCCGACCGCGACATCGGGGGCGCGCAGGGTCCCCGGCGCGAGCGCGAAGCCGGTGTCGACGCCGGCAGAATCCACATCGGGATCGCTGTCGAGCACTGCCCCGCCGAGGAGATTGGCGCGCGAGCCTCGACCGCCGACCGGCAAACACTCGATGGGATGGCCATTCGATAGCTCGTAGGGGTCGCCGGACTTAAGCTGATTAACCCGGAAGGGTCCCGCGAGATTGAACTCGGAGAGTTTTCTGGTCATGGGTCTCCTTTTGCGCAACGGAAACGATCCAAACCTGAGATGGCGATCAAGCCGATGCCGTTCGAAATAAAGACAACTCGTCTCGTGTCTCGACGCGATCTTGAACTAGAGGCTCGCTGCCTCGGGCGTCGCACTCACGGGCACTCTCCTGGGGCGGGCAGGCGCCGGTTGCCGATCGGATCCGGCGGTTGGCAGCCCACTCCTTCGGCTGGATTGACGACGGTCTGTCCGGACGCAGTGTAGGCGAAGGCACGACTCATCGGGAAGTTGATGCCTTCACCAGAGGCGCGCCCGAACATTGCCCTCGCGTCGCCTGACTTGGCCAACCGGGAGGTTGCTGTCGCGATGGATGGCCGCTGGGCGCTACACCCTGCCGTGAGCGACGCCTTAATGCCCTTCTGGGAGTCCGAACAGCTGGCCTTCGTTCCCTTCTCGGGCACGGGGCTTCGTCTCACGGTCACGGAACCCGCCCTCTGGGTGCTGGGCGGCGGCATCCAGGGCGGGGCCATACGCGGAGAGCAGGGTGGGCTCGGCCCCGGCGATCTGCACCAGGACGCGGACGGCGGGAATTGTGCTCAAGGCCGGAAATGCCGACGGCCGTGCTTTAATAAATCCAATTGATACCTGGACTCGACGCTATATAATGCTGCGGCGCACAATTGCCGGCACCTTCGGCCGGACACCCGATGGCCACGACCGGCCAGGACCAGGCACCGTCCTTCGCGGCCCTCGGAGACCCGGGCAGGGCCGCGGTGTCGAACGGGAAATCGCTCAGGGCTCAGGCGCGTCCTTGACACCATCGCAGGACCAAGCATGCAAACCAGCAGACCCGTGTTTCTGGATCTGTGGCGGATCAAGCTACCCGCTACAGGCTATGTCTCCATCCTCCACCGCATCAGCGGGGTGTTGATGGTCGCCTCCATCCCGGTCGCCGCGTTCCTGTTCGACCAGGCGGTGTCGGGCCCCGAGGGGTTCGCCTACGCGGTCGCCTTCTTCGATCACTGGCTCGTGCGCCTGGCCCTGGTGGCCCTGGCCTGGAGCCTGCTTCACCATCTGTTTGCGGGGATCCGGTATCTGCTCCTGGACTTGCACTTCGGACTTGATCGGGCGCCCTCGCGCCTGAGCGCCTTGACCGTCATGATTGCCGCCGCAGCGGCGTTGGTCCTGGTCCTGATATTGGGGATCGCACTATGAGCCGCCAGGCATCCGGAGTCATGGCTTGGGTGACTCAACGGGTCACCGCGGTCTACCTCGCCTTCTTTCTGACCTACCTTCTGTTCCATTTTCTGTTCGATCCCCCGGCGGACTATCTGGAGCTGCGGGCCTGGGTTGCTCACCCGCAGGTGAGCGCCGGGCTGGTGCTGATGGTGCCCCTGCTGCTGGCCCATGCCTGGGTGGGCATCCGCGATGTGTTTCTGGACTATGTGAAGATCGTCGGTCTGCGCGTGGTCCTGCTCGCGCTCGTCGCCTTCCTGTTCGTCGGCTCGGGGCTCTGGGCCTTCAAGGCGATCGTCATCGCCGACATCACAGCCGTCATCCCAGGGTAATCCGACCATGTCCATCCCAACCAGACACTTCGATGCCCTGATCATCGGCGCTGGCGGCGCCGGTCTGAACGCGGCGCTCCAGCTTGCCAGCGCCGACGTCCATGTGGCGGTCGTCTCCAAGGTCTTCCCGACCCGCTCACACACGGTGGCCGCCCAGGGGGGCGTGAACGCGGCGCTCGCCAATGTCCTGCCGGACAACTGGCACTGGCACATGTTCGACACGGTGAAAGGCTCGGACTATCTTGGGGACCAGGACGCCATCGAGTTCATGTGCCGCGAGGCGATCCCGACCGTCTACGAGCTGGAGCACGCCGGCGTGCCCTTCTCGCGCTTGGACAACGGCAAGATCTATCAGCGCGCCTTCGGAGGCCAGAGCCAGGACTTCGGCGGTGACCAGGCGGCACGCACCTGCGCGGCGGCCGACCGTACCGGTCACGCGATCCTGCACACGCTCTACCAGCAGAACATCCGCGCCCGCACCCACTTCTTCGACGAGTTCTTCGCACTCGATCTGGTGCGGGACAAGGACGGGATCGTTTGCGGCGCCCTGGTGCTGGAGATCGAGACCGGCGAGCCCCTCCTGATCGAGGCCAAGGCGACCCTGCTCGCCACCGGCGGCTGCGGCCAGGTCTTCCGGACCACGTCCAACGCCCACATCAACACCGGCGACGGCTGCGCCATGGCCCTGCGCGCTGGCATTCCGGTGATGGACATGGAGTTCTACCAGTTCCACCCGACCGGTATCGCCGGCAAGGGGATGCTGATCACCGAGGGGGTGCGAGGGGAGGGCGGTTTCCTGGTCAATAAGGACGGTGAGCGCTTCATGGAGCGCTATGCCCCGCGTGCCAAGGACCTGGCAAGCCGCGACGTGGTCGCCCGCTCGATCGTCACCGAGGTCAAGGAGGGGCGCGGTGCCGGCGAGCACGCCGATTACGTTCTGCTCAAGCTCGACCATCTGGGGGCGGAGGTCATCGACAAGCGCCTCCCGGGTATCCGCGAGTCCAGCCGGATCTTCGCCGGTGCGGACCCGGTCCATGAGCCTATTCCCGTTTTCCCGACTGCCCATTACGCCATGGGCGGCATCCCCACGGACCGCTTCGGTCGGGTGGTGATTCCCGCCGGTCAAGGCGAGGAAGCCGTTCCCGGACTCTATGCCGCGGGCGAGTGCGCCTGCGCCTCGGTCCACGGGGCCAACCGACTGGGCGGCAACTCGCTCCTGGACATCCTGGTGTTCGGCCGCCTGGCGGGCAAGGACATCATCGACTTCGTGCGCGAGCACCCATTTGCCAGGGAGACGGACCCCGCGAGCCTGGACCAGGCCATGTCCCGCCTCACCCGCTGGGAGAAGACGGGCGCTGGCGTGCCGGCGCACCAGCTCAGGGCGGAGCTGCGCAAGTGCATGGAGGACCACGCGGGCGTCTTCCGCACCGAGGAGATCATGACCGAGGGTTACAAGAAGCTCTGCGAGCTGCGCGACCGCCTGCCCGACGCCCGGCTCGCGGATCAGTCCAAGGTCTTCAACACGGCTCGGATCGAGGCGTTGGAGTTGGAGAACCTGTTCGACGTCGGCTTCTCCATCGCCGTCTCGGCCCTGCACCGCAAGGAAAGCCGCGGCGCCCATTCGCGGCCGGATTACCCCAAGCGCGACGACGATCATTGGATGAAGCACAGCCTGTACTTCCGGGACGGGGACCGCATGGACTACAAGCCGGTGCGCACCAAGCCGCTGACGGTCGAGTCCTTCCCGCCGAAGGAACGGGTGTACTAAGAAGTGGCGAGTGACGAGTGGCGAGTGACGAGGGCCGAATCGCGCGCCCCTTGGTCCTCGCAACTCGCCACTCGCAACTTGGATCTGGTTGGTAGGCGCTCGCCGCCGGCACCGTGGCGATAATGCCCCGAGAACACCGCAGGTACTGAGAATGAAGATCAGCGTCTACCGCTTCAACCCGGACGTCGACAAGAAGCCACGCATGCAGACCTTCGAGGTCCGCCCCTTCCAGGGCATGATGCTGCGCGACGCCCTGCTGGAGATCAAAAAGCAGGACGAGAGCTTCGCCTTCCGCCATTCCTGCGGGGAAGGGGTCTGCGGCTCCGACGGGGTCAATGCGAACGGCAAGAACTGCCTCGCCTGCATCACCCCCATCACGGATCTCAAAGAGCCCATCCAGGTCCGCCCCTTCCCGGGCCGTCCGGTCATACGAGACCTGGTGGTGGACATGACCCAGTTCTACGAGCAGTACCGGGCGGTCAAGCCCTACCTGGTGCGCAAGGACCCCCTGCCCGAGCAGGAGATCCTCCAGTCCCCGGGGGACCGGGACCAGCTCGACGGGCTCTACGAGTGCATCCTCTGCGGCTGCTGCTCCACCGCCTGCCCCTCCTTCTGGTGGAACCCGGAGAAGTTCCACGGTCCGGCGGCCTTGCTCCAGGCCTGGCGGTTCCTCGCCGACACCCGGGATCAGGCCACGGAAGAGCGTTTGGATGCACTCGACGGCCCCTACAAGCTCTTCCGGTGCCACACCATCATGAACTGCGTGGAGGTCTGCCCGAAGGGCCTGAACCCCACCCGGGCCATCGGCCGCATCAAGGACCTGATGCTGGAGAAAGGCTTCTGACTTGGACCGCGGTTCCCGGGGTCCGAGACAACGAGCGCAATCGATGACCCAGCCGACGGCCGATGCGAACGGGCCAGCCGACGAGGAGATCCGTCGCCTGCGCTGGCAATGTCGCCGCGGTATGCTGGAGTTGGACCACCTCCTCATGCGATTCCTGGATGTGGGCTACCAGGACCTTGACGCGACCCGACGCGCCGAGTTTACGGCCCTCCTGGGCCAGCAGGACCAGGACCTAAGCGACTGGTTCATGTCCCGCAAGGTGCCGGAAGATCCCCGGGTCCGGGACCTGGTGCGTCATATCGTCGCGGTCGCCCGGGTCAAAGGCACTTGATCCCGCCGCGACTCCGATCGGGCTGAGCGATCCCCCGAGCGACCGGAATCCGCCTTGGGCTCGCACCGTCAACAGCCCCCGCTGATACTCCGTCCGCGGTTCTCCCGCTGGCTCGCCGCCTTTGTCCTCCTGACCCATCTGCTGGCGTCAGCCGCTGTCCTGGCTCTTCCCGGGCACTGGCCGCTGCTACTGCTCCCGGTCGCAGCCAGCCTGGTCTACCAGGTTCAGGTCCATGTACTTCGCCGCGCCCCTTGGTCGATCCAGTCGATTGTTTGGGAGGCAGATGGGACCTGGCATATCGCCCTAGTTTCCGGCCGCGAGGTCGAGGCGCGCCTATCCCCATCCACCTTCGTCAGCGTCCCCCTGGTGGTGCTCAACCTGCGCAGTGGCGTGCTTCGCCGCTGGTCTGTCCCGCTCTTCTCCGACGCGTTGGATCCGGAGCAGCTCCGTCGGCTGCGACAGCGACTGCGCATCGAAGGGACGGGGCGAGAGCAGGACGCCGCACCTGCCTGACGATCGACCGCGAAGCGTTTCGGATGTCTCAAAAGACCGGTCCGCCCGGCTCGCCGCGCCGCTCGCGCCTTCGGGTTTGCGCCAACATCGCGATATAGATCAGATCGAACACACAGCAAGAGAGCCCGAGTGCCAGGACCAGAGGATTGGGCCCGTCGAACCCCTCGGCGCCGATGATGCCGATCAGGACGGTCGGGGCCAGGGTGCCGATCCACTTGTTCACGGCGATCGTCAGGCTCTGGCCCTCGGTACTGCCGCGCTGTACCAGCATGGCGATGAACAGGACGGACATCAGCAGGTTTTGCGAGAACGCGGCATAGGCGCGGCCGCGTAGCAATCCGAATTCCGCGATGAAGAAATACTGGATGACGAAGGCGGTGACGAGCGCGAGCAGGCTCCAGGGTATAAACCATCGTTGCTGCACGTTGCTCGGGAACCACTTCCGCCCGTAGCGGAAATAGGTGTAGAGGATGCCGAAGTCGAACAAGGTCCAGACGGCATTGATCCAGGTCTGGATCTGCGGACCCAGCTCGCGGAACCCGAGGACGGTATTGAGGATCTCCCAGGCGATATTCAGGGCTAGAGCCCAAAACGGGATCGCATAGGTGCGCTGTTTAAAGCCGATGCGGATGCCGTCGAGATAGACGGTGGTCCAGCAGATGCCGCTGAGCAGCAGCAGAAATAAAGGAACAGGTTCGAGATTCATGCCGCAACCGTCTTGCATCCGGTGAATAGAGTGCCACCGGCCGGCTCGTGCTCGATCCGCTCCCGGTGTGTAGCCGCAGTGTAAGTCCCCGGTCGGGACCGTGCCAAACAACGGGTCCCAGCCCCCCGGCCCTCCGCCAAAGGCCCGGCAACAGGACGGATGGGCGGCAGCGCTTCAGTCGCAGTCCTGCGATGCGGAAGCGTTCGGGTGGCCGTTTGGTACAGCCGCCGCTTCGGCCGGCTTAGGTTAGACTTCGCGCTCTTGTCGAAGCGGAGAGCGAGTCGATGCGCGTCCTTGTCACCGGCGGAGCCGGCTATATCGGCAGCCATACCTGTGTGGAGATGCTCTCCGCCGGGATGGACGCCGTCGTGGTAGACAACCTCAGCAACAGCAAGGAGGAGTCTCTGCGCCGGGTGAGAGAGATCGCCGGTCGGGACCTGCCCTTCGTGAAGGCGGACCTCCGCGACCGGGCGGCCCTGGACGCGATCTTCCGCGACTACGACTTCGACGCGGTGATCCATTTCGCGGGCCTGAAGGCAGTGGGCGAGTCGGTCCAGATGCCGCTCGCCTACTACGACAACAACATCGGCGGTACCCTGACCCTCTGCCAGGCCATGGCGGCGGCGGGGGTCAAGAACATCGTCTTCAGCTCCTCGGCCACCGTCTACGGGGACCCGGCCAGCGTGCCGATCCGGGAGCCCTTCCCGCTCTCCGCCACCAACCCCTACGGGCGCTCCAAGCTCTTCATCGAGGAGATCCTGCGGGACATCCATATCTCGGACCCGGCCTGGAACGTCATCCTGCTGCGCTATTTCAACCCGGTGGGCGCCCACCCGAGCGGCCGCATCGGGGAGGACCCCAACGGGATCCCTAACAACCTGATGCCCTTCGTGGCGCAAGTCGCCATCGGAAAGCTGCCCAGGCTCCGGGTCTTCGGCAACGACTACCCCACGCCGGACGGCACCGGGGTGCGGGACTACATCCACGTCGTGGACCTGGCCCGCGGGCACCTGGCGGCGCTCGAGAAGCTCGCGGAGCGGCCCGGGGCGGCCGTCTACAATCTGGGCACCGGGCGCGGCTACAGCGTGCTGGAGATGGTCGCCGCCTT
>JBGSOR010000312.1:0-10040 GCA_041738985.1 Chromatiaceae bacterium | reverse complement strand
CGAGGCCTGGAACGGCGGAGCGGCGCTTGGCGCGCCTGCCTCCCGGGGCGACGCCTGAGCCAGCGGCGCGGCGGAGGCGGTGTCCCCTTGAGCGTTGATCCGAAGCGACACCCGGTTGCCGTTCGTGCTGACTTCGTAGGGCAAAGAGTCATTCAGGTTGACGACCACGCGAGTACGGTCGCTCGCCTCGACGGCCACCAGGCTATGGACCGCGCCCACGCCGATGGGGATGGCCTTGCGGTCCAGCTTGCTGGAGACCCCGGGGAAGTCTAAGGCGATTCGCGATGGGGATTCGGTCGCGAAGGATTCGGGGGCGGAGACAGGCCCCGAGAACTCGAGCTGGATCTCGACCCGATTCCCGGGCAGGGCCGCAAAATCCACATTTTGCAGATCCGCTGACATGGCCGGCGCAGCCTGGACCAAGACCAGGAACAAGGCCAGAATCGGCGCCATCGAAAGGACCTGGGCCGAGTGCCGAACGCGGTCGGTCGACCGCGGGCCACGGTAGGCAGGGGCGACACGGAAGGGTGCGCTATTCATTGCGGTGTGGCCTCCACGGATTACTCGCTCAGGGTGACCGTGGCCTGGCGCTCCCGCCAGTCGCCGGGGCCTTCCGAGACAACTTCGGTCAATTGGATGGCGTCGTCGCCGATACTGGTGATCTGGCCATTGTTCATACCCATATAATTGCCAACGCGTACCCGGTGAAGGGTGCCGTCCTTGGTGCGGATCAGGCCCCATTTAGACTGGTTCTGCTCCAGGGTCCCGACCATACGAAGGGCGTCCAGTGCGAAGCTCTCCAGCTCCTCTTTGCGCCGCAAGGGGTCGGGTGCCAGATTGTTTCCCGGGGCGGCCGCGGCGGTTTCGCTGGCTCCAGTGTCGGCTACGAAGGGGTCGCGGCGATCTCCCGGCTCGAACACAAACGTGTCGACCTGCTTTATTTCGGGCAAGGGCTCGATAGGACCTGGGACGCGCGCTTTGACTTTCTGGACATACTCCTCCAGATCGGAAAGGTTGCCGCCGGCGCAGCCGGAGAGAGCGAAGGCCAGGATCAGCCAGGGAACAGATCGAATGATCATTTCGCCGCGGCCTCGTCGAGATAGCGATAGGTCTTCACTGTGGACTGCAGCGAAAGCTTGGCTCCTTCCGCACCACTGTCCCCGCCGGTGTTCGCGATCTTCACGTCATGGATGGTCACGATTCGAGGGAGCGCCGCCAGGCCGCTGATGAATCGCCCAAACTCGTGGAAGTGGCCGGTTACCCGAATTGCGATGGGCAGCTCGGCATAGAAATCCTTGGACTGCTCGCCCTCGGGTTGGAAAAGCTCGAACTCGAGGCCCGCCGCCAATCCGGTCTGGGATACGTCCACCAGGAGTGCCGCGACCTCCGTCTTATCCGGCAATTGGCGGAGCATGGCACCGAACGACTCTTTCATTTCCTCGAGCTGCTGGCGATAGGCATTCAGATTTGCCGCCTTGCGTTGCTTGGCCTCGAAGTCTTGGCGGAGGTCGAGCTCCTTGGCGCGAACCGCGTCGAGACGCTCAAGCTGCGCCTGGGTGTCCATGTAATACGCGGCAACCCCGACGCCGATACAACCGATCAGGATCACGATGGCCTTGACCGCCATCGGCCATTCGCCGATGTTGTTCACGTCCAGGTCGTTGAGGTCACGCAGCTCCATAGTAGGATTCACTCAGATTCGATCAGGGACCATGGGACGACCGCTCAATCCGGCTCAGGAGGCAGACTCGGCACCGTCCCCGTTGGGTTTGGCCTGAATCTGATCGAAGGATAGGCGGAAGTGGCTTAGGCCCGTACCGGTCTTGTCCTTGTTCTCGATCAGCAAGAGGCGCGGATTGCCGATCCATTCCGAGCTTTCCACGTTGCGCATAAAGGCGGACACCCGGGCATTGGACTGGGCGCGCCCCTCCAGCACCACGTTGCGTCCGGTTTGCTCCAGCTTGGTGAGAAAGACGCCTTCGGGAATCGTGCTAACCAGCTCGTCGAATAGACGCACCACCTCAGGGCGGCTCTCCTGGAGCTGCTGGATGATGTTCATGCGAGCGAGCAGATTGGCCTTAGTCTCTTCCAGGCTCTTGATTTCTTTAATCTGACGGTCGAGCTGCGTGATCTGATCGGTGAGAAACCGGTTGCGGGTCTCCTGGTCGCCAATCCATGCCTCGATCTGAAGGTGCACCAACAGGGCGGCGAACGCCGACAGCGCCAGCGCCAGGGCACCCGCTAGCGCAAACTCGCGTTTGCGCCGTTTGCGCTCCGCTTCGCGCCAGGGGAGTAGGTTAATCCGTGCCATTGAGTGGACCCCCTAATCGAATCCCCGCAGCGCGAGTCCCACCGCGATCATCATTGCAGGGGCCTCGCGCATGAGCTCTTGGGCCCGGACCCGTGGCGACAGGGACATGTGAACGAACGGGTTGGCGACCATGGTTGGCAAACCAAGGCGCTCCTCCACCAGCTCGTCGATCTTGCGGATACTCGCGGCACCGCCGGCCAGGACGATCCGATCCACCCGGTTGAAGGTGGTTCCGGAATAGAAGAACTGGAGCGCCCGACCGATTTGCTGGGCCAATGCCTCCTTGAACGGGGCAAGCACCTCGGTGTCATAATTCTCGGCCACATCGCCATCCAGGATCTTCTGGGTCGCTTGCTCGCGCGGCAATCCGTACCGGCGCTGGACCTCGTCGGCGAGCTGCAGTCCGCCGAAATTCTGCTCGCGGGTGTAGACTACTTGCCCCTCGTGGAGCACATGTAGGGTGGTGGTGGAGGCACCCACATCGGCGACCGCCACCGTCTGCTCCCCGCGCTCATCGCCCCGCGCGCCCAGCAGCAATCTGCACGCGTTCTCCATGGCATAGGCCTCGACATCGACGACCGCCGCAGTCAAACCGGCGATCTCAAGCGCGTTCACCCGATCGTCCACGTTCTCGCGCCGGGAAGCCGCCAACAGGACGTCGACCAAGTCCGGACTCGTTTGGGACGGGCCAACCACATCGAAATCGATGTTCACCTCTTCCAGCGGATAGGGGATGTACTGGTCTGCTTCGAGCTGGATCTGGTTCTCCATCTCGGCGTCGCTCAGCGCCCCCGACATGGAGATGATCTTGGTGATGACCGCAGAGCCGGAAACAGCCACGGCTGCCCGACGAGTCCGAGTGCCCGCCTTGGTCAATGCCCTCTGAATGCATTGCCCCACGGCATCGGCGTCGGCGATCTTCTTCTCGACCACTGCGTTGCTGGGCAGGGGCTCGAGGGCGAAGGTCTCGACCCGGAACAGGGCCGCGGTGGCGCCAGCGCTCTGGGAAAGCTCGATCAGCTTGATCGCCGTCGAGCTGATATCGATGCCCAAGAGGGGCTTGTTCTTGCGGCCGAGACCGAACATGGGATTCTCTGTTTTGGTGGCGGGGTACGCCTGCAACATTTAGATCGACGCTTCCGAGCTTCGCCGCACATCTGTCGAAGCCGTTGCTCCCGGGGATCGGCCTCGTATGCGGTTACCCAGGGCACCAGTATAGCGATGAGCGGAGCGCGAACGCGGCGAGCTGTTCCGGTTCGTGACCCAGTGCGCGCCCCGACCGCTTTTCGGGGAGTCCGCCCAGTGCGCCAACTCCGCCGACATGGTATTTTCGGCTTCCCATCCCCGCGTCCGGCAGTACGACAGCGGTTAGCCGACGCGGCGAGGCGTCACGATGGCGGTACCTCGGCCGCGCGAAAAGGTTCTGGATGTCCCAACGAAACCGAGCCAACGGGCTGCGCCAACGCATGGCCTACGAGGCCGCGCGCATCATGGTCGAGCAAGACCTGTCCGACTTCGATCGCGCCCGCCGCAAGGCGGCCGAGCGAACGGGAATCTTCGATCGACGTAGCTGGCCGGCCAACGACGAGATTCAGGAAGCGATCCTGACTCAACGCCGACTATTTCTCGGCGAGGCAGAAGAACGTGAGCTGCGCCGCCTGCGTCGCGCTGCCCTTCGGGCCATGGACGCCTTCCGGACATTTTCTCCCCGATTGTCGGGACCAGTGCTGACCGGGACCGGGCGGGCCGAGCGGGGGGTACAGATCTTCCTCTTCGCCGACTGCCCGGAAGACGTTGTCTTCGCACTCATGGAGCAGCGAATCCCCTGGCAGGAGCGGGAGCGGAGCTTTCGGTACAGCAACGGCGAGCGGCGTCTACACCCGGTCATGCGATTCGTGGCCGGCGACGTAGCGTACGAGCTGGTCGTTCTGCCTCGACAGGCCATTCGTAACCCGCCCCTGGATCCGGTCTCGGAGCGACCGGAGCGGGGGGCGGACATCGGCGAGCTGGAGCGCCTTCTGGGCGAGGACGGCGCGGCGCCCATGTCCGCGCTTGCCTGCTAGGGACCCACATCGGAGTCGCGACCATCGGACCGTCGTTAGCAGCGCGGAGCGCGATCCCCCAGGCAGAGCTCCGTCTCTAGCAGGAACCGGCAGTGGCGTGGCCCACGCGGTCGACCAGCTAAGCTGCTGGTATACTGGCAGCGGTCCGACGCAGAATTAAACAATCCTTAACCACGCTGTTTCATACACGAGCGACACATGTCAAAAGACCCCATGCGCGTAGCCGTTACCGGTGCCGCCGGCCAAATCTGTTATAGCCTGCTGTTCCGCATTGCATCCGGCGAAATGCTCGGTAAAGACCAGCCGGTCATTCTTCAGCTGCTCGACTTGCCACAAGCTCAGCAAGCCGTGCAGGGCGCGATGATGGAGCTGGAAGACTGCGCCTTTCCGCTGCTCGCCGGCATGTTCGCCAGCGACAATCCGGACGTTGCTTTTAAGGATGCCGATGTCTGCCTGCTGGTTGGCGCCCGTCCGCGCACCAAGGGTATGGAGCGTGCCGACCTGCTAAGCGCCAACGGCGCCATTTTCACTGTTCAGGGAAAGGCCATTGCCGAAAACGCGAAGGAGAGCGTCAAGGTTCTGGTCGTCGGCAATCCCTGCAATACAAATGCCTACATTGCCGCTGCCGCCGCGAGAAAGGTTGGCCGTACCGACCCGAATAACTACCACGGCATGCTGCGCCTGGACCATAACCGCGCACTGTCGCAGCTCGCATCCAAGACCGGTCGCGCAGTGACTTCCTTAGAGAAGCTGGTGGTTTGGGGCAATCATTCCCCGACCATGTACGCCGACTACCGTTACACCACATCCGACGGCGACAGCGTTAAGGCATTGATCGACGATCATGCCTGGTATAACGACGTCTTCCTGCCGACCGTCGGCAAGCGCGGCGCTGCCGTCATCGAGGCTCGCGGCCTGTCTTCAGCCGCTTCCGCTGCCAACGCCGCTATCGACCACGTTCGCGACTGGGTTCTTGGTACCGACGGATGGGTCACCATGGGCGTGCCGTCGGATGGATCCTATGGCATTCCGGCGGGGATCGTCTTCGGATTTCCGTGCGAGTGCCAAGGGGGCTCGTTCAAGATCGTTCAAGGTCTGGAAATCGACGCGTACAGCCGCGAGAAGATCAACATCACACTTAAGGAGCTCACCGACGAAGCGGAGGCCGTCAAAGACATGCTCTAGCGACGAGCCAGGATGCGCCTGGAGGGGCATGGGAGGGCGCCGAACACGGCGGCATTGAGATGCCTGTCTAGGGTCGTCGCTTTCCCGGGTGATGAAGCTCCGCGCGGCGCGGCCCCGAGTGCAAAACGGGAGATGCCGAATCCATCGGCATCTCCCGTTTACGTCTCTTCACGTTCATACTCGGCGCCGCGATGGCGCGCCGAGCTAGCGCGCGTACTTGCGACGGAACTTGTCCACGCGACCGGCGGTGTCCACGATCTTCTGCTTGCCGGTGTAAAAGGGGTGGCAGGCGGAGCAGACCTCCACGTGCAAATCCTTCCCCACCGTGGAGCGGGTAGCAAACTCATTGCCGCAGCTACAAACCACCTTCACGTCGCCGTAGGCGGGGTGGATTCCTTCTTTCATGATGACCCTTCTCGCCCTATGCGGGCTCTCTTAGTCTCGGGAAACGCAGCACAGTATCACCGCACACTCGGGTCTGCAACTGCCTTCAGGTCGCCGACGGGATAGACGCTGGCAGGAACCTGCATACCAGATCGTCTACGAAGTCGCGCCCAAGTCGGGTGGGCCGCACCCAACCGGCCTCCAGTTTCAGCAGGCCGTCCCGCTCGGCGGTCTCGATCTCCGCTGCCACGCACGACCAGGGCAGCCCCGCGGTCGACTCGAAGAGGATTTGCTCGAAACCATCCGTCATCCGCAACGCGTTCAGGGCAAACTCGACGATGCGGTCCGCTGCGTCGAGCGTCCGCTCCTCGCTCGCCAGCGAACCGATTGCGGCCCTCAGATAATCCGCCGGCTGTGGGCGCTTAGCGCGGCGCCGGATCGTCCCGGCGCCGACATCCGTTAGCTTGCCATGGGCGCCGGCACCGATCCCCAGGTAGTCGCCGAAGCGCCAATAGTTAAGATTATGCCGACAGCGCTGACCGGGGCGGGCGAAGGCCGAGACCTCGTATTGGCGGTAACCGGCCGCCTCCAGTCGCTCCCGTCCGGCGGCCCCCATGTCCGCGGCCAGGTCTGCATCCGGCAGCGGGGGCGGGCGGGCATAGAAAGCGGTGTTGGGCTCCAGGGTGAGCTGATAGTAAGAGACATGCTCGGGCTCAAGCGCCAACAGGGCGTCCAGGTCGGCAAGCGCTTGATCCATTGACTGCTCGGGGAGTGCGAACATCAGGTCCAGGTTGAGGTTCTCGAATCCGGCGGCGCGGGCGGCGGTAACCGCCGCGCGGGCCTGGTGCGGGTCGTGGATGCGGCCGAGCCGGACCAGACTCGGGCCATCCAGACTTTGGGCGCCGATGGAAATCCGATTGACTCCAGCCTTCCGATAGGCGGCGAAACGCCCGTTGTCCGCGACCCCCGGGTTGGCCTCCAGGGTGATTTCGCAGTCAGGCGCTAACCTGGTGCGTGCGCGGATACCGTCCAGAAGGGCGCTGATCGCGGGTCCCGGAAAGAGGCTTGGGGTACCGCCGCCGATGAAAACGCTCGCGAGCGAACGCCGCGCGGCCGGCTCCAATCGCTCTTGATCCAGATCCTCGAGCAGTCGGGCCACATAATCGGCGAAGGCCGGCCCATCGGGCTCAGAAGCATGGGAGTTGAAGTCACAGTAAGGGCACTTGCGCACGCACCAAGGCGTGTGCACGTAGAGCGCAAGCGGCGGCTGCCGCAAGCCCCTGCCCAGACCGTCCTGCGGTGCGACCATGTGCCGCTGCACCAAAGGGCTTCAGCGCCGTTTGTTGAGGCTCTCTTGGAGCAGGGCTCCGAAGCTCCCTATGGGCCGCTCGGCGATTGGCTCGGCGGGTCTTCCCGGATCCCGAGTCGCGCCCCGTCCCGTCCTCTGCGCCGCACCCTCCCGGCCCTCCCGGGGCGGGGCATAGGCGCGGACATCGGGAATGCCATCGACCTGGCGAGATTGATCCAGACTCAGCGCAATGCGTCGCCGCTCGAGGTCGACTCCCAGCACGGTCGCCTCCACCACGTCGCCCAGGTTGAGCACCTCGCTCGGGTGATTGACGCGGCGCTCGGCCCCCAGCTCGCTGATATGTACAAGCCCGTCGATCCCCGGAGCCAGCTCCACGAAAGCGCCGAAGGGCTGGAGGCGGCTCACGATTCCTTTGATTCGAGTCCCCACCGGGAACGATTGCTCGGCATCCGCCCAGGGATCTCGGGCCAGGGCGCGGATGGAGAGTGCGATTTTGTCTCGGGATCTGCCGCCGGTCTTATCCTGGGCGGGCTCGATGCGAAGCACCGCCACCTCTACCGGCTGGCCTACCCGCAGCAGCTCGCTCGGGTGCTTGACGTGGCCAAAGGCCAGCTCGCTGATATGGATCATCCCCTCGATCCCGCCGATGTCCACAAAGGCCCCGTAATCCTTGAGGCTGGTGACGATGCCTGCGAGGATCGCTCCCTCCTTGAGCTCGGCGCGGGTTTGCTCGGCCCGGCTGCGCTGCTCCTCTTCCAGGATGGCCCGGCGCGACAGCACCAGGTTGGGGCGTCGACCGCCTTCGATCTTGGTGACGCGGAAGTCGAGGCGCTGACCCACAAACTCGGTGAGATCCTCGACGAACCGCATGTCGACCTGGGAGGCCGGGCAGAAGGCGCGCAGACCCCCTACCTGGACCTCTACCCCACCCTTAACCGCCCCGGTGACCTGGCCTTGCACCGGAAGCCCCTGGGCTTGGGCCTGACGAATCTCCTCGAGCCCGTGGTACTTGTGCCCGTGCTGACTGCCAAGTAGGAGAGTGTCGCTGTCCGGATCCTTGCCGGTCACCGCTGCCTCGATGCTGTCGCCGATCGCGACCGTCGGCTCGCCCGCGTCATTGCGCAGGGCGGAAGCGTCCATCCGCCCTTCGGTCTTGGCCCCCAGGTCCACGAAGACGAAATCCTCGCCGACGGAGACGATGGTGCCGCGAACCTTGTCGCCAACCTTGGGCTCGCCCTGGCGGGCGGCCGGATGGGCCTGATCGAGCTGGCGCAAGAGGTCTTCGAAGCTCTCGGAACTGGACATCGGGGTGCTCTGATGGGGGAGGACAGGGGGCTGGGATGGGGCCTCTCGCCCCGGCTATGCCGCGGTCGTCGCAGCTTAGGCCAAGTATACCTGCGCCCCGGTCGGCGCGTTGCCGCCCGCGTCGCCCAAGTGGGGAAAATCGCCGCGGGTAGCGTCCCGCGGGGGAACCCGGGGCGCGGCCCGATGGTATAGTCTGGGCTCCGGTCCAACACGATATGCGGAGGACAGCGCCATGGCGGCTAAGAAGACCCTGATGCTGGTCGGCGACTATTAGGAACGGCGCGCTTTCGTGCTGCACCGAGCCTTCGTTTACGGCACCCTGCTCGCCGGGGAGGTCAATCATCGACTGCTGGCCGGTGCCCCACTGCTGGGCCCCTGGCGCACCCTGCCGCGCTATACCCTTTTCGACTTGGGGGCCTACCCGGGCGTCGCGCGCAGCGGGAGCACGGCGATCGTCGGGGAGGTCTACGCGATCGACTCGAAGTGCCTGGGCCGGCTCGATACGCTGGAAGAATACCCCAGGCTCTTCGACCGGAAGCCCATCATCACCCCCTATGGCTGCGCCTGGATCTATCTCTACCGAGGTTTGGTCGCCGACCGCCGGGCGATACCCGGAGGGGATTGGCGGGCCTATGCGGCGGACCCGGGCTCTTACCGGTCCGCCGGGGTGCGCGGTACGCGGGACTCCAAGAATCGTCACTGGCCCCGGAGCCGGCAGGCGCGTTGAACCGGACCTTGACCCAGGGTCGCCCGCCGCCCGGATTGCCGGGCAGCGACCCGTCCCAGCGATTTGCATTTGCTTGCAATTGCGCCGATGCGCCTCTTGGCGCGTGCCTCTAAGACTCGCATACACAGGAGCCCCCATGTCCGAAGAAGGCCGTTTCACCATCCGACTGGAGCAGCAGGAGCGGTTCCGGATCAATGCAAGGTTCGATTGGAAGCGCGCCCCCGACCTGCTGATGGACGAGCCCCCGCCGCTTGGGGAGCAGGCCGGACCCAACGCGTCCCGGATGCTGGCGGCGGCCGCAGCGAACTGTCTGTCCGCAAGCCTCCTCTTCTGTGTCTTTAAGGAGGACCCACCGCCCAGCTGTCTGCGGGCGGAGGCGACTTGCATCATGGTGCGAAACGAGAAGAAGCGCCTGCGGGTCGGCGGTCTGGAGATCCGGCTCATTGTCGCCGACGCGGTGAAGGACAACCCCCGTTTTGCGCGCTGCAAGGACCTGTTCGAGGACTTTTGTGTGGTCTCTGCAAGCATCCGTCAGGGCATCCCCATGACCGTGACCGTGGCGGACGAGTCGGGCGAGATCCTGCACCGTACGGGCGACGTCTGAACCCGGCCTGACCTGTGCAATTCGGCGATCCCCCTGTTCTGGTCTCAGGGTCCGAGCCCCTGGTGCGCCGCCTGGTGTCTGGGCTGGAGCGGGCCGGACGGCGGGCGCGCGCCCTGACCCTGCGCGAGGTCTCTGACTTGCGGCTTCGCGGC
>JBGSOR010000275.1:0-2232 GCA_041738985.1 Chromatiaceae bacterium | reverse complement strand
CCGTGGGCTCGTCGGCGAGGAGGATGGCCGGGTCCCCGGCCAGCGCGCGGGCGATGGCCACGCGCTGCTTCTCGCCGCCCGAGAGCTGCTTGGGGTAGTTGCGCAGGCGCGCCCCGAGTCCGACCCGCTCCAGGAGCGCTGTCCCTTCCCTCGGATCCCGGGCCTTGAGCTCGAGGGCCACCTGGACGTTCTCCAGTGCGGTCAGGGCCGGGAACAGGTTATAGCTTTGGAAGATAAATCCCATGCGCGAGAGGCGCAGCCGGGCCAGCTCGGCGCCGGGGAGCCCGTCCAGGCTCCGTCCCTCAACCCGTACCTGTCCGGACGTGGGGTGGAGCAGGCATCCCAGGACCATGAGCAAGGTGGTTTTTCCGCTGCCGGAAGGCCCCATCAGGGCCAGGATCTCCCCGGGATGGACCGCGATGTCGACCGCGTCCAGGGCTTGTACTGCGGTCTCTCCATTGCCGTAGACCATGGAGAGACCCCGGGCCGACAACGCGGGGGGCGCTGTACCCATGGGGCCAACCTCGCGCTGCGCGGTCACCGCTGGAAGACCATGGCCGGGTCGATACTCATCGCCTTCCTGATGGAGACCACGGAGGCGAGCATGCACATGGCGAGCGTAACCCCATAGAGTCCGACGGCCAGCTCCCAGGGGACCAGGACCACGGCGGGGGCCAGCTCGCTCGCCTTGGCCAGCAGCAGCGCCAGTGCAATCCCGGGCAGGTGTCCCAAGGTGGCGCTGATCGTCGCTTGGCCCAGGATCACCTGGTAGATGAATGCGCGCGGGGCGCCCATGGCACGCAGGGTCCCGAACTCGGTCAGATGGTCCACCGTGGTGGCGTAGAGGACCTGCGCGACGATCACGGAGCCGACCAGCAGACCTAGCACCGCCGAGATCAGCACCGAGGCCCCGGCCCCGGTCGTGAGCATCCAATAGTCCCGGGTGCGGGCGGCAAGCTCTTCGCTGATATAGACATCCGTGCGGGGCAGGGCACGGGCCAGTGCGGCCCGCACCTGGGCGGGGTCCGCTTCGGGGGCGAAGGTGCCGATGACATAGTTGGATCGATCCTCCCCCAGCCCGGCGGCGCGCTGGGCAGTGCGCAGAGAGCAAAAAACCCACGGGAAGGTGGTAAACGACCGAATGCCCTGGGTGAGTCCGACCACGCGGGTCCGCAGCCCATTGATCTCCACGGTGGCGTCTGGGCCATCGATCCCGAGCTTCCCCATGAAGATACGGTCCACCATCGCGGCGTCCGGCCGGCGCAGGTCCTCTAACTGCCCGGCCACCACATTCCAGGGTCCGGCCAGACCGGTGTTGAGGTCGGAGCCCACCACCAGAACGCTCTCATCGCCCCCGCCGGGCTTTCTCCAGGGTAGGGACTGAACCAGGAGGCGCTCCGCATGGGCCACCCCAAGTACCGAAAGGGCGATATGGAGCTCCCGTTCGTCGATCGGCAGCGCGATCTCGAAGTTCTGCGTGCCCTTGGCGACGATCCAGAAGTCCGCATGGGTGTGGCGGATGACGACGGTGGTGGAATCCGAGAACCCCAGAAAGAGTCCAACCTGCATGGCGATAAGGACCACCGCGAAAACGATCCCTACCAGGGTGACGACGAAACGGGAGCGGTCGTGGGCCAGGTTGCGCCAGGCGAGCAGCCACGCCATGCGCGAATGCCAGAGAGACAGCGGTGTATCGGCCGGCGGGGCATACGCATCGGCCGCTCCGCCGGTCGCCGCGCGCGGTGGAGTCGATGGACCTGATCCGTCCATGATCCGCTAACCCCGATCCCCGCCCGCGTCGAGCTCGATAAAGGCATCCACCCGCAGGCCGGCCGGCAGTCCCGTCTCTGCCCCGAGGTCGATCAGCACCTCCAGCACCCGGCTGTCCTTGCGCTCCCCGGGCTGATCCGAGTACACCGTCTTGCGCCCCATGAGGCTCCCGATGCGGGCCACCCGGCCCGGAAAGCGACGGTCCCCGTAGGCGTCCGCCTGAACATAGGCCCCCTGGCCGACCCGCAGCAGGGCGATGTCCGCCTCGTCCACCTCCGCCCGCACCCGCAGGCGCGAGAGGTCTCCCACCGCCAGGATGGGCGTGTCCCCCATCTCGGTGACCTGCTCGCCGGCGCGGCGGAATCGGCGCAGCACCACCCCATCGATGGGGCTGCGCACAAAGGACTTTTGGTAGACCGCCCGGGCCTCCTCCAGGCGCGCCTTCGCGAGCGCCAACTCGGC
>JBGSOR010000274.1:0-14147 GCA_041738985.1 Chromatiaceae bacterium | reverse complement strand
GGCTGCGGCCACTACACCCCGGCCGCGGGGCTGCCCGCGCTGCGCGAGGCGATCGCCGGTTACTATGCGGAGCGTTATGGCGTGTCCGTGTCGCCAGCACGGATCCTGGTTACTCCCGGGGCCTCCGGGGCGCTGCAGCTGGTCCTTCTCGCCCTGGCCGGTCCGGGGGATCGGGTCATGATCGGCGACCCTTCTTATCCCTGTTATCGTCAGGTGATTGCACTATCGGGCGCACAACCGCTCATGGTCCCGGTGGGTCCCGAGACGCGCTATGGACTCAGCGCGGACCTGGCGGAGGCTGCCTGGGTCCCAGGGGTAAGCGCCGTGCTGGTGGCGACCCCCGCCAATCCCACCGGGGCACTGTTGTCCCCAGCGGAGCTGCGCGCCCTCCACGCCGTGTGCAGGGCGCGCGGCGCGGCCCTGATCGTCGACGAAATCTATTCGGGTCTCGTCTATGACGCGGCAGATCACAGCGTGCTCGAGTGGGGCAGCGAAGCACTGTTTGCGATCAACAGCTTCTCCAAATATTTCGGCATGACCGGCTGGAGGGTGGGCTGGGTGGCGGCGCCAGCGGACGCGGTGGACACACTGGAGCGCCTGGCTCAGAATCTTTTCATCGCTGCCGGAACACTGGCGCAGCACGCCGCCTGCGCGGCCTTCATGCCTGAGACCCTCGCGATACTCGAGCGACGTCGCGCCCTGTTTCAGGATCGGCGCGACCGGCTCTTGCCTGGTCTGCGCGCTCTCGGATTTCGTGTGTCCGGAGATCCGGCCGGGGCCTTCTACATATATGCGAGGCTGCCCGCGGCGCTGGGACTCGATTCCATGGATTATGCGACCCGGCTACTCGAAGAGGCGGGAGTTGCGCTGGTGCCAGGGGCGGACTTCGGCGAGCGAGATGCGCACCGTTACGTGCGATTGGCCTATACGCGCGACTTGGCGGACCTGCGGCAGTCACTTGAGCGTCTCGCGCAGTTTGGCGCTAGCTTCTCGACCCGACCCAGGGTCGATTCGCATTCGATAAGGCGATGACCCAATGCAAACGGGCTTTGGCTGACGATAGATTGGAAGCTGTGAGGCAATATGTATGACACGTTCTACGGGCTAAGCGGAAAGCCCTTTCAGCTGACTCCGGATCAGCGGTTCTTCTTTGATAGCCAGGGGCATCATCGCGCCCTGGCCTACCTGCGCTACGGTCTGGAGCAGAGCGAGGGCTTCATCGTCATCACGGGCGGTATCGGCACGGGAAAGACCATGCTCGTGCGCACGCTCTTCGCGGAGCTGGAGAGCCGCAACGTCATGGCCGCCCAGCTGGTGACGACCCAGGTGGAGCCCGACGATATGTTGCGTATGGTGTGCGCCTCCTTCGGGCTGGCCCACGAGGGGATGAACAAGGCGACTCTGCTCCATAACCTGGAAGTGATCGCGCGCACGCGCTTCGCCGAGGGTAAGCGCATCCTGTTGGTGGTGGACGAGGCCCAGAATCTTCCGGCCCGCTCCCTCGAGGAGCTACGCATGCTGGCAAACTTCCAGATCGAGGGGCGCTCGCTATTCCAGAGCTTTCTGCTCGGCCAGGAAGAGCTGAGGCGCACCATGCAGGCGCCCAATATGGAGCAGCTTCGCCAGCGGATTATCGCCGCCTATCACCTGGAGCCTCTGTCGCCCGAGGAGACCCGCGATTATATCGAGTACCGTCTGAAATGCGTCGATTGGACCGGCGACCCGGAGCTGGAGGACGAGGTCTATTCCATCTTGTACACGCAAACCGGTGGAGTGCCGCGGCGCATCAATACGCTGTGCGATCGCCTCCTGCTGTTTGGGTGCATCGAAGATAAGCATTTGCTAACGGCAGAGGATGTACGGCTCGTGGTCGCGGAGATCGAGCAGGAGATCGGCCGACCGGCGGCTGGGGTACCGGAGCAGGCGAAGGTCGGGGCTGCGACTGGCACAAGGGCCGTTTCGGAGGGGAGCGCCCTGAGTCCGGCTCCGGTCGGGACGCCGACGGGTGGCGAGGGAATGGCGGAGCGTCTAGCCGCCCTGGAAGAGGCCGTTAATCGGCTCCACGCGACCGTGCAGCATGAGCGCAAGTTGTTGCGCAAAGCCATACTGATACAGCTTGACCTGGATGCGTACGACGAAATCGACTGAGCGGGAGGCAACCGGATCGAGACGCTAGAGGTCGCGAAGCGATTCGACCGCCTGGTCGCTTGCTAGCGCCGATGATCGCGGTGTCCCCGGCCTCGGTCGCGTCGCGCGATCGCCGCCTAAGCTGCATCGCCCTTCGGCCCCTTGCCTGTGCGCTTGTTGGGGTTGCGCAGCAGCACATAGACCGCCCCGGTCCCCCCATCCCGTCCGGTTGCGGAGCAGAAGGCAAGGACTTGGTCGTACAGTCGCAACCAGTAGTTAATCTTCTGTTTCAGGACCGGCGGCCGCCCGGAGGATCGGATTCCTTTGCCGTGGATAATCCGGGCGCAACGCGTCCTGCGTTGCCCGCACTCGATCAGGAATTCCGCGAGTACCCGGCGCGCTACCTCGACCGTCAGCCCGTGCAGATCCACCTCCAGACCGACCTCGAACGCGCCGCGCTGTAGATCCGCCACCACCCGCCGTTGAACTCCGGGGCGCGCGAAGAGCAGAAACTCGTGGGTCTCGATCTCGGACTCGGAGAGCGCCGAATGCCGGTCCTGCCCGGGCAGCTCCAAGGGCCGGGGGCGGGGGATCGGAGGGGGGCGCTCGCGATAGGCCTCCGTGGCCTCGTGCCGAAGCGGCTCGGTGTCTTGCACCTCCTCGCGAAACAACTCCAAATCCGCTTGTTGGATTTGTTTCTTCATGTGGTTTTCGGGTCTCCTGATGCGCCAGCTCGGGAGAATAGCCCCATCCGAGACCTCCGTCGCAGGGGGGCGGGGACGCTACGGGGGTCGGGTGCCCGGCGGCGGGTGTTTCCAGTATGATCGTCGAGCCCATTCCGCGGCTCCTCCAAGGCGGGCTCGAAGTCCATGAAGATCCTGGTCAGCAACGATGACGGTTATCAGTCCCCGGGACTCCTGGCCCTGGCAGAGGCACTGCTTGTCCTGGGCGAGGTGGAGATAGTCGCCCCCGAACGCGACCGCAGCGGTGCCAGCAACTCGCTGACCCTGGACGTCCCGCTACGGGCAACCCGCATGGGTAACGGGGTCACTCGCGTGGATGGCACTCCCACCGATTGTGTGCATCTGGCCCTAACCGGACTCCTGGAATCCGAGCCGGACCTGGTCGTCTCGGGGATCAATCTCGGTCCCAACCTTGGGGACGATATACTCTACTCGGGCACGGTGGCGGCGGCGACCGAGGGGCGATTCCTTGGACTCCCCGCAATCGCCGTTTCCGTCGATTCCCACCAGCCTGCCCATTTGGACACCGCTGCCCGGGTAGCGGTCCTCTTGGTGAAGCGTCTCCAGGCGGAGCCGCTAGATTCGAATTTGATCCTCAATGTCAACGTCCCCGACCTACCCTACGGGGACCTTAAGGGGTTCGTTGCCACCCGCTTGGGCAATCGGCACAAGGCGGAGCCCGTGGTAATGTCTCGCGATCCCCGCGGGCGCACCATCTATTGGGTCGGCCCCGCGGGCTCCGAGCAGGACGCCGGACCTGGGACCGATTTCCATGCGGTTCGCTCCGGCTATGTTTCCGTCACCCCGCTTCATGTGGACCTGACCAGGCATAGTGTCCTGGAGGGTCTTGGTCAGTGGCTGAGTGCATGCGGCTGATGCCTGACGCGAGTCTCCGTGGGATCGGGATGACCTCCCAGCGGACCCGGGAGCGCCTGATTCAGCGCCTGGCGGACTCCGGAATCGATCATCCCGATGTGCTTCGGGCAATGCGCGAGGTGCCCCGGCATCTGTTTGTCGACGAGGCCCTGGCCAGTCGGGCCTACGAGGATTCCGCCCTGCCCATCGGCCACGGTCAGACGATCTCCCAGCCCTACACAGTGGCCCGCATGACCCAGGCGCTATTGGCGCGGGGACCCTGCCTTACGGTGTTGGAGGTAGGGACCGGCTCCGGATTCCAGACCGCTGTACTCTCCGTTCTGGTTCGTCGGGTCTACACCGTCGAGCGCATCCTTGCATTAATGGAACGGGCGGAGCGGCGGCTGCGACGGCTCGAGATGCGCAACGTGCGTTTTCGCCACGGGGACGGTGGCTTGGGCTGGCCCGAGTACGGTCCCTACGACGGCATTCTGGTGACAGCCGCGCCGCGGGCCGTTCCGCGCGGACTTGCCGAGCAGCTTGCCCCCCAGGGTTGCCTGGTCCTGCCTATGGGGGAGGGGGAACGGCAGGTCCTGGTCCGTGTGACCCGGGCGGGGGAGGGATTCGAGCAGGAGGTGCTGGAGCCCGCGAGCTTCGTCCCCTTGCTTGGCGGCGTGTCCTGATGGGGCGGGCCGGGCGTGGCGACCCTGCTCGACCGCGAGGACAGGGCGCTAGGACTGCGTCCGGGCCGCGACCGCCCGTGCCCAAATGCCGCTGGGGGGTGCAAGGTCCGGAATCTAGCCCCGTTTGCCCGTGGAGCGCTCGTCCTCTCCGTCATCTTTGTCCTGACGCTATCCGGCTGCGGCTCCACGGGTCCGGCCCCGGTCGAGGGTTGGGATTGGAAAGGGCCCGTACCTGATGGCTACTACCTGGTCCGCCAAGGCGATACTCTAAGCGGGATTGCGGCCAAGCGGCGATTGAGCACCGCCAAGCTGATCCGTTGGAACGGGTTGAAGCCCCCCTACAAGATCTACGCTGGCCGGCTGCTGCGGGTGAAACCGTCCCGCGGTGGCGAGGTCGTTTCGGTCTCTCGAGGGGCCTCCGGCACCGGCTCCCCCGCTCGGGGCTCCGGCACACCGCCAACGGCGAGGGCTGCGACGGCCGCGACTGAGCCCGGGGTCCCTGGGAGCCGGGCGGCTGCCTCGCTGGTCCCTTGGGTCTGGCCCCTCGACGGCGTAATCATCCAAAGTTACCGCGCCAACGACCGGACCCGTCAGGGTATGCGGATCGCGTGCCGGCCAGGGGATGCCGTGCGCGCGGCGGGTGCCGGCCATGTGGTCTACAGCGGCAGTGGACTCAAGGGTTACGGCAACCTTATCATCGTCAAGCACAACAAGACCTATCTCAGCGCGTACGGATTCAACCGTCGGCTGTTCGTCCGGGAGGGGGACAGCGTCAAGCGCGGGCAAGCGGTGGCAGAATGTGGCCAGGGGCCCCAAGGGGCTCATCTCCTGCACTTCGAGGTGCGCCGAGACGGCGCTTCGGTCGATCCGATCCTCTATTTGCCGCCGCGCAAGTAACCCCGTCCCGACGGGCGGAGGGAGATGTGGATGTCCACCACTGACGAGCCAGAGATCGGCGAGAGCGACATCGAGGCGGACAGCGAGTCGCTGATGCTGCTCGACGATGACAGTGAAGAGATCGTCGCCGCGGAGGTCGATGACTCGGACGCGGTCGAGGCCTTGGACGCCGCCGATCCGGACACGGTCGATGCCGCCAGCGAGCGCTTCCTCTCCGGGGATGGGGACTTCGACGCCACCCGCCTGTATCTGAACGAGATCGGCGAATCCCGGCTGCTCACCGCCGACGAAGAGGTGCTGTACGCCCGTCTTGCGCAGCGCGGCGACAATGCGGCACGCCAGCGCATGATCGTCAGCAACCTGCGTCTGGTGGTCAAGATCGCCAGGCGCTACCTGAATCGCGGCCTCCCTTTGCTGGACCTGATCGAGGAGGGCAACCTGGGGCTGATCCGCGCCGTGGAGAAGTTCGACCCTGAGCGCGGATTCCGCTTCTCGACCTATGCCACCTGGTGGATCCGCCAGACCATCGAGCGGGCCATCATGAATCAGACGCGCACCGTGCGTCTGCCGATCCACGTGGTTAAGGAGATCAACGTCTACCTGAAGGCGGCCCGCAAGCTGGCACAGCGCCTGGACCACGAGCCGACCTCGGAGGACATTGCCTCGGTGCTCGACAAGCCGATCAGCGAGGTCAAGCGTATGCTCGGCTTGAACGAGCGCATCGCCTCCGTGGATAGTCCTTTCAGCAAGGACGCCGATAAGCCCTTGGTCGACATGCTTCAGGACGAGGCCGCCGACGACCCCGCCGAGCGGATTCAGGACGAGGACATCCAGTCCAATCTGGAGCACTGGCTTGGCAAGCTCAACGGGAAGCAGCGGGAGGTAGTCGAGCGACGGTTCGGGCTCCACGGCTATGAGCACTCGACCCTCGAGCGGGTTGCGCAGGAGCTCGGCGTGACCCGCGAGCGGGTGCGCCAGATCCAGATGGATGCCCTGCGCCGCCTTCGCGACATCCTGGAAAAAGAGGGTTTCTCGGTGGATTCCTTCTTCAAGTGAAGACCGACGGGCCAGCCCCGTGCCGCATGAAGCCTGCCTTTGGGGGCTTCCCTCCTTGCCTCTCGCCCCTCCGGCTGGCAGCTGCGCAGAGCCGGTCCGGGCGCTCCGGCGACGGCAAGCCTGGATCAACCTTTGCTGCGTTAGATCACGCACTCGGTCGGGGCAACCGGGTCGCAAATGTTGACTTTCAAGGTCCGGTACAGTGTGATTGCGGGCGCGACGCGCTAGGTCGTCGCCGCGCAAACTAGGGGCAGGATCGCCCAGAGCCCACTGTTGTCGTTCCTGATTTTCCCGGGAGGGTCTATGGAAGCCGGACTGGAGCAGAAGTACAGCCTCGACGTTGTACGCTGGTTCACTATCATGGCGGTCGTCTACCTGGTGGTGGGCGCATCTGTCGGGGTCTACATCGCTTCGGAGCTGGCTTGGCCGTTCCTGAACTTCGATAGCCCCTATATCTCCTTCGGACGTCTCCGTCCGCTTCACACCAACGCCGTCATCTTCGCCTTCGGCGGCTGCACCCTCATGGCGACCGCGTTCTATACGGTCCAGCGTACCTGCGGGGTGCGCGTGTGGAGCGAGAAGCTCGCCTGGTTCGTCTTTTGGGGCTGGAACGCCGTCATCGTGCTTGCGGTGATCACCCTCCCCTTGGGGATCACCGAGTCCAAGGAATACGCGGAGCTGGAGTGGCCCATCGACATCCTGATTGCGGTCGTCTGGCTCGCTTTCACCTTCAACTTCATCATGACGATGGCCGTCCGGAAGTCCTCGCACATCTATGTGTCGAACTGGTTCTTCCTCGGCATGATGGTGATGATCGTCTATCTTCATGTTGTAAACAGTCTGGCGATTCCAGTGGGGCTCTTCAAGTCCTATTCCCTGTTCTCCGGCGTCCAGGACGCGATGATCCAGTGGTGGTGGGGCCACAACGCGGTCGGCTTCTATCTCACCGCCGGCTTCCTCGGGATCATGTACTACTTCGTGCCTAAGCAGGCAAACCGCCCGATCTACTCCTACCGTCTCTCGGTCATCCATTTTTGGGCGCTGATGTTCGGCTACGTCTGGCTCGGTGCCCATCACCTGCAATATACCGCGCTTCCGGACTGGACCGGCTCTCTGGGCGCCGCGGTGTCCATCGCCATGATAATCCCCTCCTGGGGCGGTGCAGTTAACGGCATGATGACCCTCTCCGGGGCCTGGGACCGGTTGCGCACGGACTATGTCCTGCGGTTCCTGATCATGGCCCTGGCCTTCTATGCCATGTCCACCTTCGAGGGGCCGGTGATGTCGCTCAAGACCGTTAACGCGCTGTCCCACTACACCGACTGGACCATCGGACATGTCCACTCCGGGGCTCTCGGCTGGGTGGCCGGTATTTCAATCGGTGCCATCTACCACCTGATGACCCGTCTCTTCCATACCGAGATGTGGTCCGAGCGATTGGTCAACTTCCACTTCTGGACCGCCACCATCGGCACTGTGGTCTATATCGTCGCCATGTGGGTCTCCGGCATCATGCAGGGCCTGATGTGGCGTGCCTACGACGAGTACGGCACCCTCGCATACACCTTCGTGGAGTCGGTGGATGCCATGCATCCCTACTACGCCATGCGGGCCATCGGCGGCATGATCTTCCTGTTCGGCGCCGTGGTGATGTTGTTTAACGTGCTGATGACGGTTGCCAAGTCCGCCTCCCAGGGCAGCTTAGCGAATGCGCGCAACGTGCCGGCCGCGGCCTGAATCGGGAGATAACGCAAATGGCTGATCGTACTGTTAAGCCCAAAGGCTTCCAGGAATGGATGGAGGTCAACGTCTGGCTGCTCCTGATCGTTCTGGCGCTGGCCCTGTCCGTGGGCGGCCTGGTGGAGATCGTGCCCCTGTTCTTCATGAAAAACACCATGGAGCACAATAAGTTTCCGGAGATCGTCTGGTCCAAGGCCGGCACTGAGCCCATCGTCTCCGTAGACGATTCCGGGAAGCAGGTCTGGAATTGGACCGCGGGGGATGGGGTGCGCCCCTACACGGCCCTGGAGCTCGCCGGCCGGGATGTCTACCAGCGCGAGGGCTGTTACCTCTGCCACTCCCAGATGGTGCGCCCGTTCCGCGACGAGAAGGAGCGTTATGGCCATTATTCCCTGGCCTCCGAGTCCATGTTCGACCACCCCATGCAATGGGGCTCGAAGCGTACCGGTCCGGACTTGGCACGGGTCGGCGGCAAGTATTCCGACGATTGGCACCGCGATCACCTGCGTGCACCCCGCTCCCTGGTGCCCGAGTCTGTGATGCCCGGTTACCCTTGGCTCGACGACGCCTTTGTGAGCGGCTCCAAAATGCAGCGCCACATGTGGGGCATGCGGGTAGTCGGTGCGCCTTATTCGGACAAGGACATCGAGGTCGCCCCCAAGCTGGTCGAGGGTAGGACCGAGATGGATGCCCTGGTGGCCTATCTCCAGGTCCTGGGAACCATGGCCAAGCTCGATGACGCCAAGGCCTACCGTGAGTAGTCTCGCCGAGTATTTCCACACCGATTGGGATGCAATGACAGTCAACGACTGGATCGGAACGATCCTCACCGTCGTCATCTTCGTCCTGATGGTCGTGGCGTACTTCCAGGTCTTTCGTCCCAAGAACCGGGATCGGCTCGAAGCGAGAAAGCACATCCCGTTCGACGATGACAATGAGCGCAGCGGAGATAACGATGGCGGAAAATAATCCCTTTCCTGGCGAGAACAATACTGGGCACGTCTGGGACGAGAATCTGCGGGAGCTCGAGAATCCACCCCCGCGCTGGTGGATGCTGGCCTTCTGGGCCTCCGTGGCCTGGTGGGTCGGCTACGCGATCCTCTATCCCATGTGGCCGGTTGGCCAGGAGCCCACCCAGGGCATCCTGGGCTGGAGCCAGATGCAGGAGTACAAGGACGGCTTGGAAAAGGTCGAAGCCAAGCGGGCCAAGTTCGAGGAGCGGATTGCCGTCATGACTCCCGACCAGATCATCGCCGACCCGGGCCTCGCCCAGTACACGCTGGCCTCAGCCAAGGTGCTGTTCGGGGACAACTGCGCCGCTTGCCACGCCACCGGCGGTGCGGGCAACCCTGGGTACCCTGTCCTCGCCGACGACGACTGGCTCTACGGCGGAACGACGGCCAAACTGACCGAGACCATCTCTGGCGGGCGCAAGGGGCTCATGACGGCACACGAGAAGCTCCTGACTCCGGCCGAGGTCGACACCCTCGCCAAGTGGGTCGTGCAGATGCATGAGACCGCCGGCCAGGGCGGGAGCGAAGAGGGCTGGTCCCTGTTCAAGGCCAAGGGCTGTGTGGCCTGCCATGGAGAAAAGGCGAACGGCCATGTCGTCGATCTGCCGAACGGCGAGTTTGTCACCGTCGGTGCCGCCAATCTCACGGACGGTATCTGGCGCTTCGAGCCGGGCGGTTACGAGAGTGCGAAGCAGACGATCCTCCATGGGGTAAATGCCCCTGGCGTGCCGCAGACCCGCAGCGCGGTCATGCCGGTCTTCGGGCCTGACTCGACCCGGGGCGGTTTGGCGCAGCTTGACCCTCAGGAGATCAAGAAGCTGGCGGTCTATATCCACGAGCTGGGTGGCGGCAAGTAGCGTCCGGCCGAGGGCACACCCGACGAGCGGGCGGGCGGCGTTCGCGCTGCCCGCCGCCGACTCCCGGACCCGACGACTGTAACGAAGGGCAAAACCGATGAATGTACTGACTAACCTGACGAATTGGGACCCGGTGGCCTTGCTGTCCATCCTGATGGTCATCGTCGCCATCGTCATCGTCGTCTTTCTCTCCTTTAAGATCTCGGCGCTCATGAAGCATGACGCCGAGGCCCGCAAGAACCAGCGTCCCTAGGGCCGGCAGCCGCCGCTCGGGGCGCCCCGGGGGGATCTGTAATCCCCCTTTTTTGTGCCTATAATCCGATACAAATCACTCGGTTATTTTTGCGAAAACGCATAGCCTCCGGAGTGGTCAAAGGATAACTTGGGCGTGATTTATCTACCGGCCGCGGGTGTCTGTCGGGCGGGCGCCCCTTCGGAGACGGTTCGTGAGTATCATCGAAATGACCCATAACGAATCGGCGGTGGATGCGCTCTACGCCGAGGCCGAGCACTGGCACGTCAATACAGGTAACGACACGATTCACGCCAAGCGGCTCGCTGGCCGCTGGCGCACCGTAAAGTGGATCACGGCATCCACCTGGCTGGTGTTTTTCCTGGGTCCTTACCTGCGTTGGGACGGACGCCAGGCGGTCCTGTTCGACATCCCCAACCGCCAGTACCATATCTTCGGGGCCACAGTTTTGCCCCAGGATTTCTGGATGCTGTCCCTGTTGCTGCTCTTCTTCGCCATCCTCTTGGCGGTAGTCACCAGCCTGGCGGGTCGCGTCTGGTGCGGGTTCTTCTGCTTTCAGACGGTGTGGACCGACGTCTATACCTGGATCGAGGAACGGCTGGAAGGCCCACCGCCCCAGCGCCGTAAGCTCGACAAGGCCCCGATGGACTTCGCCAAGGCGCGGATCAAGGTGGCCAAGCATGCCCTCTGGCTGCTGATCGGCTTCCTGACCGGGTTCAGCTTCGTATCCTGGTTTGCCGATGCCCCGGTCCTATGGCGGCAGTTTTTCGTCGGAGAGGCCAACGCAGCCGTTTATGCATCGGTAACCCTGTTTACGGTCGGGACCTATGTGCTCGCCGGATTCATGCGGGAGCAAACCTGTTTCTGGCTCTGCCCCTATGCCCGCATCCAGGGCGTGATGTTGGACAAGACGACCATCATCCCCACGTACGACCTGGGGCGCGGCGAGCCGCGGGCGCGGGCGAAAAAGGGCCAGATCGAGTCGGAGCGCACCGTAGGCGATTGCGTGGACTGCAAGCAGTGCGTGGCTGTCTGCCCCACTGGGATCGATATCCGCAGCGGCCAGCAGGAGGGATGCATCACCTGCGCCCTATGCATCGATGCCTGCAATGAGGTCATGGACAAGGTGGGCCGTCCCCGGGGGTTGATCCGCTATGCCTCTCTGGACGAGATGCAGGGCCGCCCAGCTCGGGCACTGCTCACGCGTCCGCGGGTCTGGGTCTACACGGCGATCCTGTTGGCGGCCATGTCGGGTATCGTTTATGGACTTTCGTCCCTGAATGCCATCGATCTCACCGTCCTGCACGAGCGTTCGCCGCTTTACGTGACCCTCAGCGATGGATCGATCCAGAATAAGTACACGTTGAAGATGCTCAACAAGATGCCGGAGCCGCTGAGGGTAACCATCTCCGCCTCCGGTCCGAACGGGCTGGCACTTGTGGGCGCGGACGAGCCGGTCCCCATCCACGAGGGCGGCGTAACCCCGGCCGTGGTCTTTGCGAAGGTCCCGAAGAAGAATCTCACCGGGGAGCAGGAGCCGATCGTGTTTCGGGTGGAAGCGACCAGGCTCAATGGACAGGTCGTGGAATCCGAGCGTACCAGCGTCTTCATCGGCCCGCGGCGCTAAGCGCGGGGGACCGTCACCTGCGGGTGGGGCCGTCCGGGCTCGCCCGCCCCCGTTACCGATGGTGTCCGCTGAGGACACCTGGAGTCCAAGTGTCATGCAGGTTTCAACCGAGCAGCCAGGAAAAGGGATGCCTGCCTGGCGCAGCCCATGGGTAATCGGCTGGATCGGCCTGGTTGTGGCGGTCCTGGGCGTCAATCTGACCATGGTCTATTTCGCCGTCTCCACCAACCCTGGACTGGTGAACGACGACTACTACGAGCGGGGCCAGGACTACGAGAAGCACCTTGTCTCGCGACTTGCCAAGGATCCGGGGTGGACCATGAAGCCCGAGATCCCCGCGGACATGCGCGCGAGCGTGCCCACCTCGGTGCGCGTCGTCCTAGCGGACAAGTCGGGCCAGGCGGTGACGCCGGACCAGGTGACTTTTTTCGCCTACCGACCCTCGGACAAGTCCCAGGACTTCAGCGTCCCCATGACCGACATGGGCGGTGGTCGCTTCGTGGCCCGCCTCGCGTTTCCGCTCTATGGGCATTGGGACTGGCTGATCGCGGTCAGACAGGATGCGGACGAATACACGACCGGGGGCCGCCTGGTCGTTGCCAAGCCCTGACCCCTCGGCGCCGTGTCCGTTGCCGCTTCCGCCACGGTCGCTGCCGAACGCGTGCCCGCGGCTTTATCCGGCGTCGCTACCCCATGCTTTCACTGCGGTCTGCCGGCGAGTCCCGCCGCGGCCGTGGTTGCCCCCATTCGGGGTCAGGACCGCACCTTCTGCTGCATCGGCTGCCGCGCCGTCTGCGAGGCAATCCATGCCGCCGGACTGGAGGGCTTCTACCGCCGCACCTCCGAGGGCGAGCCCCTGGGCCCACCGCCGGAGCTGCCGAAAGACTTCGCCCTCTACGACCTCGATGCGGTTCAGGAGGAGTTCGTCGACACCGCGGCCGAGTGCCGGGAGATCAACCTGCTGGTGGAGGGTATCCACTGCGCGGCTTGTGTCTGGTTAATCGAGAACGGACTCAGAACCTTGCCCGGGGTGGACGAGGCGCGGGTCAATCTGACGGGCCGGCGCCTGCGGGTGCGCTGGGACAACGGGCGTATCAAGCTCTCCCGCATTCTTAAGCGTCTTGGCGACATCGGCTATGCCGCGGTCCCCTTCGACCCCGACTCCGCGGAGGGGGCCTTGAAGCGCGAGAACCGGCTCATGCTCTACCGCATGGCCTTCGCCGGTTTCGCGATGATGAACCTGATGTGGGTCTCCATCGCGCTCTATGCAGGTGCGGACCAGGGAGAGTTCCGCGGGTTATTCCATTGGGTCGGATTCGCGCTCGCCACCCCGACCATCCTCTATTCTGGCTATCCGTTTTTTCGCGGCGCCTGGAACGGCCTGCGCACCGGCCATCTGACCATGGACCTGCCGATCGCTATCGGCTCCAGCATCACCTATCTCTATTCGCTCTACGTCACCGTTAGCGGCACCCGGTCCGGCGAGGTTTACTGGGACACGGTGGTCAATTTCATGTTCGTCATCCTGGTGGGCCGCTACCTGGAGGCGATGTCCAAGCGCGAGGCGGTCGCCTCCACACAACGGCTCCTGGATCTTCAGCCAAAGGTCGCCACCGTCCTGCGCGCGGGCGATGAGACGGTGGTCCCTGTCCGGTCCATTGCAATCGGCGAAACGGTGCTGATCCACGCTGGCGAGCGGGTGCCGGTGGACGGGTATGTGGAAGACGGCCAGAGTCCGCTGGACGAGTCCATGCTAACCGGCGAGTCCAGACCGGTCCCCAAGGGTCCAGGCGACCGGGTCGCCGCCGGAACCGTGAACGGGGCAGGAGTCTTGCGCGTACGAGCCACCGCGACGCTGCGCGACACCGCCCTTGGGCGCATCGTTCGGCTAGTGGAGGACGCCCAGGCGAGCCGCGCCCCCATCCAGCGGCTCGCGGATCGGATCGTCCCTTGGTTCGTGGCCGCGACCCTGGGGCTTGCGACCCTGACCTTTCTGATCTGGATGGGCTCGGGACTGGAGTTGGCGCTCATGGCCGCCACCTCGGTCTTGATCATCACTTGCCCCTGCGCCTTCGGTATGGCCACCCCCATGGCGGTGGCGGTCGCCTCGGGGCTCGGCGCCGCCCGGGGCATCCTAGTCAAGAATGGCGCCGTGCTGGAGCGTCTGTCCTCGATCGATCATTTCGTCTTCGATAAGACCGGCACCCTGACCCTGGGTCGACCCGAGGCGACTCGGCTGCGCGCGGGCACGGGTCCCTGGCGTCCCCTGGCCGCGGAGGCCCCGGAGCTCACCGCC
>JBGSOR010000136.1:0-3158 GCA_041738985.1 Chromatiaceae bacterium | reverse complement strand
GTGCCGTGGTGGCGCTGGAGGAGCGGCTGGGGGTGTGTCTGCTGACCCGCACCACGCGCGTCGTGCGCGTGACCGAGGCCGGGGCGCGCTACCTCGAGGATGCGCGCCGCATCCTGATCGAGATGGAGGAGGCCGATGCCGCCGCGGCGGGCGTCAACGCCACGCCCCGCGGGCACCTGTCGGTCACGGCGCCGGTGCTCTTCGGCAAGCTCTACGTGATGCCGATCATCACCGAGTATCAGTCGGCCTTCGAGCAGACGACGGTGTCGGCACTGTTCGTCGATCGGGTCGTGAGCTTCCTCGACGAGGGCATGGACGTCGGCGTGCGCATCGGTCCGCTGCCCGATTCGTCACTGCGCGCCATCCGCGTCGGGCGCGTGCGTCGGGTCGTGGTCGGCGCCCCGGCCTATCTCGAAGCGCATGGGATTCCGCAAACGCCGGAGGAATTGGCTGGGCATCGCCTAGTCGCGGCGAGCGGGATCTCGCCCACGAACGACTGGGTCTTCCAGTCGGCCGGCGAAAGACGGACGGTGCGGGTGGCCCCGCGCATCGTCGCGAATACCAACGACGGGCCGCTGGAGGCCGCGTGCCGAGGCTACGGACTGACCCGACTGCTGTCCTACCAGGTGGCGCCGCAGCTCGCTTCCGGGGAGCTGAAGGCCGTTCTCGGGGACTACGAAAGGCCAGACCTCCCAGTGCACGTCATCCACCGCGAGGGGCGGCATGGATCGGCGAAGGTGCGCAGCTTCGTCGCTCTCGCGGTCGAGCGACTGCGTGCGGACAAGGCGCTGAGCTAGCGCAAACCCTGCCGGTGTGACCTTGCAGTCTATGGCGATCGGCGAGCTCGCCGGCGGAAACCTGCGGGACCGCGCGTCCTTGCTCGCCTTCTGGAGAAACCTGCCCGGGCTACCCGCCGCAAGCGACGAGGAGACTCTCGACTCCGAGTCGCACGCCCATCAAGTGCCAGGAGTGAGCACGAGCAAGCCCCGTGTCAGGGCGCGGCGGCGCCACACCAGATAGATGGCCGGGATCACGAAGAGACTCAGCAGCGGCGCCGTGATCATCCCGCCCACCATCGGCGCGGCGATACGGCGCATCACCTCGGAGCCGGTGCCCTGGCCAAGCATGATAGGCAAGAGCCCGGCGACGATCACCGCCACGGTCATCGCCTTGGGTCGCACCCGCAGTACCGCCCCCTCCATGATGGCCGCCTCGAGGTCCGCGACGCTGGTCAGCGTGCCGCGCTCACGACGGTCCTTCAAGGCGTTGTCCAGGTACACCAGCATGATCACGCCGAATTCCGCGGCGACCCCGGCGAGCGCGATGAAGCCCACCGCCACCGCGACCGATAGGTTGTAGCCCAGGAAGTAGATGAGCCAGAACCCGCCCACCAGGGCAAAGGGCAGGCAGAGCATCACCAGGGCGGCCTCCGCGGCGCGCCGGAAGATGAGATAGAGCAGGACGAAGATGATCGCGAGGGTGAAGGGCACCACCTGGGTCAGCCGCTCCTTGGCGCGCAGCATGTACTCGTACTGGCCGGACCAGGTGATGGAGTAGCCGGGCGGGAGCCGGACCTCCTCGCGCACCCTGGCCTGGGCGGCGGCGACATAGGAGCCCAGGTCCACCCCGCGGATGTCGACGAAGGTCCAGCCGTTGATGCGGGCATTCTCGCTCTTCAGCATGGGCGGCCCGTCCACGATCTCCACCGCGGCGACCTGCCCCAGGGGGACTTGCGCCCCGGTGGGGGTGACGAGCGGCAGCTCGCGCAGCTTCTGCACGTCGTCGCGCTGCTCGCGCGGGAAGCGCAGGTTGACCGGGTAGCGCTCCAGCCCCTCGACGGTCTGGGTGATGTTGATGCCGCCCACCGCCGCGGCGACCACCTGGTTGATGTCGCCGATGTTGAGCCCCACCCGCGCCGCCGCCACCCGGTCGGGGCGGATCTCGATATAACGCCCACCGGCGACGCGCTCGGAGAAGACCGAGGCGGTGCCAGGTACCTGTCGCAGGACCCCCTCGATCGCCTGGCCGATGCGCTCGATCTCCCCGAGGTCAGCCCCGGCCACCTTGACCCCCACCGGGGTCTTGATGCCGGTGGCGAGCATGTCGATGCGGGTCTTGATGGGCATGACCCAGGCGTTCGTGACGCCTGGCAGGCGCACGGTGGCGTCCAGCTCCTCGATGAGCCGCTCGACCGTCATGCCCGCTCGCCATTGGTCCTCCGGCTTGAGCTGGATCAGGGTCTCGACCATGGTGAGCGGTGCCGGGTCGGTGGCGGTGTCCGCGCGCCCGATCTTACCGAACACCCGCTCCACCTCCGGCAGGCTCGCGATCAGCCGGTCGGTCTGTTGCAGCAGCTCCTGGGCCTTGCCGATGGAGAGCCCCGGCAGGGTGGTGGGCATGTACATGAGGTCGCCCTCGTAGAGCTCGGGCATGAACTCCGAGCCGAGGCCGGAGCCGAGGCGAGCCAGGGCCGGCACGTCGCCGGTCAAGGCACGCCAGCCATCCTCGAGACCCTGTTGCCAGTCTTCGATCCGGGCTAGGGCCGGAGCGGATACGGCGCCCCGGTCCACCAGCCCCAGCGTCTGGACGGGCCATTTCACGGGCTCCAGCAGTCCGCCGACCCCATAGATCGGGATCAGCAGGCTCGCGACCACCAGGAGCGACGCCGCGATGGTCGCCCGCGGGGCCGCCAGCACCGCGCGCAGCAGGGGCCGGTAGATCCGGATCAGGAAGCGGTTGAGTGGATTGGCCTCCTCCTTGGGGATGCGCCCGCGGATGAAATAGCCCATGAGCACCGGCACCAGGGTGACGGACAGCGCCGCCGCCGCGGCCATGGCGTAGGTCTTGGTGTAGGCGAGCGGTGCGAACAGCCGGCCCTCCTGGGCCTCCAGGGTGAACACGGGGACGAAGCTCAGGGTGATGATGAGCAGCGAGAAGAAGAGCGCCGGGCCCACCTCGCCGGCGGCCTCCTGGATCACGCGCCAGTGGGCCTCGCCCCGGGGTACGTGGCCGTGGTTTTGCTCATAACGCTCCAGGTGCTTGTGGGCGTTCTCGATCATGACGATGGCCGCGTCCACCATGGCCCCGATGGCGATGGCGATGCCGCCGAGCGACATGATGTTGGCGTTGATGCCCTGATGACGCATGACGATGAAGGC
>JBGSOR010000098.1:0-5207 GCA_041738985.1 Chromatiaceae bacterium | reverse complement strand
AGCGCCTCGCGCGTCGCCCGCAGCACCTGTGCTGATCCGAGACCGCCTCCTGGGTCGCCCGGTCGCGCGCCAAGTCCAGACCCAGGCCGCCCTCGTCGGACGACAGGAAGGCCGCCGGGGTCCAGTCCTTGCCGTTCTGCTGGCCCCAAAACTGCCCCTGATACTGGAGTGCGAACAGATGCCGCGCCGCCTCTGGAAACCCGGCCGCCCCCCGGAAGGCGTGGCGCGGGACCCCGGGGAGATAGAGCACCGGTGTCCGGGTCCAGTCGCCCCGCGTCAGCCGATAGCGCACCCAGGTGGAAGGCCCCGTACGCTCGTCTCCCGGCTCGGACCCCAGGATGAGTAGCTCCGGCATGGCGTCGCGGACGAGATGGACAACCCGCGACCACAGCCCCTCGCTGTCGGTCCACAGCACCACGGACGGCGGGGCCAGGTCGTGGCGGTTGTAGACGGACGCCTAGCGGAGGCGGTCGATCAGGTGCTCAAGGACGGTTTGGCTCATGGCCTCAGTGGAGAATGGAGCGTGGGCAACTCGCCCGCGTCGGATTCAAGTCTCTCGTCCAACAGGCCGGGTGCGAACGCCACCGTTCGACCGGCTGCCGCGTCGCGTTCTGCCTCGTCCAATCTGGCACGCAGGTAGTTGAGTTTGGCCAGATCCAAAGACTCCCGACGCTCCATCAGACGCAGGCTCTCGCGCAGCACCTCGCTGGCATTACGGTAGCGACCGGAGCGGACCAGGTCGCCGATGAAGGCTTCCTGGTGATCCGTGAGCAGCACGTTAAGGATCGGCATCCTCTGGCACCTCGTGGTTAACGACCGGATTATGGCAGAGCTTGCCAATCGAGGGCCAAGAGGCTGCGGGCATCCCGCGCAAGGTGTGGCAACGGCCAACTCGTGCCGCTCGAATTCCAACGCGGTTACGTGATAGAGCGTATCGAATAGTCGAATAACCGTTTGACCACCACGCTGGCATCGATGACCAGCGTCATGCTTACCGGGGACGATCACGGCGCAGCAGCTTGTAGTCGTAGTCTGGGTCAATCTGCACCTTGCCGAAAAGCTCCGAGATATCGCGATCTCCTTTTGCAACATCGGGCATTGTTCGCGGATCTGCGCGATAAGCTAGCGTCTCGTCGGCAAACCGAAGGCAGGCATCGATATCCGCCAACTCAAGCGAAGGGTACTGGCGCAGGATTTCCTCGAAGGACTCGCCAGCACTCAATAGCCCGAGCACGGTCTCGACTGCGATGCGCAAGCCGCGGATGGTCGGCTTTCCGTTGCAGCGGTCCGGATGGACAGTGATGCGGCCATCCAGAAATTCGAGCGTTGGGATCATACTTGGCGCCTTTTTCAAGCGGGATGAGCTTCCTGGCCATCCGTAAGCAGCACCTTACGGGGTGGCACCATTTGGTAACCCCTGGTTGGCGTCCGGATTATGGCAGCGATTGCGAATCGAGGGCCAAAAGGTTGCACGCGACTCATCAGACAAGACTGGCGACAGGTTCGACGAGGACACCGCAACGCGACCATCCTGCCCCGCGAGCCGGCAGTCCGAGGCGTCCTGCCCGGGCTCCCTATGCGATAATCCCGCCACCAGATCTCCTGCCCGCCACCGACGAGGGCGTACCGGTGTCCAAATCACTCATCGAGACGAATCCCTTCCTGCGCGACCCCAAGGTCCGGCGGGTCGCATTGCGCATCTCGGCAGCCAGCTCCTCGGCGGTCGAGGGCATTCGCAAGCCATTCGCCAAGCCCGGCGACGACACCGCTGTGACGACTAAGCCCGCTCGCCGCAAGGACGCAGGCTCCGCCCGATAACGGCCGCAAAGCACGCCTGCAAGGGTCCATAATCGCGGTCAAAAACCGCCTGAATCGCCGCGAAGTAAGCTCGCTTGCCGCGCCCTGCCAACGGGGCGAAGTCCAGCGGCGGCAACCCGGCTTGCAATGCCATCAACCAGGCCAGGAGCCGCGCACAGCGGCCATTGCCTTCCCGAAAGGGATGGATCAGTACCAGTTCGCCATGGGTCCGGGCCAAAGCAACCAACAGTCGTTCCCGGTCCATCCCCAGGCAAGGCGTCGCAACGGCCAACTCGTTGCGCTCGAATGCCGCCATCAGCTGCGGTACTTGCTCCGCTGCGGCAAACAATAACCCGTCCTTCGCCAGATTGACGGTCCGATACTCCCCAGCCCAGGCGTAGATCCCGCCCAGCCAGCGGCGATGCAGGTCGCATATGTCGGCCGCCACGAAACGATGATCGGCGGAGTATCGTTCCACGGCCCATTCCTGCACCGCCAACAAGGCATCCGACTCCGCCTGCTGGATGTCCCGTACCCGATCGATGCCGCACAGGTTGCGCAGCACACGGCCGCGGGACCCCGGCTCGTGCTCCGCCTCGATCCCCCGGGCATCGTACCGGCCAGACATCCTCAGTCCCCGTTCTTACGCGCGGCGCGCTTGCGGGCCAGGGTGAGATGGACGTCATTCCAACGGGAACCTGTGAAATCGGGACCGCCGGGGCAGGCGAGCGGGGGCTCCTCGGCATGCCAGAACCAGGGATAGTCGGACTTGTCGCGCTGGGGCTCGGTGCCGCGGTCCTTGTCCCATTTGATGTTGGGCTTGGCGCGCAGGATGCCGGCGCCCTTCTTGCCGAGGTCGCGGGCCTGCATGAAGGGGCGGATGTTGAGGCGCACGCCGTCGTTGAGATCCGGCGGCCAGCCAAGGGGCTGCTCGGAGAGCGGCTTCCAGCGGATGAAGAGGTCGTAGGGCGGCTCGCCTTCCAGGATCGCGATCAGCTCTTGCTCCAGCGCGCGGGCGGCGCCCAGGCGCTCGGCGGCGCCGGGCTTGTCGGCCTTGGCGTCCGCGTCTTGCTGGCGAATCCAATCGCCCAAGTAGCTGTAGGCGAGCTTCTGGAGGTTGGCGTTGTCTAGCCGATGGTAATTCACCAGTGCATGGAAGCCGTCCTTGCGGCCGTCCCAGATGTGCCAGACGAAGGGGCGGTTATGGAAGAGCTTGCAGTGCTGCTCGAAGAAGGCGTCGCGCAGCCAGTCTTCCAGGCTGGTCTGCTTGGCGCCGGTGGCCGCCAGCAATTCCCGCTCTGTGCCGGCGGTCCAGTCCGCGCCGAAGGCGTCCGCGACCAGTGCTCGCAGGCGTACCGCGGCGGGCGGCTCCCGGTTGATGGGCGGCAGGCAGACGATGCCGTCCGAGTCCGCATGGGGCTCCAGCCCGTACGGACCCAGGGCCGGACAGTCCGGGAACTCGGAGCCGGTCTGGCGTGGCCAGCGGTAGCAGAGTAGGCGGGCGACGGCGACCTGCAACGGTTGGTCTGCACCGGCAGTGTGGCCGTTGAACAGCCATTGCGTCGGGTCGCTCGAATACGGCCTCGGCAACCCGTGCGGATACTTCTCCGCCGCCACCTTCTGCCAGTGCGCCAGGTCGAAGGGGACCGCTGTCATCACGCCGGAAGGCACGATGATCTTTGAACTCAGACGCTGAATGGCGAGCCGGAAGTCTGCCGAAGCGCAGAACGTCCAAATCGCCAACAAATCTTCGGGCCGGTTGGGAACCAACGCTGCACCGTTTTGAGCATGGATTTCCCCATTCGATAAGGTGCATGTTGCATCTTGTGAGCGTGAAACGAAAACGCTGGTCCGCCCCCAAGCTCCCTTGCCCCTGATGCGAGCACCTTCGCTGGCAGCCAACGGGCCGCGCCCTTCCTCCCAAAGAATAATCCACTCCCTCCCATTAAAATGGCCTTCACTCAACGGCGAATTTAATAGCGGTGACCAGGTGCGCGAATCGATCGCGTGAAGTTCCCAAAAACCTCGGTCAAATCGCTCCGTGTCACCTCGCGAGGTTCCCTCATAGCCTTTGATAACCTCATCCTGCTTACCGCGTCCGAGGTAAGGCACGTTGGTCGCGACTAGTGTGAACTGACCAGCGAGAACTTCCGCCGCCTTAGCCAGCCCGTGCGCCGTCACCGCCATTTCATGCGCGGTGTCGTCCTGGGTCTCCTGCGCAAGCGCCTTTTCCAGCAGCGGCTGGAGCTCATGGAATCCGGCCTCCAGCAAATCGCGCTCGTCGGCGCGCGGGTTGATTAGGCTGCCCAGCATCGCCGCCTGTTGGAACAGCCGGTAAAGCCGCTCCATACCGTTCCGGAGTTTCTCGTTGTCGCCGGCAATCGCCAGCCAGTCGGCTTCGCGGGTATTCGGCGCGAGGCCGGAACAAGCCAAATGCAGTGTTGTCGATGGCTGATAGCCTCCAACCTTCCAAGCAGTCAATGCAACATTGAACGCGGCAATCCGAGTACAACGCTCGTCGATCTCCAACCCATGCAGGTTGTCCCGCAGCACGGCGGCGACGGCCTCGGCGGCGCTCAAGCCCTCATCCTCCATCCGCAGCCGGGCGAGGATGGGCAGGGCGAAGACCAGGAAGCGCCCGCTGCCCATGCAGGGGTCCAGGAAGCGGATTTCCGCGGCATGTTTGGGCCAGCCATCGAAGGTGCCAGCGGCGGGGGTCCAATGAAAGGATGAAGGATGAAGGGTGAAGGATGAAGGATGAAGGGGAGTCGGAGGGTTCGTCGTCTGGGGGCACCTTGACGAAGCGGAGGTATTCCCATGGACAGCCGGGGAAGGCAACAAACCGGCGGGCGTCTTCCTCGGTGGCGAACCTCATCCTTCCGCCTTCATCCTTCATCCTTTTTCCCGCCCACCATGCCCCCAGCGAGTTGTGGAGCAGGAACTCCACCATGTAGTCCTCGGTGAAGAGCTGGGTGACCGCGGGCAGCTCCCGGGCGCCGATCTTGACCCCGGACTTGTTCACCTCGTCTTTGCGCTTGGCCTGCCAAAACTGGTAGGTCCAGCCCAGGGCGTCGTCGGTGCAGAAGATCTCTGCGGGCAGCTCGTCCAGCAGGCGGCGCAGTTGAACCTCGTGATTCGGCGCCAGGCGGAGATCCAGCACCGGGTCGTCCTGGCGGAAGATGCCGGGCAATGTCTCGGAGGCGAAGCGGCAGGCCAGATCGAAGCCGTCGCGGGCGCCCAGCTCGGGGGCCAGCTCGTCGCACTCGGCCAGTGACGGGGACGCTGCCGTGCTCGGCGCCGGTGTGTAATGGTTTTCGGCCAGGAAGCGGGTGAAGAGCAGCCGATGCCAGTGCTCGTAGGCGGCGGCCTCGGCGAGCTGGTCGAGCGACTGGGTGCCGCCGGGGTCCAGC
>JBGSOR010000067.1:0-18018 GCA_041738985.1 Chromatiaceae bacterium | reverse complement strand
CCGTGTCCGTCTGGAGAGGCACCGAATCGGTTGCGGCCTCCGACACCGGCTCGGTTGTCTCGCCCGTATTGGGTACCCCCGTGGGGCCGGGACCGGTGCCCGGGGGCGTGTCCGCATCGACCGTCGCCGTTGCGTCGGCCTGGTTGGACGACGTGCCGGACGGGGCGACGGCCGGCGGTTGAACCTGAACTGACGGTTCGGCGTCGGCTCGGAGCGGGCTTGCCGTCGATGGCTCCGCCGGGTCGGTCGCGGGCTCAACCGCCCCTGAGATCGAGTCCGCATCTGCGACTGGCCCTCTCCCCGCGCCCGCCGGGTCCACGGTTGCCTGGCTCTGGAGGACGTCCAAGTTAGCTTGGCAGCTCCAGGCTCCAGTGCCCGATCCGCCCCCGGCGCCGGCCTGGCCCTGGGGGGCGCAATCCCAGGGTTCAACCGGACCGTTCAGTGCCAGGGCGTGCTGGGCGGGGGCGAGGGTGATGACGACCGCGAGGGCTAGGGGGCGCACGTTGCTGTTTCTGTTGGCCCAGTCCGGCGGTGGCCGGTCTCGGGGACGGCCCGTCGGTGGACGGGGTAGGGCGATAGCTGCAACCATGTCATATTCCGCCCTGGCCAGCAATCGCACGCGGGCGGGCTGCCCCGATCCCGAATCGGGACTCGAAGGAGACTTTGCTTGACCGATCGATTTGACCTACTGAGCCGCTGGGTGGGCTCCGTCCTGGGGACGGACGCCTTCAGCCTGGCGCCCGCATCCTCGGATGCGAGCTTTCGTCGCTATTGGCGGGCCAGTCAAGGAGACCGGTCCATGATCCTCATGGACGCCCCGCCGGATCGGGAGGACTGCGGACGCTTCGCCGACCTCGCCCGGCGTTTCCGTGCCATCGGGCTCAATACCCCGAAGGTCTTCGCCGAGGACCGGGAGCACGGCTTCCTTGCGCTCTCCGACCTCGGTGATCGGCTCTACCTTTCGGAGCTCGACGAGCACAGCGCCGACCGGCTCTACGGCGATGCACTCGGCGCGTTAGCGACTCTCCAGGCATGTGGACCTCTGGACGGACTACCGGACTATGACGCGCCTTTTCTTCGTCGGGAGCTCGAGATTTTCCGGGAATGGTTCCTCGGCGGCCATTTGGGGCTCGAGCTCCGAGGAGAGGATCTGGCCGGCTGGGAGCGTGCCTGCGATCTGCTCGTCGCCAATGCCTTGGAGCAGCCCCAGGTCTGCGTCCACCGGGACTACCACTCCCGAAACCTGATGGTCGTCGATGCCCATAACCCAGGCGTCCTGGATTTTCAGGACGCAGTGGTGGGTCCATTTACCTATGACCTGGTCTCCCTGCTCAAGGACTGCTACATCTCATGGCCCGTCGAGCGGGTCCGGGATTGGGCGCTTGGGTATCTGCAGCTTGCCATCCAGTCCGGGGTGGTGCCGGAGGTCGAGCCCGAGCGGTTCCTCCGCTGGCTCGACCTCATGGGCGCCCAGCGCCACCTCAAGGCCTGCGGCATCTTCGCGCGGCTCGATCGACGCGACGGGAAACCCCATTATATTAAAGACATCCCTCGAACCCTGGGCTATGTGCGGGATGTTGCCGGGCGCTATCGGGGGTTTGAGGTCCTGGAGCGGCTACTCGTGGAACGGGTCGAGCCGGCCCTCTTCGCTGCCTGAGCGCAGGAAGGAGCCGTCGATCACGGGCGGGCGCAAGTGGCAACGGCCTTTTTGGGTCCATCGTTGGAGCCTCAGGGCGGCGCGGACCCCTTCGAAGCCCGGATATCCGCATGCCGGTATCGTTACAGTCGCGCCAACTCATGCCGAGGAGTGCGCGGCATGGCGCCAATGTCGCCTGAACCGGAGATCGCCGATGAATCGCTCCTGGAGGCAATACCTCCTACTCATCGTCCTTACGCCGGTTGCCTGCGCGACCCTCGCCGAGGCGCCAACGGACGGCGATGGTCAGCCAGCGTTCTGGGCCTTGCTGGGCGCCGGCGAAGCGGTTGCGCTGATACGTCACGCGCTTGCGCCGGGCACTGGAGATCCCCCCGAGCTCCGCATCGAAGACTGCGCCACGCAGCGGAACCTGTCCGATGGGGGCCGCCTGCAGGCCCAGGCCATTGGCGAGCGCTTCCGCGCCAACGGCATCGCGCAGGCCAGGATCTACTCCAGCCGCTGGTGCCGCTGTCTTGAAACCGCCAGGCTGCTGGCATTGGGGCCAGTGCAGCCGTTCGATGGCCTGGGCTCCTTCTTCCGCAACATCTCCGATGAGCCCCAGCGCACCTCCGCGGTGCTCGCGCTGATCCGCGATCAGGCCGTGCCCGGAAAGCCGCCGCTGGGGCTGGTCACGCACCAGGTGAACATCACAGCGCTGACGGGCGAGGTCCCCGAATCCGGTGAGGTCGTTGTCGTCCAGCCAAGCGAACGCGGGGTCAAGGTATTGGGCCGGCTGCGCTGACGGAGCTGCGGCAGCACGGCGCGATCTCGGCGTGCGCGAGGGAAGACACCTTCCGGCGGTCTCGCTGACGGCTTCAAGGTCGAGTCCTGACCCGGTCCCCCTCCCAGGCGGGCCATCTTGCCCCCGCCCGCCCCCGATCCCGATGGCTTCGCAACGACGAGATTGCACCGCAGCAGTAAACCTTTCAGGCTGACGTTGCCCGGACAAGGCAGCTACTATTAAACTTGCCCTCGCCGGAGTATTTTTCGCGTCTATCTTCGGCGGGGCGCCAAGTGCCCCGACCGTCAGGCCTGCCGTGCGGTCACCGGCAGGCTTGGGCGGCGCGCGCCGGCGTGCCGTCTCCCGCTTTTCGGTTTCTGGTCGGGGGAAAGACGAATGGCGATCGCTTGTGCGTCGGACGGGTCCGCTGACCTGGCGCCTGCCTCAGGGCAGGGCGCGTCGCTTTCGCCCCATGAGGAGATGGTCACCGTCTATATCATGGGGCAGGCCTGTAGGGTGCCGGCGACCGCGACCATCATGGGGGGCATCGAATACGCCGGGCATCAGATCATCCGCGGCGCGGGGTGCCGTGAGGGCTACTGCGGCGCCTGCGCGACCATCTACCGGCTCGCCAACGATTATCGCGTGCGCACCGGGCTCGCCTGCACCACCCTGGTCGAGGACGGGATGACCCTGACTCAAATCCCCTCGGTCCCGGCAGGAAAGGCTGTCTATTCAATCGCAGACCTGAGGCCCGACCTGAGTGCCATTGCCCAGACCTATCCGGTGGTGTTCCGGTGCGTCGCGTGCAATACCTGTACGCGTTCCTGTCCCCAGGATATCCGGGTCATGGACTATGTTCAGGCGGCCAAGCGGGGCGACATCGCTGCGATCCTGGATCTCTCCTATTACTGCGTCGCCTGCGGGCTGTGCATGCTGCGCTGCCCCGCCGAGATCACCCAGCCCCTGGTCGCCACGCTGGCCAAGCGGCTGTACGGGCGCTACCTGAGCAAGAAGAGTCCGGAATTGCGCGAGCGTATCGCGGCGATCGAGGCCGGGGTCTTTGACGAGGAGTATCGCGGCCTGATGGCGATGACGCCCGAGGCCCTGTCCCGGCGCTATTACGCGCCGGAAGACGACGACGCCGAAGACTAGCCTGGGAGACGCCGCATGTATCCCGATTATATGGCCGAGTCGCTGCGCAAGATCGCCCAGACCCGCCAGCGGCGTTTGGACCTCGCGCGGACCCCGGACCCCGTATTCCCGCCCATGAATGCGGACGAGCGGACCGCGGTCCTGCATGAGTTTCACCCCGATTTCACGCCCGATGCCCGCCGGGCCGTGCGCGTCGGCCCGAATCGCGGCGAGGTGCTGACCACCGAGGTGGCGGACCTCTTGGAGTCGCACTCATGGCTGCGCGCCGACCGGGTGGAACTGGATCGCCCGGATATCGAGACCGATCTGCTCATCATCGGCGGCGGGGGCGCCGGGTGCAGCGCCGCGCTGGTGGCCATGCAAGAGCACGGCATGCGCTCCGTGATTGCCACCAAGTTGCGCATCGGCGATGCGAATTCGATGATGTCCGAGGGTGGTATGCAGGCCGCGGTGGCGCGCGACGACTCGCCGACCCGCCACTATCTGGACGCCATCGGGGGCGGGCACTTCGCCAACAAACCCGAGCTTGTCCGGGCACTTACCGAGGATGCGCCGAAGATCGTCCAATGGCTGGAGGACCTGGGTGTGGTCTGGGACAAGGAGCCGGACGGGAGCCTCCAGGTGCTGCACGGCGGGGGGACCTCGCGCAAGCGGATGCTCTCGTGCCGCGACCATGTCGGTGCGATGATCATGCGCACGCTGATGGACGAGGTTCGCAACCATCCGGACCTCATCACCGTCCAAGAGTTCATGCCCGCGGTCGAATTGCTCCTCGACGATGCTGGGCGTTGCGCCGGTGCGGTGCTGTACAACATCGACAGCGAGGAATTCCTGATCGTCAAGGCCAAGGCCACCGTGATCACGACCGGTGGGTTCGGCCGTTTGCATATCCGCGGCTTCGATACGACCAACCATTATGGCGCCACGGGCGACGGGCTGGTCATGGCCTACCGGGCCGGGGCCAAGCTGATCTACATGGACTCGGTTCAATATCACCCCACGGGTGCGGCCTTCCCGGAGCAGATCGCGGGCTTTCTCGTCACCGAAAAGGTGCGCGGCGCCGGGGGCCAGCCATTGAATAAGGACGGCGAGCTATTCGTCTTTCCCAGGGAGCCGCGGGATATCGAGGCCTCGGCCTTCATCCGCGAATGCCGCCGCCGCGGGGGCGGGGTCGAGACCCCCTCGGGCCGGCTCGGGGTCTGGCTCGATATCCCGATCATCGATCAGCTGCACGGCGCGGGATTCGTCGCACACCATTTCGCCGGGCATCACCACAAGTTCCTCCGTTACAAGATCGATATCACCCAGGAGCCGATCCTGGTCTACCCCTCGCTGCACTACCAGAACGGCGGGGTGGAGATCAACGCCCAGTGCGAGACCAGCATCCCCGGTCTCTATGTCGCGGGGGAGGCGAGTGGGGGCTTGCACGGGCGCAACCGGCTGATGGGCAATTCGGTGCTGGACTACAACGTATTCGGTCAGCGGGCGGGTCGCTTTGCCGCCGCCTATGCCGCCGAGACCAGGCTAGGCCGCATGACCGTGGATCATGTGCAGGCACATGAGCGGGAGCTGGCGGCGGAGGGCATCCAGACCGCGCTGGTGACACCCATCCTGTTACCGTCCTATGCACCGGAGGATGTGCAGCGGCGTCAATGGGCGAAACGTGGCCGCCTCACGGCAGGCGCCACTGGTTTGCGCAACCGGTTGCATCCGGATCCGGGGTAACCGGTATGTTCAACCCTCACCCGAGCGATGCCCTGATCAGCCTCATCCGCAGTGCGGTCCGGATGGAACTGGATGGACGGGAGTTTTACCGCCGGGCCGCCGGTGCCACCGCGCACCCGAGCGGAAAGCGGACGTTTCTGCGTCTGGCCGAGGACGACCGGCACCATGTGGTGGAACTGCGTGCCTTGTTTGCCGAGCTGGTCGGCGAATCCGAATGGAAGCGGATCGCGGCCGAAGAGGCGGCGAGCGCACAGAAGTGCCTGATCGTTGCCCAACTGGAGGCCGCCGTGGCGGCACGGGGACGTGATACGGTCGCCGACGATACCCAGGCCCTGCGCATCGCCATGGAACTGGAGCGGCGCGCCCTGTCCTTTTTCGATGGACTCAGGGAGCAAGCCGCCGATCCAAGGCAGCGGGAGCTTCTGCAGGAGCTCGCGGAAGCCGCGCGTTTCCATTACGACTTTCTCCAGGCCCAACTCGACAGCGTGCTCAATGTCGGCATCTGGTTAGATGGGCCCGAATTTCGCCTGGATGCCAAGTTCTGACCGGATCGCGGAGGTTGCATGAGTATTCCAGTGCGCATCTACTCCGACCGGACGAGCCGCGCCTTCGTGGACCAGGTCGAAGCGCTGAGTGGACAGCGCCTGCTCGCATGCTATCAGTGCGGCAACTGCTCGGCCGGGTGTCCCATGGCCGACCACATGGAGATCCTTCCCCATCAGATCGTCCGCTTGGCCCAACTGGGATTGCGCGAGACCCTCTGTGGATCGCGGGCCATTTGGGCCTGCGTGTCGTGCATGACGTGCAACGGCCGCTGTCCCAAGGGCGTGCGGATCGCCGAGGTGATCGAGGCGGTGCGGGAGATCGTACTGCGTTCCAACCGGCGCGACGACCAGCTCGAGGTCTCGGCACTCCCTGCCGAGATCATCGCTGCCCTGCCGCCCATTGCCTTGATCAGCGGCCTGCGCAAGCTGACCTCGTGACTGGGGCAAAAACCATGAGGCTCAGCTACTTTCCTGGGTGTACGCTCAAGAACCACGCCGCCAATTTCGATGATTCCACCATTGCCGCCTGTACCCGCCTGGGGCTGGAGGTCAAGGAGCTGGATCGGTGGAACTGCTGCGGGACTGTGCACGGCCTGGCGGCCGACGACCTGATCCATCGGATGGCTCCCATCACCAACCTGATCCGCGCCAAGGAGGCGGGTGCCGACGCCTTCATGACCGGCTGCGCCATGTGTTACAGCACGTTGAAGCGGGCTAATCTCCATGTCCGTCAAGACCTTAAGGCGCTCTCCGTGCTGAACGACTTCCTGTCACTGGAGCAGACGGACTATCGGGGAGACCTCGATGTCCTGCACCTACTCGAAGTGCTGCGTGATCGCATCGGCTTCGAGCGGCTGGCCGCACAGGTGGAACGACCGCTCTCGGGCCTGCGGGTCGCCTGTTATTACGGTTGTCTCCTGGTGCGCCCGCGCGAGGCGGCCATCGACGACAGCGAGCAGCCCAGGGTGATGGAGGACCTGGTGGCGGCCCTGGGGGCCACGCCGGTTCAGTTCCCCGTGAAGACCGAGTGCTGTGGGGCCTACCAGGTCGTCGCCGATCCCGGGATCATCGCGGAACGGACGCACCGTATCATCAGCTCGGCCGCGCGTAACGGTGCGGACCTGGTGGCGGTGAGTTGTCCGCTCTGTGCCCACAACCTCGATCATCGTCAGGTCGACGCCCGCCGCCTCGACCCCGATCTGGCACCGCTGCCGGTCTTTTATTTCACCCAATTGATGGCGTTGGCATTGGGCTGCACCGAAGAGGTGCTGCGGCTGGAGCACCACCGGACCGACCCGCGGGCGTCGCTTGCCGCCCGGGGTTTACTCTGAGACCACGCGCTATGCTATTCGGTGACCTGCAGCCGGTCCTGGGAAGAGTCCTGATCAACAAGAATTGGTGCAAGGGCTGCGGCTTTTGTGTCCAGTTCTGTCCCATGAACGTTTTGGACACCTCAAGCGAATTCAATGCGAAGGGCTATCATCCGCCCTACGTGAAGGCCCCGGAGAAATGCCGGGACTGCATGTTCTGTGAGCTGATTTGTCCCGATTTTGCTATCCGCGTGGAGCGGCTGCCTGAGTGAATATCGTGCACGCAGATCCCCGGGGGGTCGATTCCGGCGCCCATTTCATGGACGGCGATCATGCGATCGCCGAGGGTGCCCTGGCGGCCGGCTGCCGGTTCTTTGCGGGCTATCCGATCACCCCCTCGACCGAGACCGCGGAGCGGTTCGCCGAGCGGGCGCCCGAGGTCGGTGCCATGTTCATCCAGATGGAGGACGAGATCGCCTCCGTCGCCGCACTCATCGGGGCGGCCTGGGGTGGTCAGAAGGCGATGACGGTCACCTCCGGCCCCGGCTTTTCACTGATGATGGAGAACATCGGGCTGGCCGCCATGACGGAGACCCCTATCGTGCTGGCGAATGTCCAGCGGGGTGGTCCCTCTACTGGGCTGCCGACCCTCACCGCCCAGCAGGACATGTTCCAGGCGCGCTTCGGGTCGCACGGCGACTACAACATCATCGCACTGTGCCCAGACAGCCCGCAGGAGTGCTTCGACCTCACCATCGAGGCATTCAACCTGGCAGAGACCTACCGCACCCCGGTCTTTATTATGACCGACGAGACCGTGGGTCATATGCATGAGAAGGTCGTGATCCCAGCGGCGGACCAGATCAAGGTCGTCGAGCGCAATCTATTCACTGGGCCCAAAGAAGACTTTCGTCCCTATCGTTTCGATTCCCAGGGCGGGCATCCGATGGCGCGTGCCGGGGATGGGTATCGCTTTCACATTACCGGCCTCACTCACGACGAGCGTGGCTATCCGGTGATGACACCGGCGCAGAATCAGGTCGTCGTCACCCACCTGATCGAGAAGATCAACGGCAATGCCGAGCGCATCATCCGGCTGGAGGAGGACCAGGTCGAGGGGGCCGAGGTCGTAGTCATCTCCTACGGGATCACCTCGCGAATCGCGGTGCGCGCCATTGCCGAGGCCCGCAAGAAGGACATCAAGGTTGGGGCCTTGCGGCTCATCACGGTCTGGCCTTTCTGCGAACGGCGCATTCGCGAGCTGGCCGGACAGGTACGGGCGATCGTGGTCGCCGAGATCAACTACGGACAGATGGTCCGTGAGGTCGAGCGGTGCGCCGCCGGGCACTGCCGGGTCCTGAGCGTCAATCATTGCGGTGGTGCGGTGCATGACCCCGCGGTCATCACCCAGGCGATCGAGGAGGCCTGTCGATGAACGTCATGACTGCGGGCGAGGATCGATTCGGTGCCATGCTGCGCACCGAGCGGTTGCCGCACATCTGGTGTCCCGGCTGCGGGATCGGGTCGGTGGTCACCTGCTTCATCGACGCCGTGCGGCGCAGCGGGATCGATCAGGACAAGCTCGCGGTGGTATCTGGTATCGGCTGCTCCGGGCGGGTTGCGGGCTATGTCAATTTCGACTCGATTCATGCGACCCATGGCCGGGCGATCCCGGTGGCGACCGGGCTCAAGCTCGCGAACCCGGAGCTCACGGTCGTCGTCATCAGTGGCGACGGCGACCTGATGAGTATCGGTGGCAATCACTTCGTCCACGCCGCGCGGCGAAACATGGACTTGGTGGTGATCTGTATCAACAACTTCACCTACGGCATGACCGGCGGCCAGGTTACACCGACTACACCGGGGTCGGCCACCGCATCGACGACCCCCTACGGTAATTATGAATACCCGCTGACCCTGCCGTTTCTGGCGGACGCGTGCGGGGCCAGCTATGTCGCACGCTGGACCTCGCTGCACGCGCGCAACATCACCCAGTCCGTGGAGGAGGCGCTGACCCGGCGTGGGTTCTCGTTCATCGAGATAATCACCCCCTGTACGACGCTCTATCTGCGGCGCAACCGGCTCGGCGACGGCGTGGATGCGCTGCAGTATTACCAGAACAATTCAGAGATCCTTCACGGTATCGATACCCGTGACACGGCCATCGAGCTGCAGGGCAAGATCGCGGTGGGCAAGTTCGTCGATCGCGAAAAGCCCACCTATCTGGATGCGGTGACGCGGTGCAACGCGAAACTGATCGGCGACGATTACGTGCTCTATGGCAAGACTGAGCCTGAGAAAAAGACCGAAGAGGCGAAGCAGGCCGAGGACCCAATGAAAGCCGGGCCGGTGCCGAGGGGGAACCCCTGATGAGCACCACCGAGATCCGTTTCTCCGGTTTCGGCGGGCAGGGCATCATCCGTTGCGCCCTGATCACCGGCAAGGCATTGTCGCTCTACGACGACAAGTTCGCGACCATGACCCAGAGCTTCGGTCCGGAGGCCCGGGGCAGCGCCTGCTCCGCCCAGTTGGTGGTGTCGGCGCAGCGGATTCTTTACCCCTATATCACGGCCCCGGCGGTGCTGATGGCCCTGTCCCAGGGTGCCTATGACAAATATCACCCGGAAGTGATTCCCGGCGGGACCCTGATCGTCGAGGAAGACCTGGTGAAGCTCGGCGACCATGACCCGCAGTTGCAGGTATGGCGAGTCCCGGCGACCCGGGTGGCCGAGTCGATCGGCAACCGCCTGTTCACCAATCTGGTCGCCTTGGGCTTTTTTACCGCGGTCACCGGTGTGGTCACCGCCGAGGCGATGAAAAAGGCACTCCCCGGATTGGTTCCGGGCCGCTTCCTGAAGGTCAACGTCAGTGCCTTCGAGAAGGGCTACGAGCATGGCATCCAGTCGCGGGAAGAGCAGACGCCACGCCCGCAGGGTGCGGCAGCGTCATGAGCGGTAAGCGGATCGGCGTCTTTGTCTGCCATTGCGGAAACAATATCGCCGGCACGGTCGATGTCGCGCGGGTGGCCTCGGCGCTGGCGGCCGAGAACGGCGTGGTCTGCACCAGCGACCATGCCTATATGTGCTCGGACCCGGGTCAGACCGCGGTCATTGCGGCGATTAAGGAGAACGCGCTCGACGGCGTGGTGGTCTCCTGCTGCTCCCCTAATCTGCACGAGCGCACCTTCCGCGAGAATGCCAAGGCCGCCGGTCTGAACGGCTTCGACTGCGAGGTCGCCAACATCCGGGAGCAATGCGCCTGGGTGCACCGCGATCCGGGAGAGGCGACCGAGAAGGCGATCCGCATCTCGCGCGTCGCGTTGCGTCGGCTCGGACGCAACCGCCCACTCGACCCCATCGACACCGGGGTGACCAGGCGGGTCCTGGTGGTGGGCGCGGGTATCGCGGGGATCCAGGCCTCGCTCGACCTGGCCGCGGCGGGTTTCGACGTCCTGCTGGTGGAGCGGCAGGCGACCATCGGGGGGCGCATGATGGGCCTTTCGGAGACCTTCCCGACCCTTGACTGTTCTCAGTGTGTCCTGTCGCCCCGGATGGTCGAGGTGGCGCGGCACCCGCGGATTACCCTGATGGTATCCAGCGAGGTGGAAAAGGTCTCGGGTTACGTGGGCAATTTCCAGGTCAAAATCCGTCGGCAGGCCGCCTATGTGGACCCGGACCTCTGCAAGCTCTGCGACGACTGTGCCCAGGTCTGTCCGGTGGTGGTCCCCAACGAATACGAATTGGGTTTGAGTGCGCGGCGTGCCATTTTCATGCCCTACCCCCAAGCCATCCCGGCCTCTTACACCCTGGATGAGGCGAGTTGTCTCGGGCTCAATCCGGTGGTCTGTGGTAAGTGCCGGGATGTCTGCGAGACCGGGGCAATCGCGTACGACCGTAAACCCGAGACGGTGGTGGAACAGGTCGGGGCGGTCGTGGTGGCTACCGGTTTCGATCTCTATGGCCAGCAGCGGCTCGGCGAGTATGGCCTGGGAGAGATAGAAGACGTGGTCGACGGTCTACAGTTCGAGCGACTCTGCTCGGCCTCCGGACCGACCAAGGGCAAGATACTGCGCCCATCCGACCATCGGGCGCCCAAGGAGGTGGTCTTCATCCAATGTGTCGGCTCGCGCGACCCGGCGCGTCACTGCGCCTGGTGCTCCAAGATCTGCTGCATGTATACCGCCAAGCATGCCAAGCTCTTCAAGCACCAGGTCCCGGACGGCCGCGCCTACGTCTTCTATATCGATATCCGATCCGGTGGCAAGGGCTACGAGGAGTTCGTACAGGGAGTCATGGAGGAGGATGAGGTCATGTATCTGCGCGGGCGCGTCTCGCGGGTCTATCAGGATGGGGATAAGGTCCGGGTCTTCGGTACCGATACGCTGTCCGGCCAGAATGTAGAGATCGCGGCCGATCTGGTCGTATTGGCCCTGGCCATGCAGCCGTCCGCCGGAACCGCCACCATTGCGAAGACGCTCAAGATCAGCCGCGACAAGGACGGCTTTCTGGCCGAGGCCCATCCCAAGCTCAGGCCAGTGGAAAGCGTGACTGCCGGGGTCTTTCTGGCCGGCACCGCGCAGGGACCCAAGGACATCCCCGAGACGGTCGCCCAGGCCAGCGCCGCAGCCGCCAAGGCGATTGGCTTGCTATCCCAGCCACGACTCAGTCATGCGCCCACCGTGGCCCAGGTGCGGCCCCGGCTCTGCACCGGCTGTCGGATGTGTGTCGACACCTGCCCCTACGACGCGATCCGTCTGGTCCATGGCAAGGCGGTGGTGACGGACGTCCTGTGCGAGGGTTGCGGTAGCTGTGTGGCCTCCTGTCTGCGTGCCGCCATCCAGGTCAAGAACTCGACGCCCTTGCAGATGAAGGAGATGATCGAGTCGGTGCTCAGGGTCTAGGGTGTTGCGTATTCCGTCGCGTGCCTTCGCGGGCAGTAGGCCCTCTGCAAATCTATTGAGCGGTACGCCATGTCGGAAGACCCCATGACACCCTACGAGCCCAGGATCGTCGCATTTCTATGCAAATGGTGCTCGTCCGCGGGCAGCGACCTCGCGGGGGTATCGCGTATCCAATACCCGGCCAATGCCACGCCGATTACGGTGATGTGTTCGGGCAGCGTATCGCCGCAATACATCCTGACCGCCTTTCGCAAGGGGGCCGACGGGGTCTTGGTCTCGGGCTGCCATCTCGGGGATTGTCACTATCTCGAAGGCAATTATCTGGCCCGCCGCAAGCTGTTTCTGGTGAAAGAACTATTGGAATTCATCGGGCTGGAGCCGGAGCGCTTTCGGATGTCCTGGGTATCCGCCGCCGAGGGGGCCAAGTTCGCCAAGGTCATTACCGATTTCGTCGCCGACCTGAGACCCCTGGGGCCCCAGCACAAGTTGCAGGTGCAACGCCCGTGATCAATCCGGCGGAACTTCACACCCGCGTGCGGGACCTGCTGGAGGGCGGTCAGGTTCGCGCGGTGATCGGCTATCGGCGCGGCACCCGGGGCTGGGCCGCCGAGCCGGTCGTCATCGATCGGCCCGAGGAGGCGCAGGACCTGGTGTGGGACCCCTCCTGCGTCCACAACCTGGCCCTTTACCTGGTCCAGGACCGCAGGCGCCGGGGCGCGCTGGGAGAGCCGGCGGATCAGCCGATCGGTATCCTGGCCAAGGGCTGCGACGCACGCGCCATCGTGGTCCTGATGCAGGAGAACTATCTCCGGCGTGATGAGGTTTACATCATCGGCCTCTCGTGCGAGTCCAGCGGCATGCTCGATGAGCACAAGCTTGTCGGCGGCGCGGCAGGGATCGATCCGCAAGACCTGGAGGCGGTGGGCTTCGAGGGTGACCAGTTCGTCTTGTCCTCCCCGCACCAGCAGTGGCGGATGCCGGCCGCCGGGGTGATGGCCGATCGCTGCTTGGAGTGCCGCAACCCCTGTCCCAAGGTGCATGACACCTTGCTCGGGAATGAACCGACCGAGCGGGAACCGCGCGGGCAGGCCAGGGCCGGTACCCTGTCCGAGCCCTTTGCCGAACTGCAACGATTCGAACGGACGGCGGCCTCGGCCGCGGCCCGCTGGGACTTCTGGTCCCGGCAGTTCGATCGCTGTATCCGCTGTTTCGCCTGCCGCAGCGTCTGTCCGATGTGCTATTGCGAGGAGTGCATGGTGGACAGCATTGCCTTCACGGTGACGCCCGACACCACCGCGCAGGAGAAGGCGGACCGCTTGCGCTGGATCGAGCGTTCGGCCAGCCGCTCCGACAACATCGGTTATCACCTGACCCGCGCGCTGCACCTGGCGGGCCGTTGTATCGATTGCGGCGAATGCGAGCGGGTCTGTCCCGTGCGCATCCCACTGCGCCTGCTCAATACCAAGATGGAGCGCGAATCGCGCGAGCGCTTCGGCTATGAACCCGGCGCCAGCGTCGAGGTGGCGGCGCTCCTGTCGTCCTTCCGCGACGACGACCCCAATGACTTCATCAGGTAGCCCCATGGAGCGAATCCTCGACAAGGGACGGCTCGGCGCATGGGTCGCCGCGCTCGCCGACTGGACCGTGCTCGCCCCCGCGTTGCAGGATGGTATCTGGGCCTATGTCCCGGTCGCGGGCGCTGAGGAGGGCCTGACCCTGGGGCACCCCAACACGGTGCAGCCGCCGAAGGGCCAGTCCTTTCCCCAGCGGGAGGTCTTCTTCTCATTCGACGAGACCGAGGATGGTAAGCCCCGGCTGACGCCGCTGGTCCCCAGCCCCGCAAACCGGGTGGTCCTTGGTGTGCGCCCCTGCGACGGCCGGGCTCTCACGCACCTGGACCGCGTCTTCGGCGAGGAGGCCCCGGACGCCTATTACCAGGCGCGCCGCGGCACCTTGGCCTATGTGGGGCTCGCCTGTAACAAGCCGCCCAGCCGCCACTGTTTCTGCACTAGCGTCGGCGGCTCGCCCTTCGGTGAGGAGGGGCTGGACGTGTTGATGATCGATTTGAGTGACCGTTACCTGGTGCGGGCGCTGACGCCGGTTGGCGAGGCCTTGATGACGGCGGGGCAAGGGGCGCTGACTGAGGCGGGCGCGGATGACCGTGCCGAGGCGCAGCAGCGGCGGCTCGCGGCGCTGGCTCATCCCCAACGCACGGTGGCAAAGCCGCAGGCCGTGCCCCAGCGCCTGAAGGCCGGTTTCGGATCGGCCCTGTGGGAGCGCCTGGCTCAGCCCTGCATCGGCTGCGGCATCTGCACCTTCCTCTGCCCCACCTGTCATTGCTTCGATATCAACGACGAGGTTGCCGGCCAGTCCCCCGTATGCGGCAGCCGGGTGCGGACCTGGGACAGTTGCCAGTTTCCCGATTTCACCATGCACTCCTCGGGGCACAATCCCAGGGCCGACCTCGGTGCCCGGCTGCGCCAACGGGTCTGCCACAAGTTCCAGTATTTTTTCGAGAATCACGGGGCCTTCCAATGTACCGGGTGCGGCCGATGTATCACCGCCTGCCCGGTCGGGATCGATATCGTTACCGTGGTCAATCAGGTGGCCGCCGAGGCGGCCCCCGTGCAGCCGGCCGACTGCTAAAGCAGCGGGGAGAGACAGGGTGGACGCGAATATCTATCTGCCGCAACTGGCGCGCGTGGTCGCTATCCATTCGGAGGTGCCGGGCGAGCGAGCCATCAAGACCTTCCGGCTCGAGTTCATCGCCGGGGACGGTTTCTCTCACAAGTGCGGTCAGTGTGCGATGCTCTCGATCTTCGGTCGGGGCGAGGCGATGATCTCCATCGCCTCCTCGCCGCTGATCCATGACTACAAGCAGTTCAGCATCATGCGCGCGGGGCGGGTCACCTCCGGCTTTCATGAGCTGGACGTCGGCGCCCTGGTCGGGATTCGTGGTCCCTTCGGCAACAGCTTTCCGGTGAACGACTGGCACGGCAAGCATCTGGTATTCATCGGGGGCGGCTGCGGGCTGGCGCCAATCTGGCCGGTGATCCAGACCGCGGTCACCAAGCGGGAGGACTTCGGCGACATCACGGTCTTCTACGGCGGGCGCAGTCCCCGCGACATCATGTATCGCGCCGAGCTCGAAAAGCTCCGCGGTGCGGCCGAGGTCTATCTGTCGGTGGATAGTCCGGATGATGGTTGGGAGGAATACTGCGGATTCGTACCCGCCAACCTGATGGAAAAGGAGCCATCGCCAGAGGATGCCATCGCCATCACCTGCGGCCCGCCGGCGATGATCAAATTTGTGATCAAAAATCTCCATGCCCTGGGTTTCCAGGACGAGCAGATCTACACCACCGTCGAGAATAAGATGAAGTGCGGTATCGGCAAATGCGGCCGGTGCAACATCGGCAAGGACTATGTCTGTACCAATGGCCCGGTTTATTCCTGGGCCGATCTGAAGCAGTTACCTCAGGAGTATTGATCGGCAGTGGCGCCAGGGTGGGTCGGCCTCAGCGAAAGCGGAGGGCGAGCCGGCCGAGCCGCTTGGGATCGGTTCACTAATGAGTTAAGGGTGATCGAGAAGGAGATAAAGACCCGACATGGTTACCGCAAACGCGATCCGCGAGCAGTTGAAGCAGGAGCTTCACCAGATACCGGACGGCAAGCTTGCCGAGATTCTGGACCTCGTTCACTACTTTCGTATAGGCATCCAGATGGAACAGCGTGGCGGCGTCAACATCGAGCCACTTTCCGCGACGACCGACGCGCAGCTCCTCGACGAGCTCCGCGCCTTCATTCGCCGGCCCAACCCTGCACCGCTGGGCGAGTTCCGGCTGAACCTGGAAGGTTATCGCTTCGACCGCGAGGAAGCGAATGAGCGTTGAGTACTTCCTTGACACGAATATCCTTCTGTACCGCTACTCCGATCAGGATGTCGACAAACGCAGAATTGCCGCCAACCTGCTTGAGAGCGGATGTAGCGCGTAGGTTGAGCCGACGCAGCAGGCATAATATTCAACCGCTTGCGCGGAGGCCGACGCTTCAGCGGGAAGCCACCGCCCGCCGCGCCCGGCCGACTTGGCTCCCCCGTCTATCGCCAAGTCGGCCATAATGGGCGTAAGCGTACCCACCCCCGAAGCGCCTTGCCATGACCAAAACCGCCATCGAGACCCTGGCCCTCGACGAACTCCGCCGCCTGCCCCCGGAGCAGGCCCAGGAGGCCCTGGACTTCATCCTGTTCCTGCGCGCGCGCGCAGCCCCGGGCCGCGCCATCCGTCCGGCCGCTCGGGCTCATGCGGGGACAGGCGACCTGCCACATCGCTGAGGACTTCGCTGTCACCGACGAGGAGCTGCTGCGCCTGTGACCGGCTACCTGCTGGACACCCACAGCTTCCTGTGGAGCGTATTCACGCCCGAGCGGCTCAGCCGGGCCGCCCAGGCGCTGCTCGCGAACGCCGAGAATCCGGTCTACGTGAGCAGCGTCACCGCGCTCAAGGCGGGCATCGGCAAGCTGACCCTCACTGGTTGCCTGCCCGACACCTTGCCGGAGATCGCGGAAGACATGGGGTACCGGCTGTTGCCACTGGCGCCTGAGGAGGCCGCCAGCTTCCATCGCCTGCCGCGCATCTCTCACAAGGACCCGTTCGACCGGATGCTCATCTGGCAGGCGATCCAGCGTCGGCTGGTCCTGATGACCAAAGATGCCGCCTTCGAGGAGTATCGCGCCCTCCGACTCCAGACCGTCTGGTAGCCGTCTGGCTTGGTCAAGGTGCACGTGGCGAACCCCTCCGCGTGACACCGCTCCCGCGGGGTCACGCCGCCGATGGCGCTCCGCGCCCTTATGCCCCCCTGCATACCCGCGACAGAAATACAGCGCCGCCCTCCCCGGCGGCATCGCGATGTCCTATCAGGCCACGAACCGGCACTGACTCGCCGCCGTGCGCGTATCCATATTACGGCCGCGGGTTGCGTGGTCCTCGATCTCGGCGGCCGTTCCGATGGTGCGGCCGTACAGGAAGGTCGTGAAGGCGCCGTATTCCAGGAAGCCCGCGTCGACCTCCCCGGCGACGTAGGGCCGCCACAAGATCTTCAGAAGGATTACGGCGATGACCGCGTCGATGTTGACGCAGTAGACGTTGCTGCTGACGCCGTAGCTGGCCAGGGCATGGACCAGCTCGTGGTAAAACTCGTGGAAGACGTTGTAGCTGCCGCGCGACTGGAAGAGCTCCCGGACATAGACCTCACGGGGGTCCAGATTGACCTCCTTGCCCTTGAAGATCGGGTGGTTGACGCACGGGATCTTGGCGTAAGACAGGTTGCCGACGGCCTTGGCCTTGGTCTTATAGAGCTTGAAGTCGACGGCATAGTCGGCCGCGATGCGGACCAGGTCCAGGCCATGATTCGGATCGCTGGGATCGGCGAGATTGCGCCCGCTGAAGCGCTCGACCAGGAACTGCATGGCCTCGAAGCCGTTGCCGCCGTGGGCAAAGCCAGTGTGGCTGAGGAAGCCGAGATAGCCCTTGTTGACCTGGACCCGCTCGGGCATCTCCGGCCCGTCCGCGCTGACCCCACCCTTGGCGCCCTGGGCCGAGATGGTGCCGGGGCCGTTCGATGCGGTAAGCCCAAGCAGCACCGAGAAGGCGAAGCGCCCATCGGCATCGGGCCGGCACCCCAGCAAGGCCAGGTAGGCGGTCTCGGTGAAGCTCCAGCCATCGACCAGGGATTGAACCGGGACGCCGCCGAAGCGATCCGCGCCCTGGCGGTCCGGGTTCACCGATGCACCGACCATCGTCGCCGCGACGCGCAGATGCCAGGGCAGGTTGGCCAGGGTCGTCACCGAGATCCGCTTGTGCAGCAGTGGTCGCCAGGCGAGGTGGAAGCAGATGGCGGCGAGCACGCCGTCCGCGCTTGGGTGGCTGCGCTGGTGGCTCCCTTGGGCGGCGGCCAGGCCGGTCAGA
>JBGSOR010000579.1:0-10630 GCA_041738985.1 Chromatiaceae bacterium | reverse complement strand
GATGACGGCGCCGGGCAATTGGCGCGTGCTGCAGGCCATCCAGGGCGCGGCGACGGCGCGGTGACACGGCGCGCGTGCGCAACGTCGACGACCCGCACCTCACGCGCTGGTTCCAGCCGGTGGCGCAACTGGACGACTTGCCGACGTTATTCCCGCCCGTGGAGCGTCGCTGCGGGAGCTTCTTGCAATGGTGGACACGCACCACGTGCGGGCTGCACGGTGCCGAGGATCTACTGTGAGCTCGCCCACGCCGCCCGGCGGGCTCACGGTGCTGTACGACGGCGGGTGCCCGCTGTGGCGGCGCGAGATCGCCGATGCGCAGGGCCTGATCCCGCACGGAGATGCCCCGTCCCGCTCGGAGCGAAGAGGGTACACTTGCGTATCGAACAGCCGCTCCGGAGGAGAGTTTCGTTGTCATTTAGCAAAAGCCAGGCCTTGAACCGAACCGAACTGCAGGCCGAGTTGCACTACGTTATTGCCAATCGGACCGTTTGGTGAATCTGGCCAGCCGTGAGCTCGGAACGCTGGGACCTGGCTACAGTCGAGTTCAGGCCATCCGGGACTGGATGTACGCGCACGTCTCCTTCACGTTCGCAACCATGTTCGGCGGCGTCCGGTCGCATGCGCCGGTTATTCGCGCCGTGGCCGTCGAGGGTCCATCGCGGGGTTTCGCACTGCCGCATCTGTGCGCCGACGCGCTATCGACTGACGGTGGAACGGAACCGGCTTAGCAGCTCGTGCTCGTCCGATCAGACCCCGCGTACCTTCGCGACACCCTGCGGGTCGGCACAGCCTCGCCACCCCCATGGCCGCAATTGCCCTGACAACGGCCGCCTGCTGGCTGGGAACCACAGGAGATCGGCGCTGCAGTGCGTAACCTTGGCCCGGCGTCTCGCTGGCACGAGCGAGCCGCGACTCATGCAACAGCCGCGATGATCGAGCCCCTGCTGCTGACGACTGCCCGCGTCTCGACCTTCTTCGGAACTCAGATGCTGACCGGGGCCAGCGGGTTCTTCTTTGAACGCGACGCGCGCCTCTATCTGGTCACCAACCGTCATGTGCTGATCGACAAGCCGAGCGGCCACCTCCCGGATCGGATCGAGATCGAGGTGCATACCGACGCGGCGAACCTGACCAGGTCGGCCGTCCTGTCGGTGCTGCTGTATCGCGACGGCAGGGCTATCTGGCACCAGGGGCGGGACACCGCGGGCGAGATCGACGTGGCGGCGATCGAATTAAACCGGGCCGCGATGCCGTCCGCGGTGGCGCTGCGCGCCTTCACGCCGGCACATTTGCAGCACGGGTTGCAGGAGGTCAAGGTCGGGACGCCATTACTGGTGGTGGGCTTCCCGCTCGGTTTCCACGACACGCTGCACCACTTGCCGGTGGTGCGGCAAGCCGTGATCGCGTCGTCGTTCGGCCTGCGTTTCCAGGGTCAGGGCTATTTCCTCACCGATGCGCGAACCCATCACGGAACCAGCGGGGCACCTGTAGTGATGAAGTATCCATCAGGGAGCGGACACTTGCCCTGGAAGCTGCTCGGTGTTCACTCTGCGAAAATGGAAATGGGCGGCCGGGACATGCAGGTCGATGAATCGCTCGGTCTCAATTGTGCCTGGTACGCCGACATCCTGCTCACTCTCACCTGCGCCGACGTAAGCGGCCAATGACCAAGGTTGGCGTAGGTTGGTCATCTTCTGCCACGGTGCGTCCACGAGGGGTCAAAGATCACTTCGGTCGCTGTTGGGTCGTTGGGTCGGTCTCGCTCGAATTGGGGCTCACTGTGGAGCTCCGTTGGATGTGATCGGGAAAGGGTGTGCCGCAGGGGCTGGTCCGCGGCTACGCGTTGCCTCGCGCCCGCACCGGCCTAGTCTAGAGCCACTTGGGGCCGGCGCGTGCGCGAGGGCTCTAATGTACCGTAGTGAGAAGGATTTGCGTTAGAGGGGCCACCGGCGTACCATGGAAATCGTTCTCGTTAGGTAGTCGAGTCCGGTTTCCAGCGATGTTCCAGTCTGCGAATTCTCCGTTGTGCGGGAGTCGACCCCAGCTTCTCCCCCTGCTCGGCCAACGCGGGTGCACGGCTGATTTGCCGCCTTGCTCCGATTTCAGTCCGCGGAGCCTCAGGTAGCCGTTCGTGGATATCTCAACCCCCTCGACTAATGGGTTCCCATTGGCGATGGCCGACGAAGGCGCGGCACTGCGCATCCTCGCGTTGCGCGGCGGGAAGGGGTTGGCGATGCGGCTCACCGAGCTGGGGCTCAATGTCGGCACCGAGATCCGGGTGGTCCAGCGCCAGGGCGGGGGTCTCTTAGTCGCGCGCGGCGAGTCGCGTATCGCGCTCGGTGGCGGCATGGCGGCCAAGATCCTGGTGGCCCCCGTCCCTTAGTGTCGCAAGTACTCTCGAGCCACGCGATCTTTAACGACCTGAATCGGAGCGCGATGCAAAGAGAATGATCTTATCCGAGCTTGCTGGCTATATGACGCAACACCGCCGGGTCGCCCTGCTGGACATGGTCCATCGCTTCGGGGCTAGCCCGGAGGTCGTGCGGAGTATGCTCGCCACCCTGGAACGTAAGGGGCGCGTTCGACGGGTGGAGGGCGCCGCCGCCTGCGGCACCTCCTGTGGCAAGTGCAACATGGCCGATCTGGAGACCTACGAGTGGGTGGGAGTCCCTGCCAGCCCGAGCGCCGATGGGCACCCATGACCTGAGGCTCTGGGGTCACTCCCACGACTTCACGGCCGCCGGCCAGTCCCAGGCGGAGCGGCGCACACGCTGGGTCGTGGCCCTCACCCTCGGGGCCATGGTCGTAGAGCTGGTGGCAGGCTGGCTCACCGGCTCCATGGCCCTGCTGGCCGACGGCTGGCACATGGGCAGCCATGCGGCGGCGCTCGGGATCAGCGCCTATGCCTATGCCTTCGCCCGTCGGCGCAGCACCGATGCCCGTTTCACCTTCGGAACCGGCAAGGTCTCGTCGCTGGCTGGATACACCAGCGCCCTGATGCTCGGCGCCGGTGCATTCTGGATGGCGCTGGAGTCGACAATCCGGCTTGCCCATCCGGTCGAGGTCCGCTACGGGGATGCCCTAATGGTCGCCGCCTTCGGGCTCGCCGTGAATCTGGTCTCCGCCTGGTTGCTGGGACACGGACACGACCACGATCATCCGGACGAGCACGCCCATGTCCCCGGGCACGATCTGTTTCACGGACACGACGATGGTCGCCGGGATGGCGACCACGAGGACCACAACCTCCGCGCAGCCTATCTCCATGTGGTCGCCGATGCCCTGACCTCGGTCCTGGCCCTGGTAGCCCTGGGTCTGGGTCTTGCCTATGGCTGGGGTTTCCTGGACCCCCTGATGGGGATCGTCGGGGCCCTGCTGGTGGGGCGCTGGTCTTGGGGGCTTGCACGGGACAGCGCAGCGGTGCTAGTCGACGCGGAGGATCAAGGCCAGATCGCCTGCCAGGTCCGTACCGCCATTGAAGCGGATGCCGATAACGAGGTCGCGGACCTGCACGTCTGGCGCGTGGGCCCCGCCGGTCGCGCCTGCATTGTCTCGCTCGTCACTCATAACCCGCGACCGGTGGAGCACTACCGGGGGCTGGTCGCTGGGGTTCCAGGACTTTTGCACCTCACGGTGGAGGTTAACCACTGTCGGCGGGCGGATTGCGGCTCGAGCTCGGTCTGATCGGTCCGCTCGGGGCTCCGGGCGGCCGAGGATTTGCGCCTAGGCCCGCGAAGGAATCGCGCGCGCCACAGTGCCTCGTGCGCCGGGTCTGTCCTCAGACGGAGGCTCTGCAGTATTCGGGCTGCGTTGGGTCTTTAAAGCACTTCCCATTGCTGTGCCAAGCTGCATGTTTCCGATCCGGGATAGAATGTCGGGGACACCCCCCAGACCCGTTGCCCGCGTCTCCCGGAATCTCGGACATGATCAAGGTACTCATTGTCGATGACCACGCCCTGTTTCGCACCGGGCTGCGCCTCATCCTCAAGGAGCAGGACCTCGTGGAGGTGGTGGGCGAGGCCGCGAACGGCGAGGATGCCCTCAAGCTCGCAAAGCGCTTGGTGCCGGATATCTGTCTGATGGACCTCTCCATGCCGGGCGGCATGGGCGGGATCGAGGCGACCCGTCGGCTCAAGCGCCTGGTCCCGGATTGCCGGGTGATCGCGCTGACGGTGATCGGCGACGACCCCTTTCCCAGCCAGCTTCGGGAGGCCGGTGCCATGGGTTACCTGACCAAGGGCTGTCCGGCGGAGGAGCTGGTCAAGGCGGTCCGGGAGGTCGCGGCCGGTCGGCCCTATGTGGACTCCGGGGTGGCCCAGGCTCGCATGCTGGCGGATTGGCAAGGAGGGGCAGGCAGCCCTTTCAAAGAGCTGTCTTCGCGAGAGCTGCAGGTGGCCATGATGATCCTGGACGGTCAGCGCACCCAGGACATCTCCGAGACCCTGTCGCTCAGTCCCAAGACGGTCAGTACCTATCGCCAACGGATCTACGACAAGCTCGGGGTGCATACGGACGTGGACCTGACCCGACTCGCCTTTCGTCATGGGCTGATCGGTGGCAACCCCGAGGTGAGCTGAGGGGGCTCGACGGGGTGGACTCGCTGTCCTTGCGCCACCAGGTCTATGCGTCGGTGCCGGATTCTCCAGGAGTCCGCGGCCTGGGGTGCCCGGCTCGAGATCCGAGGCCGGAGATCCTGCCTTGACGGACTTCGATCCACGCGAGCGCCTCAAACAGATCCCCCAAGGTCCCGGGGTCTACCGCATGCTAAGCGCCGGCGGCCAGGTCCTTTACGTGGGCAAGGCCAAGAACCTCAAGCGCCGGGTGGCGAGCTATTTCACCCGTGCACTGAATGGCCGGATCCTTTCCATGGTGGGCCAGGTGGCGGATATCGAGGTGACCGTCACCCGCAGCGAGGGCGAGGCCCTGCTCCTGGAGAGCAACCTCATCAAGTCCCTGAAGCCCCGCTACAACGTCGTGCTGCGGGACGACAAGAGCTATCCCTATATCCTGCTCACGGACCAGGACGCCTTCCCGCGACTGGCCTTCTATCGGGGCTCGCGCAAGGGTCCCGGCCGCTATTTCGGCCCCTATCCCAGCGCCTGGGCCGTGCGCGAGACCTTGCAGCTCCTCCAGCGTCTGTTTCCCGTGCGCCAGTGCGAGGACAGCTTCTATCGCACCCGCTCCCGGCCCTGTCTCCAATACCAGATCAAGCGTTGCACCGGGCCTTGCGTTGGCCTTGTGAGCGAGGAGGTCTATCGCGAAGACGTGGAGCGCACGGCCAAGTTCCTGGACGGGCGCACGGAGGAGGTGATCGCGGAGCTGGCCTCAGCCATGGACTCCGCCGCTGCGGCGCTGGACTTCGAGCGGGCCGCCGTGCTGCGCGACCGGATCGCCGCGCTCCAGCGCATCCGCGAGCGGCAGTACGTGAGCGGGGAGGGGGGTGACCTGGATATCGTCGCGTGCGCCCAGGAAGGGGGCGCGAGCTGCGTCCAGGTCTTCTTCATCCGCGCCGGGCGCAACTTGGGCAACAAGGCGTTCTTCCCCCTGGCCCCCGAGGACACGGGCGAGGGGGCCTTGCTGGCAGGCTTCCTTGCACAGTTCTATGCGGATAAGCAGATCCCGCCGGAGCTGGTGGTCTCCGCAGAACCGGAGGATCTCGAGCTGCTGGAGACGGCCCTGGGGGAGCGGGCCGGGCACCGGGTTCAGATCAAATGGCGGGTGCGCACGGAGCGCGCACGCTGGTTGGAGATGGCCAGAGGCAATGCCCTGGTGGCGCTTAAGTCCCGGCTCGGGAGTCAGGCGGGCTATGCCCGGCGCCTATTGGCCCTGCGCGACGCCCTGGACCTGGCCGAGGCCCCGGAGCGCATGGAGTGCTTCGACATCAGCCACACGCAGGGCGAGCGCACCGTGGCCTCTTGCGTGGTCTTCGACGGGGAGGGGCCGCGCAAGCCCGACTATCGGCGCTTCAATATCGAGGGCATCACCCCTGGAGACGACTATGCGGCCCTCCACCAGGCACTGACCCGACGCTATACGCGGATCAAGCAGGGGGAGTACCCGGTCCCGGATCTGCTCTTTATCGATGGAGGCCGAGGCCAGATCGCGTCCGTCGCGGATGCGCTCCAGGAGCTGGGGTTGTCCGTGGGGCCGGGCGGGATCTGTATGGTGGGAATATCGAAGGGGCCCGAGCGGCGGCCGGGTACGGAGCAGCTTTGGTTGTTGGGCCGGGGGACCCCCGTTATACTCCCGGCCGACTCGCCGGCCATGCACCTCATCGAGCAGATCCGCGACGAGGCCCATCGCTTCGCCATTACGGGTCATCGTCTGCGTCGCGCCAAGGCGCGCACCGTCTCCGTCCTGGAAGAGATCGGCGGGGTGGGACCCAAGCGCCGCCAGAGTCTGCTCAAGGCCTTCGGCGGCATCCGCGGACTGGCCCGCGCGGGGGTGGACGACATCGCTCGGGTGGATGGAATCGGCCGCGACCTCGCCCAGCGAATCCACGACGCCCTACACCTGGAAGCCGCGGCCCCGTGACACCCCTGCCCCTGACGCCACTCTGGAACACGCCGAACCTGCTGACGCTGTTGCGGATCCTGCTAATCCCGGTGTTCGTCCTCGTGTTCTACCTCCCCACCCGTTGGTCGCCCTATGCGGCGGCGGCTGTCTTCTCCGCGGCAGCGCTTACGGACTTCGTCGATGGCTACCTGGCCCGGCGCTGGGGGCAGACCTCGCCGCTCGGGGCCTTTCTGGATCCCGTGGCGGACAAACTGATGGTGGCCGTGGCCCTGGTACTCCTCGTGCAGGCTGACCCGCGGATCCTGCTGGTGCTGCCCGCGGTGGTGATTATCGGGCGGGAGATCACGGTCTCGGCCCTGCGCGAGTGGATGGCGGAGATCGGCGCCCGTGCCCAGGTGGCCGTGTCCGGCATCGGCAAGCTTAAGACCACCGCGCAGATGGTCTCAATCATCATGCTGCTGCTGCGCGACGCTGCCATGGGACCTTGGGTCTATTACCCCGGGCTCGCGCTCCTGTACCTGGCCGCGATCCTCACGCTCTGGTCCATGTGGCTCTATCTGCAAGCCGCCTGGCCGGCCCTTTCCGGGGAGACGCGCCAAGGGACCGGATGACGGGATCGCTTCCGGGGCTTGACAGTCTACGCCGGACTCGTAAAATAACCGGCTACTAGCGGGAATAGCTCAGTTGGTAGAGCACAACCTTGCCAAGGTTGGGGTCGCGAGTTCGAGTCTCGTTTCCCGCTCCAATTTTCGCGTAGGCAGTTGATTTTTCTCGGGTAATGCGCCGCCACGGCGATCTGACCCCCTAGATTTTAGGGTTGTGATCGTTTCGCATCGCCGGAGAAGCCGACATGCCCACCCTTGCCGCCGTTATCGACGCCCTGGTCGCGTCGCGCGAATTCGACCGCGCGACCCTAGGGCGCCTCGCCTTCTGGACCGACGCACTCGGAGACCGGGAGCTGTCCGCGATCTCGCCCGAAGATGTGGACGCCGCCCTGGTCAGCCTGGCCGAACGCGGCCGCCTGGCGCCGCGCAAGGGCAAGGCAACCCTCCCGGCCGGTGCCCCGCTGGCGGGCTCCACCTTCAATCGCTACGTCTCCCAGCTCGGGAGTGTCTACCGCTTCGCCCGGCGACTACGCCTACTCCCGCGCGCCCATGTCCCGCCCACGAAGGGGATCGAACGGGCGCCCGAGCCCGCAGACCCGGACCGCTACCTGCGGCCCGAGGAGGTCGAGCGCATCCTTGCCGTCGCGCGCGTGCTCGATACCCGCTGGGGGAGGCTCCCCGCCCTGATCCTGGTCGCCTTCCATAGCGGGCTCAGGGTCGGCAACCTGCAGGAGCTGCGCTGGACCGACGTGGACCTGGATAAGCGCACCCTGACCGTCTCCCGGACCAAGAACGGACAACCCATCGTCGCGGCGCTGTCCGAGCGCGCGGCCGCGGAGCTGCGCAAACTCCCCCGGCAGAAGGCCGACGCCCTGGTCTTCGAGGGCCGACCCGGGCGCCCGTTCGGCTTCCGGACCCTCTGGATCAGGGCTTGCGAGGATGCCGGGCTCCCCGGGCGCAACTTCCACCAGCTCCGGCACGGGTGCGGATCGGCACTCGCGACCGCGGGGGTCGGGCAGGCGCAGATCATGGCCATCTTGGGGCACCGCACCTTGGCCGCCTCCGCGCGTTACATGCACCAAAACGCCAACGACAAGCTGGCCGTCGTGGACCGGGTGTTCGGATGAGCGGCGGCATGCCGCGCGAGGAATTCATGGCGTGGCTGGACCGGATGGCCGGTAAGCTCTTGGAGATCTCCGCCCTGGCGCAGCAATTGCCGGATGATGATGGGATAGCCGATCTCGGGGAAATTGGAGCGGAGTCCATCCGCTCCAGACTGCGACTACGGCGAGCGATGGACGGTTGCTTGCGGAGGTCGCGCAAAGGCCCTTCGAGCGGAGGCGCGGCCCGCGCCAGGAAGGCGCGCCGGGTAGACGATTGGATGGTTCCGATCTTCGCCGAGGCCCTCGCGCGTCTTCGCGCTCTCCGCCGCCGGGTGTCGGCGCGCGCGCTCGCCGACGCCGCTCAGTTGGAGTTGATCCGCATCACCGACCGCGCGCCTGGCGTGGCTGTCGGGAAGTGCGAAGATTTGACCAAAACCCGGGCGCAGACCTTCCTCGATTCGCGTTCAGACCCCTAGTCGGGAAGAGAATAGACCGAGTGCTTAGCATACGGTCGATTCCGTCACCCACGCACAGCTCGCGTCCGGTACTGTTTCCCTACGCCGTGGCAGGCGCTTACCGGAGACAGAAATGCACGACACTACCGAGCGGCTTTTATCGTTTCGGCCGGCGCGCGAATTCATCGCGCTCGATGCCCCAAACGTATTCCCCACACAGTCCAGTTTCGAATGGTTCGTCCGTAAACATCGCGCTCGCCTGGTCGAATCTGGGCAGTTAATCGTCCGCACCGGATCGGCCGGCAACCTGGTCGGTCCCGATATCGAACGCGTGGTGTTGGAGATTCTCCGCGAGGAATCGGCGAAAGAGTCGAAAGCCGCCAGGCGGAGGGCAGCATGAGCGCCGATACGCATGACCGCCTGTGGCGTGTCTGCTACGCCATACGAGCTTGTGCCGTTGGCGCCGAATCGGCACTCTCCGAGGTGACAATCCCCGACCCCGAACAGCGGATGCGAGCGATGGATCGGGTGGATGGGCTTATCAGCGCGATGGAGATGCTGGCGGCCCTGGGTGCCGACATCGCGAGCGAAGCCAGAGACGGGGCGATTGCCAGCCAGGTCTCTGGGGGGGAGTAAATGGACACACACAAGGACCCGGCCAGATCGGCCGGGGCGGGCGTTGCTGTGCCCGCAAAAGAGAAAAGCCCGCGGGGATCTGGGGATCGGCGCGGGCTCAAGGGGTCGCTTGCAATTGGCGAGCTGGATATTAGCACAGTACCCGCCGCGCGCGAACCGATCGACGCGGAGCTTCGCCGCCCTGATCCAGGGCTGAAGCAGGTGGGGGGCGTCTCGATGAAGGGTCCCACTCGCCGTCGCGGCAAATCCCGCGAGTCCATCGCCCTGGTCGATGCCGCCGCCGACATCTTGCGCGAGATCCAGCCGGCGACAGTCCGCGCCGTCTGTTATCGGTTGTTCGTCGCCGGCCTGATCGACGGCATGAGTAAGACCAACACCAACCGCGTCTCTCGGCAGTTGGTATGGGGTCGCGAATCGGGGGCGATCCCCTGGGAATGGATCGTTGACGAAACCCGCGAGGCCGAGCGGGCGCGTAGATGGTCCGACCCGAACGCCATCATCACGGCGGCCGTCAGCGCATACCGCAAGGACTATTGGAGCGCCCAACCCTATTGGGTCGAAGTCTGGAGCGAGAAAGGCACTGTTCGAGGGACGCTCGCTCCGGTGCTCAACGACTATGGGCTGACCTTCCGCGTCATGCATGGCTACGGGTCGGCGACCGCGATTCAAACCATTGCCAGGGAGACCGACGCCACCCTGAAACCGCTGTGCGTGCTGTACGTGGGCGACTGGGATCCCAGCGGTCTACATATGAGCGTAGTGGACCTGCCCGCGCGGATCCAACGGTATCGGGGTACAGCGACAATGCATCGTGTCGCCCTTAACGAGGCCGACACATCCCCGGGCGTCCTTCCTTCCTTCGGGGCCGCTACCAAGGCGAAAGACCCCCGGTTCAAATGGTTCACTGAGCGTTACGGCACCCAATGCTGGGAGCTGGACGCGCTACCGCCTCCGGAGCTCCGCCGGCGGGTGCAAGCGACGGTTGAGGCGTTGCTTGACCGCGAAGCGTGGGAGCACATGCGCAAAGTGGAAGCCGCCGAGACGGAGAACATGGGCGAGTTCTTGCGCACATGGCAAGCGACCAAATCGGGGCAAGCATCAATTTGCCCGTCGGGCACAGCACATGGAGGCCCCAACCATGGATGACACATGGTTCGACGAAACCTTCTCCGCGGCGGAACAGGAGGCGGCCAAGGTCCCTGGCAGGCGACCGGGCGCCAAAGGGCGGGGGAAACCGAAGGCGCCGCCAGCGCCGCCGGCAGACCGAGGGGCGCGAGCGGTCCCGATCAGGATCGAGGGCGGCTCGCTGGTG